>NZ_VIWV01000001.1:5367884-5684423 GCF_007829875.1 Streptomyces capillispiralis | reverse complement strand
ACGGTGTGGCGGCAGGTCGGAGGAACGGCGGAAGGCCGGTGGATCAACGGGTGGCGCGGTCGGGCCGGTCCCGCACCCGCGAGGGGCGGGCCCCGGCCCCGTCAGTCCCGGTGCGGGGACGGGGCGGTACCGGCCGGGGAGTGGGCGCGGAGGTGCCGGCCACGGGCCGGCGGAGTGCCGCGCCCGTCCGGGAGGGCCTCCGCTACGTCGTGGTCCCCGGCCGGGGTGCCGGAGCCGGGACCCCGGCCGAGGACCACGTGGACGTTGGTTCCGGACATGCCCTGCCCGTTGACGGCCGCGATCGCGGGCCGTCCGGCGACGGCGGGCAGGGGCCGCGGGGACGCCGGCACCACCAGGGGCAGCCGGTCCCAGTCGACGAGGGGTGAGGGTGTGTCGTGGTGCAGGCTGGGCGGCACCTGTCCGTGTTCCAGGCAGAGCACCGCCTTGATGAGCCCCGCGACGCCGGCGGCGGCCTCGCAGTGCCCGATGTTGGTCTTCACGGAGCCGACCAGGCACGGCCGTCCGGGCGGACGTCCCTCGGCCAGCACCTCGGTGAGGGCGCCGAGTTCCACCGCGTCGATCCGGGTGCCGGTGCCGTGCGCCTCCACGTACCCGACGTCACCCGGGGCGATCCCGGCGTCCTGGTAGGCCCAGCGCATCGCCAGGGCCTGGCCGCGGCCGGAGGGGTCGGTGACGCGTTCCTTGGTGGCGCCGTCGTGGCTCATGGCGCTGCCCAGGATCACCGCGCGGATCCGGTCGCCGTCGGCGACGGCCCGGTCGAGCGCCTTGAGGACGACGACGCCGACACCGTCGGACCGTACGAAACCGTCCGCGCCGGCGTCCCCGAAGCGGCAGCGCCCCTCGCCGGAGAGCACTCCGGCACGGTCGAACACCTCGGTGGCCGTGGTGCCGAGCAGCAGGTTCGCGCCGCCGGCCAGGGCGAGTTCCGACTCGCCCGCGCGCAGGCTGAGGCAGGCCAGGTGGACGGCGGCCAGCGACGAGGCCTGCGCGCAGTCCAGGGTGACGCTGGGCCCGTGCAGGCCGAGGTGGAAGGAGAGCCGGCCGGCGAGCATCGCCCGCTGGTGGCCGCCGACCAGGGCGTCCAGGTCGAGCGATCCGGCCCGGGCCTCGCGCAGCCGCTCCCAGTGGTCGGCGTGCGACTGCCCGGCGAACACGCCGGTACGGCTGCCCGTGAGCCGCCGCGGGTCCTGGCCCGCGTCCTCGACGGCCTCCCACGCGGTGAGCAGCAGCAGGCGCTGCTGGGGGTCCATCGCGGCGGCCTCGTCGTCCGGGATGCCGAAGAACCTGGCGTCGAACTCCTCGACGCCGTCCAGGAATCCACCGCGCCTGCCGCCCGCCGGCACGGTCGTGCCGGGCGGGAACCGGTCCGCGGGCGCGGGGCGGGTGGCGTCCCGGCCGGAGCGCAGCAGCTCCCACAGCTGCCCGGAGCCGTGTGCCCCCGGCAGGCGGCATCCGACGCCGATCACGGCGACGGGCACCGGCGTGCGCCCCTGGGCGAGCGGGCTGCTCTGGTGTGACACGTCTTTCCCCCCGTGTGGTGTGCGACTGACCTGCCGCCGGCCGGCACCGGGCCACGTGGACGCGCCCCGGTGCCGGCAGCGGATCACCCGGCGGACCGGGCCCAGTGTTCCCAGGGCTGCGCCTTGACCCACTCGATCACCGGGGTGAGCCGCACGCCCAGGGCGCCCTCCACGGCGGCGGGCGACGGGGCGAGCAGGTCACCGGCCCGGCCGGTGCCGGCGTAGTGGTAGATCCCCGCGACGCCCGCCGCGGCCTCGGCGCCGAGCATCCGGGCGAGCCCCTGCTCGAACTGCGCGACGTCCAGCGGCACGTAGTGGACCTCCCGGCCCAGCGCCTGCCCGAACGCGTCGGCCAGCTCCGGGCCGGTGAACACGTCGGCGCCGCCGACGTTCAGCACCTGGCCGGCCGGCACGTCGTCGTCCAGGGCCCGGGCCGCCACGCGGGCGAGGTCGCCGTGGCTCATCCACGCCACGCGCTGCCCGGCCGGCAGCGGGTAGGCGAGGACACCGTCGTTGACGATCGCGGGGCCGTTCCAGGGGCTGAAGAGGTTCTCCAGGTAGACCGGCGGCCTGACCACGACCACGGGCACCTCGCCGCCGCGCAGCACCTCCTCCGCCAGGCGGCGCGTCTCGAACCCGGCGTACGGCGTGGTCTCGTCCGGGACCGGGGTGTTGACGTTGTAGACCAGCCGCCGCACCCCGGCCTCGCGGGCGGCCTCGGCGATGTTGCGGGCGTAGCCCGCCACCGTGTCGGGGTCGTACTCCAGGGGCATCACCACGACGGCGTGCGTGACGTCCCGGAAGGCGGCGCGCAGGTCCTCGGGGCTGCCCAGGTCGCCGCGCACCGGGGTGATCCCGGCGGTGCGGGACGCCACGGCCTTCGTCTCGTCCCGGACGAGTCCGCGCACCTCGTGGCCCTGGTCGGCCAGCAGCCGGGCCACGGCACCGCCCTGGAAACCGTTGGCTCCCGTCACGAGGACGCGTTTGCGGTGCTGTTCTGTCATGTCGTGCCTTTCATCATGGGGTCTGCAGGGGGGTTCTTGAGGTTCATGGGGACGTGTGCGGGGTGTTGTGTTCAGGGCACGGCGCGCCGTCGCTCGGCGGCGGTGACCGTCTCCGGCGGTGCCGGGGCGTCCGGTGCGGGCAGCCGCAGCCGGAAGGTGAGGAGCAGGGCGACCACGGCCGGGACCGCCCCGATCAGCAGGGCCGTGCCGAAGCCCTCGGTGAGCGCCACGTCGTGGGCCGCGGAGGAGGCGTCGGTGCGTGCGGCGGCGACACCGGACAGGACGGCCAGCCCGATGACGGAGCCGAACTGCAGGCTGGTGTTGACCAGGCCGGAGGCAAGGCCGGCCTCCTCCTCGCGGGTGTCGAGGGTGGCCGCGACGTTCGCGGTGATGGAGACCAGGGGCAGGGCGACGCCCAGCACCAGGCTCGGCGGCAGGACGTCCGTCACGAACGACCCGTCGGCCGACAGCAGCGACTGCCAGGCCATGCCCACGGCGACCAGCGCGAACCCAGCGCCCATCACCGCGCGCAGCCCGAACCGGCCGATCAGCCGGTCCGTGAGGGAGGCGACGGTGATGACGACCAGGCACAGCGGGAGCAGGGCGAGGCCGCCGAGGACGGGTTCGTACCCGAGCACCGCCTGGAGGTACAGGCTCACCAGGAAGAACATCGGGAACAGCGACACCTGCCACAGCGCGGCCAGGACGTTGGCCAGCCGCAGCGTGGGCCGGGCCAGCACGGCGAGCGGGACCAGCGGGTGCGGCACCCGGCGTTCGATCAGCACGAACGCCGCCAGCAGCAGGACGGCGGCCGCCCCGGTGGCCAGCGTCGGCGTGGAGTTCCAGCCGGCCTCGCCCGCGTTGACCACGGCGAAGGCCAGCAGCCCCAGGCCGGCGGTGACCGTCACCGCGCCGGGCACGTCGAAACCGCGCCCGGCCGGTGCAGCGGACCTGTCGGCCGCACGGGACGTGCCGGACGGCAGCAGCCTCGGCACGGGCAGCAGCAGGGCGGCGCCGGCCAGCACGTTCAGCACGAAGGTCGACTCCCAGCCCAGCCAGCTGGTGAGCACCCCGCCGAGCACGGTGCCGGCGGCGCCTCCGGCGCCGGCCATCGCCGCGAACACCCCGAGCGCGCGGTGCCGTTCGGGTCCGCCCTCGAAGAGCGTGAGCACCAGGGCGAACGCCGCCGCGCCGGCCATGGCCGCGCCGACGCCCTGGACCGCGCGAGCGGTGATCAGCAGGGCGGCGCTGTCGGAGAGGGCGCCCAGCAGCGAGGCGGCCGAGAGGACACCCAGCCCGGCCGCGAACACAGCGCGCTGCCCGAGCAGATCGGCGGCGCGGCCGCTGAGCAGCAGCAGCCCGCCGAAGGAGACGAGGTAGGCGTTGGCCACCCAGGACAGCGCGGCGGGCGAGATGTCCAGGCTCTCGCCGATGGACGGCGCCGCCACGTTGATGATCGAGGTGTCCAGGAGCAGGACGAACTGGGTGCAGGCGAGCAGGGCCAGGGCCCGCCGGCGGTCAGCGGACGCCATCGAAACCTCCCGCGCCGCCCGGGAGTTCGTCCATCTCGTAACCGTCCAGGCAGGACTGGGTGAAGGCGGCCAGCAGGTCGGGGTCGCCGTCGCGCACGATGCCGGGCAGGTAGACGTGGGGCGCGCCGTGGTAGAAGCGCTCGTACTGCTCGTGCCGGGAGGCGAACTCCGAACCCAGGGCGTCCCAGGCGAGCTTCAGCAGCTTGATCCGCTGCTCCGCCGGGGTGCCGGGCGAGCGCACGTACTTGGCGACCAGCGGGCCCAGTTCCGGGTGCGTCAGGTCGTAACCGGAGGCCGGGAGCTGGATGAGGCCGCCGCCGGCCAGCAGCTTGATCTCGGCGAGCACCTTCGGGTAGAGGTCGCCGGCCATGGCCCGGTGGGCGGAGGCGATCTCCCGGTTGATGTGCACGGCACCGCCCTCGCCGGGCACGCGCTCGTACGTCGTCTCGGCCGCCAGCACCATCGACTTGGCGATGTTGAGCCAGCCCATGAGCCGGCCGATCTGCGTCCGCACGGGCGGCAGGTCGTAGGTGTTGTTGGCCCGGGTGACGAGGATGGCCAGGCCGGTGAGGAACTCCAGCTTGGTCCAGAAGCGGGTGGCGGCCTGGTGGACGAAGTTGTTGTAGGCGGGCGTGAACCACCACATCTTGAAGGTGGTGTCGACGTCCCGGTAGGTCAGCACGCGTTCCCAGGGGACGAACACGTCGTCGCAGACGAGGAGCGCGTCGTTCTCGTCGAAGCGGGCGGACAGCGGGTTGTCGAAGACGCTGCGGGCCCGTGCCTCGTAGGAGGTCCGGGAGATGAACTTCAGCCCGGGGGTGTCGAGGGGCACGGAGAAGCACAGGGCGTACTCGACGTCCTGGCGGGGCAGTGGCTCGATCGTGCCGACGACGACCTCGTCGCCGAAGACCGCGCCGGTGCCGATCATCTTCGCGCCGCGCACCACGATGCCGTCGTCGCGCTCCTTGACGACCCGTACGAACAGGTCGTCCTCCTCCTGCTCGGCGGCGGCCCTGGTGCGGTCGATCTGGGGGTTGGTGATGGTGAACGCCTGGTAGAGGTCGCCCTCGGACGTGCGCCGGTAGTACGCCGCGAGGTTGTCGCGTCCGTCGAAGGTCTCCCCGGCGAAGACGTCCGGCACCGAGACGAAGCCGGCGCTGCCGGCGGCCATGTAGTCGGGGGACCTGCCCAGGAAGCCGAAGCTGGCCTCGGACCAGGTCTTGAACGCCTTGCGCCGCTCGACCAGTTCGGCCTGGGTGCGCGGCACGTGGTAGGCGCGCAGCACCGCACGGTCCCGGCCCTCGGGGCGCACCGTCAGGACGTCCCGCAGCTCCGGTTCCCGCGCCAGGTCGTAGAGGTGCGCTATGGAGCGGGCCGTGTTGCGGAAGGCGGGGTGCTCGGTGACGTCCTTGACCAGCTCACCGTCGAGCCAGACGGCCCGGCCGTCGCGCAGTGATTCGAGGTATTCCTGGCCGCTGCGGGTCATGTCTCTCCTGACAGAGGGGTGCGATGAGTCGTGCGGGGGAGGTTCGGGAGCCCGGACCGCTTGCCGGGCCGCTTGCCGGGCGGTGGCGCGCGGGGCCGCGCGGCGGTGGCGCGGAAGTCGTGCGCGGCGGTCGCGTCAGCGTCCGTGCGGGGTGCGCCCGTGCACGGTGGTGTGCGGCAGGTGCGACCGGAGCGGACGGCCGTAGGGGGAGGGGGCGTTGACGGAGGCGGCGTCGAAGCCGGCGGCGCGGGCGTAGGTGTGGGCGACCTCGGCGAGCCGGGCGGCCGGGATGACGTCCTCCACCCGTCCGAAGCCCTCCGGGGCCCGCTCGTGGACCAGGTCGATCACCACTTCGGGCCCCTTGGCGCGGTTGAGCAGCTGGAGCCGGTTCATCCGGGGCCGGCGGTCCCGGTCGTAGGCGGCGAGGGCCGCGACCGGGTGCTCGTGCGTGGCCAGGGCGTGGGCGAGGCTGCGGGCGTCCAGGACCGCCTGGGTCGTCGCGTTCGACCCCATCGGGGCCATGGCGTGCGCGGCGTCCCCGAGCAGGGTCGTGGCGCCGAACGACCAGCGGGGCACGGGGTCCCGGTCGAGCAGGGGGAAGGACGGGACGGCCCCGGTGCCGGTGCCGGTGCCGGTGACGAGCGCGTCCAGCCGCAGGTCGCCGCACCGCCAGTGGGACACCGCGTCGAGGAAGCCGTCGTCGGCCGGGCCGGGCGGCACGTCCCGCTCGGGTCCGGCGCGGGAGACCGCCCAGTTCACCGGGACGAGGCCGTCCGCGTCCGGGCGTACGGCCAGCGGGTAGACGACCGCCTTCCAGTGGCCGTCCCCCATGACGACCATCGAGCGACCGCCGTGGAAGGGAGCGCCGCGGGTCACGCCCCGCCAGACGGCGGTGCCGTGGGAGCGGGGCTCCCCTTCCCGCGGGTACAGGGACCGCCGTACGGCGGAACGCAGTCCGTCGGCCCCGATCAGCACGTCCGCCAGGATGCGGTCCGCGCTCCGGTCGCCGGCACGGTGGCCCACGGTCACCTCGACGCCCCCGCCGGGCAGCGGGGCGAAGCCGGTGACGCGCGCGTCGGTGGTGATCGCCGTGTCCCCCAGGCGGGCGCGGACGGTGTCGGCCAGGACCTTCTGCAGCATGCCGCGGTGCAGCCCCAGCTGGGGCCACCGGGAGTCGCTCGCCCGGCCGCGCGATTCGCGCCAGATCTCCTGTCCGAGGTGGTTGTAGTAGCCGAGCCCGGTCAGTTCGGCGCCCAGCTCCGCGAGGTTTTCGGCCAGTCCGAGGGCGGCCAGCTCACGCACCGCGTTGGGCTGGAGGTTCACCCCGGCCCCCAGCGGGCGGATCTCCGGAACCGCCTCCAGGACACGGACGTCGTGCAGTCCGACGGCGTCGAGACTGAGCGCCGCGGTCAGGCCACCGATGCCCGCACCGGCAATCACGATCTTCATGGAACAAGCCCCCCAGAACTGCGACCCCCGCAAACCGGCCAATCAGCCCGGCTTCGCCTCTCATCGTTCGTGGAGCGGTGACTACGATCAATTAATCAAGAGCCGAATCGCTTTAAGGATCGTCCGTGCATGACGACGTACTCAGCGAGGTACTGCGCCCCCTGTGGCTGATCGACGTCTTCCACAGCATGTGGCAGGCGGGAGGTACCTGGGGCGTCAAGGGGCACGACGACAACTGCGCGATCGTCCACTACATGATCGAGAACGGCTGCGTCATCGGCTTCGGCGACGATTCCACGCCCGTGGAGCTGCACCAGGGCGACCTGGCGATCTTCCCGCACGGCACCGCCCACTCCTTCGCCGCCGAACACGGTGTGCAGACGACACCGCTGTCGGCCCTGGTACCCCACTGCCGCCCCGGCGAGTCCGACGTGGTCAGGGTCGGGACGCCTCCCTACGGGACGCGCATGCTCTGCGCGAGCCTGCACTACAGCGCGATCGGTGAGCCCGGGCTCTACAAGGCGCTGCCCCAGATCATCGTGCTCCGGCGCCACATGCTCGAGGGCGAGCCGCTGCTGCTGCGCACCCTCGACTCCCTGCCCTGCGAGATCAGACGCACGGCGCCCGGCACCCGGCTGGTGACGCTGCGGGCGTTCGAGACCGTGTTCGTCCTGTCCCTGCGGATCGCCATGGAGCAACTGGCGGAGGAGTCACCCGCGCTGCGCGCCCTGCACCACCCGGGCATCAGCAGGGCGCTGATGGCGATCCACGGCTCCTACGCCGAACCGTGGACGGTGGAGTCGCTGTCCCGCGAGGCCGGCATGTCCCGGTCGGTGTTCGCGCAGCTGTTCCGTGAGCTGGTGGGCGAACCCCCCATGCGGCACCTGACGGTCCGCCGCCTCCAGGAGGCCCGACGCCTGCTGACGGACACCTCCGTCCCCCAGCAGGACATCGCGCAGCGCATCGGCTACCGCAGCCAGGTCGGCTTCCACCTGGCGTTCCGCAAGGAGTTCGACACGACCCCCGGCGAGTACCGCACCCGCCAGACCCGCCCACCCCACCGCCCCACCAACCGCCGCCGCACCCACCCCGAGGGGCCGGGCCGGGCCTGAACCGTCCCGGAGTTCAGACGGTCCGCTCGATGTGCTCGAAGATGTCCGCGTCCGTCGACCGGAGCCCGTCGCCGCGCTGGGAACACCGGCTCTGCTGAGCCGCTACCCTCCGAGCCATGGACGACGAACCGCTGTCCCAGTGGGCCGAGCGCCGTGCCGAGAGGGTCGGACAGCTCCGCGCCGTACCTTTCGTGAGCGGCGAGGGCCCGCGGGGGGCGCATCTGAACCCTGACGCACCCCGTGCGATCCAGCGGTGGAACGGGCACATGTGGGAGCCCTACGCTTTCGCGGCGAACCTCGCGGAGGCTCAGCGCGTCCTGTTCCCCGACACAGGGACAGCCCCGTCCTCGGGGCCGGCACCGAAGCTCGGCCCCGGGCCCGGCAGACACCGAAAGCCCCGGTCACCGCGATAAACGGCTCCTTCGAGGGCTGCCTCCACAGCCGCCCCGTTCGGTTCGAGCGATCTCGACCGAACCCGCAGGGGAACGCCTTCCTTCACCTCGGCGGCGGCCACGTCCCTGCGAGACGAACGCACAGCGACCGACGACGGACCCTACGCCCGTACCTACCGGCCATTGAGCGATTGGACACGGCCATCTGTTCCCTGGCCACCAGCGCGGCAACGAGCTAGCCGCGAAGGCGCACTTCGAGTTCCAGGTGCCTCCCAGCCCCTGGATCACCGCGGCGAGCGCCTGCCTGTGCGTCAACGGCTTCTCAGTCGTCTCACCCTCCCCTCCCGAAAAATGTCACAGCATGGCGCGCGGCGGCAGCCTCCTGATCGCCGGGCCGGCTCAGAAGCGGAGACCGAAGAGACCACCCTCCTCGCTCCCGTCCGTCAGCCGTGGCTCGATGATGCGGTCCTCCACATCGAAACCCCGCTGGACCGCCTTGGAAAGGTCGTCCGAGTTGAGGCTGACGATGTACTGCATGCCCTCCTCCTCGGCGACCTCGGCACCCAACGTGAGCGCCGCGGCGATCTGCCGGTCGTCGACCCCGTCAAAGAGATGACTGTCGTGCACCAGGAAGTCGGGGCCGCGTCCATGACGGCGGGCGATAACCGCGACCGTGAGGTCAAGGCAGAAGATCACCATGTTGCCGATGCCCCGGCTGTCGCCCCGGTCGATGAACGGCGTGATCTTGAGGGAGTTCGTCCCGGACTGGATGGCGAGGTACGCCTCGTGCTCGGGCCCGTAGAGCCTGCGGGCGTACTCGGCGAACAGCAGGATGGCCTCCCGCGTCTGGGTCTGCCGCTCATCGAGGTCGGCCGCCATGGCCTCCTGCAGCTCCGCCCGTTTCGCCGTGATCTGCCGGGCGCTGCTCTCCAGCGCCTGAGCGGCCTCGTAGCGGTGCTTGAGCGCGTCGACGGACGCCTGCTTCTGTGCCAGCGCCTGCTGAAGGGCGGTCAGTGCCTCAAGGGCACCTCCCTCCTCAAGGGCTTTGAGTACGGAGGCCAGTTCCTCGCCGAGTTGTTCCCGTTCGCGTCTGCGGGCCTCCAGTCGCTGCTGAATGGTGTTCATCTCGTCCATCAGATAGCGCCGGCGGTTCCGGACCACCGAGGCATGGAACGCCTGTACGTCGTCGAACCGTTGCCGCACCTGCCGACCGAGCGTGACCCCCAGTTCCTGGTAGGCCCGTTCCAGGTAGCTGGTGTCGGGATCGGCGGCCTCCGAAACGGACTTCTGAAGATCCTCCAGATTGCGCCGGTCCGTAATGTCCTCGTTGGGGATGGCTCGGATCCGGCGGTTGATGTCGTCCGCCCGGTTCTTCAGCTCCTCATAGGCCGGTACGACGCGGAAGGAACTGATCTGGTCCTTGAGACGGCTCACCTCGTTCTCCGCCAGAGCGATCTGTCCGCGCAGGTCCGCCACACTCCCGACGATACGCCCCCACACCGGGTCGTCCACTGCCTTCCTCAGCTGCCGCCGGGTCGACTCCCGGGCCGCGAGCTCACGGAATTCGGCGGCGAGCCGCCAGTCGAGTCCCAGCAGGTAGGCGAGATTGGCCGTGGCCTCCGCCTCCGACTGCTGGGGGAAGGTCCGTACAGCGTCGTTGAACGCCTTCGCCGCGATGCGCCGCATCAGGAAGGAAAGCATCGTCCGGCCGGAGATCCCCGGATGGTCCAGGCCCAGGCCGAAGAGAGTCTGCTCAACGAGTCGGTTCCACTCCGCGGTCGGGATCACCGCCGGGCCGGCGACGTCGAAGAGGCCGCCGGAGTCGTGCCGGACGTCGGGGTCGAGGCGTACGAAACCCGGATCGCAGCCCTGGCGCTGCACGGTCACCCGGCCGTCGCCGGGCCAGTCCAGGGTCAGGGCGAACGTGATCTTCTGGAGTGCGCGGCGGGACGTGAGGCTCTTCTTGCCCGCGGGGGCGCCGAGGAGGAAGTGCAGCAACTCGACAAGGCTGGACTTGCCCGTACCGTTGCGGCTGTCGGTCTCGCGTGAAGTTTCCGTCGTGTCGGCGACCAGGAGGTTGATTCCCGGACGGAACGTCACCGTGCGGAACGAACCGTGGTCAGCGGAGAGTCGGCGCAGCATCCTCGCTCCTTGTCGGTACGAGCAGATCCCGCCGCAGCTCAACCGTGCCGAGCGCGTACAGGATGTCCAGGCCGAGCACGAACCACTCGAACGGGACCGGGGAGTGATGGCCGAGCCGAGCGCGCTGCTCCTTGAAGCGGGCCCAGGCCTGACTGACGGTGAGGGGCTGGTCGAGCGCGAGGAGGATCTGCGCACCGACGGCCAGCAACGCGCGGTCGGGAGCGATTCCCTTCGTCGGAGTGAGCACGTCACATCTCCCCGGTGGTCGCCGGCGCCCAACCGGACGGCGGCACGTCGAAGACGTCACAGCGCTCGAAAAAGTGCGCGATGACGACGGCCGCCGCCCATGTGGCGCGGTGGGTCACTCGCGCATTGCCCACCACGTACTGCTCCAGTCCGAGCCACAACTCCTCCGCGTCGGAGGTCGTCTCTCGCAGTTGGTCGAAGTAGATGCGGAATCCACGGGCCACCAAGTCGTGTTCGTTCACCCGGATGATCCCGTCGTAGTACTCGTCGACCAGGTAACTGTGCCGCAGGGCCTTGACGAGTGTCTCTCGCACATCGTCGGTGAGGCGGTTGTATTCGATCTTGTGCTGATTGACGACGGGCACTTCGGCCAGCGGCTCGGCAGTCTCCCTGCGCTGCCGCAACTGCCTCAGCAGCGGCTCGAGGTCGGCCAGCCCGATGCCGTAGGTCCGCTCGTCGATCGGGATCGGACAACCGAGGAGGTCCTCTGCCGTGACCCGGTCGAGCCGCATGAACTCCTGCCAGAGCCACTGCTTGCCACGCACCGCCACGCGCAGCGGCCTGATCTGCTCCTGCGCCTCGGACAGCACCACGCTGATCTGCGGATGGACGCCGCCGCGAGCGTCGTTGTAGACGAAAGCAAAAGTATCGAACTGGCCGCCGCGTTTGGCCAGCGCCTTGTCCAGATCGGAGTGGAGCTTGGACCGGAACGCGGAGACGTCGTGTGTCTCCGGGGCGTAGCAGGCATGGAGCGTGCGGTCGTGGAGGAGCAGGCCGTCTGCGCCCATGTCACCCAGGTTGCCGTGGGTGCGCACCGGCACGTAGTCGGGATTCAACGCCCCCATGAGCCGGTGGAAGAACTGCTCGAACGGCTCGCCGTGCAGGTCCGTGAGCAACTGCTGAAATTTCAGGTACGCGAAGATGCGCTGAGTGAAGTCCATGTCCCCCGTCGACTCTTTGCACTGAGATGTTGCGGCACGGGACGGCTCATCTCCGGTCACGCAGAGCCGACAGAGAGACGCCGTCGTCGGTGTACCAGACGCTCCAGCCATTGATCTTGCAGTCGGCCACCGTCTCGCAGGCCCCCGACGGGGAGTCGCATATGGTCCCGTCCTCAAGCCGCAGGTATCCGTCCTCGGTCACATACGCCGTGTGGGTCTCGCCGAGGTTGCGCCTGCGCCAGGTGAGCCGCTGCCCCGGCATCAGCAGACCCGCCGTCAGCAGTGGGGCCACCGACGACCTTCTGCGCCGAGCGGCCCCCGGCGCTTCCTGGCCGAGGTCGAGAAGTCGGCGGAGGACGGTGTTGGGGTTGTCGACGAACGGCTTGGCTTCCCTTTGGAGCCGCTCGTAGACCTCATGGTCCACGACGATCGTGTGCTTCGGCATACCTCAGCACCCTTCTTCGGAAACTCGTAGGAGAAAAATAGAGAAACTGGTCACCGAAGTCCAATGAGCTACCCCGCGACACGACCCACGCCGCCGCAGTTGGCGCGACCTCCACCCCGCACGGGATCAGGCGTCGGTTCACCGCCCGCCTCACCTGGACGCCCGATGAGGCGCCCGAAGCCGAACCGAGGCATACACGCATTCGAACGCATTCACTGTCCAATACGCGTTGACACAGCTAACGGAATATCGCCATGCTCATATCGGCAACAGCGCCCCATTCGTCGCGCCGCGCTCCCGCGCTGCGCTCGGCACAGGGAATTGAGCATGACCGAGCAGACCCTCGCATCTCCCGACAACTCCTCGACCACTTCGTCCGCCCCCGACTCCTCCCTCCGCGCTCTGCTCCTGGCACGCATGGACAACTCCCGCCTCGCACCCGAGGCCCTGGGATTGCTACGTGAGCTGCTGCCCGAGGAGCGGGCCGGGAACAGCGGCGGACGGGCCGGACCCGTGCATCTCCGGTCCATCACCGCGGCCGGCTGGCGCGGTATCGGTCCGCGGACCACGCTCGAACTGCCTCCGGGCCCCGGCCTGGTGGTCGTCGCCGGGCCCAACGGCTCCGGCAAGTCGAGCTTCGCCGAGGCCGCCGAGACGGCACTGACGGCCCGGAACTTCCGGTGGGAGGGCAAGCGGGCCGGGGACTGGAAGCAGGGCTGGCGCAACCTGCACAGCCCCGATGTGACCCCCGAGGTCTCCGCCGAACTCTCCGTGGGCGAGCGGAGTGAGACCGTCACCGTGCGGCGGACCTGGTTCGGAGCCAAGGTCGACGAAGCCCGCACGCGGGTCGAGGGCTCGGACGGCTCGGAACGGAAGCTGGACGAGGTCGTGGACGCCGGGGCGCTGGAGTTGACGCGGCCCTTCCTCCCGTACAGCGAACTCGGCTCGATGATCAACGGTTCGCTCAGCGACCTCCACGACGCCTTCTTCAAGCTTCTCGGGCTGGACCTGCTCGCCGAGCTCGACGGACGGGTCAAGGACGCGCACAGCGAGTACGACGGCAGGGTCAAGCGGAGCGCCTCACTGACCGCGGAACTGCTCGGCCAACTGAGCGCGTTGGATGACCCCCGGGCGCGCGAGGCCGCTGCCGCGCTGTCCGGACGTACTCCCGACCCGGCTCGGGTACGGGCCCTGTTGGAAGGTCGCTCCCCGGCCGACGGGGACGAGCTCACACGGCTGCGTGAGCGCGTCAGTCTCGCCGGCCCCGACCTGACGGCGGTCACCCGGGCCGTGACGCGGCTGCGGGAGGCGTCCGCCGCTGCGGAACAGGCACGGTTCGGCAGCGCCGAGGACGCCCGTCGGCTCGCCGAGCTCCTGGAAGCGGCGCTCGATCACCGGTGGCGGTCGGACAGCCCCGACTGCCCGGTGTGCGGCAGCGAGAACCGGCTCGACAGGACGTGGGCCGAGCATGCGCGGGCGGAGGTGGAACGGCTCCGGACCGAGGCCACGGGTGTGGAGGCGGCCCGCCGGGAACTCGCCCTCACGGTGCGGGCCGTTCAGGACCTCGTCCAGCCCGTCCCCGCCAGCCTCCGGAGGGAAGCCTCGCCGCTCGCCGACCTGTGGCGCGCGTGGGCGCTGTGCCGTGACGTCACCGACGCCGGGGAACTGGCGGACCGGGCGGAGCGCACGGCGAAGATCCTGCATGAGGCCTGCCGCCAGGTGCGCGAGGAAGCCGGAGCGCATCTCGCCGAGCACGACGAGGCCTGGCAGCCCCTCGCCGTGAGGCTCACCGAGTGGCTTTCCGTCGCCGAGGTCGCGGACACCGCACACACCCGCCGCCTGCATGCGAAGAAGGCCAGGGAGTGGCTGCGGCCGATCCTCGACGAGTTGCGGAACGAGCGGCTGAGGCCGTACGCGGAGCGCTCCCAGGAGATCTGGCAGCGGTTGTGCGAGCACAGCAGCGTGTCCCTCGGTTCGGTCACACTCGCCGGCACTCCGGGCCGGGGCAGCGTGAAGCTCGGTGTCTCCGTCGACGACATGGACGCCCCGGCCTACAGCGTGATGAGCCAGGGTGAACTGCATTCCCTCGCGCTCGCCCTGTTCATCCCGCGCGCCACGCACGAGGCCAGCCCGTTCGGCTTCCTCGTCATCGACGACCCCGTGCAGTCCATGGACCCGGAGAAGGTCGAGGGACTGGCCCGGGTACTCGACGAGTGCGCCCGCGACCGGCAGGTGATCGTCTTCACCCACGACACCCGGCTCCAGCAGGCCATTGCCCACCTAGGCATCGAGGCGACCATCCTGAGGGTCACCCGGCAAACCGACTCTGTGGTCGGCGTGGAGGCCCTCACGGACCCGGTGGAGCAGGCGCTCGCCGAGGCGCGGGCCATTTCCCTCGACCCGAACCTGCCCCCGGACGTGGCAAATCACGTGTTGCCCGCAATGTGCCGGGTCGCCTTGGAGGCCGCGTGTCTGGAGACCGCCCGGCGCAGGCTCCGTGACGAGCAGGGCCTCGGTCTGCGCGCCGTCGAGAAGCGCGTCGAGTGCCTGGAGCGCACCAAGCAGTACGTGTCGCTCGCTCTTCTCGGCGACGAGCGCCAGTCCGCGCGTGAGGCGGTCGAGCAGCTCCGTCCCGGCGGGTGGAGGCTGATCGAGGCGTTCAACTCCGGTGCGCACGGCCCTTTGCCGACGGTCGACGACCGCAAGGCGCTCGTGGCCCGGACCAAGGCCCTCGCGACGGCGATCCGCCGTAGCCTCGCTGTCGGTACGACGAGTGCCACCGGCGGCACCGGGAGCGCCCGATGACCGCGTCCCCCGAAGCATTCGTCACCGCCGCCGGCGATCTCCTGCGGCCTCCACCGGGAACCGTGCACACACTGGCTCCCGGCCTGCGCGCCCGTGCTGCCGCGGTCCTGCTCCGCATGGCGCTCGACCAGGCCCTGGACCTCTATTGGCAGCGGATCACCCCGTCGATGACCCGCATCGGCAAGCATCGAATGCTGTGCCTGGAGTGGTACGCGGGTCACGAAACCGCCCGGAGGTGCCGTACCACCTGGTCGGCGCTGAGCGCGGCGTGCCACTACCGGACGTACGAACTTCCCCCCACGCCCGCGGAGATACACACCCGGCTGTCGCAGGTCACCGACCTGCTCATGGTCCTACGGGCGGAGCCCGCAACGATGCCGGCCGTTCGGGCGCCCGGCCTCTGAAACACGCGAACGGTCTCAGCTCGCCGTCCGTCCACCCCTGTCGCGGCCTCGAAGCACGCACGACCTGCGAGGAGGGGGTGAAGGCAGACGAGTCGGGCTGTACGCCGGGTTCTGCCCCACTCAGGAAGCGATCACGCTCTGACCTGCATGTTTGCGGGCATCCGGCGGCTGGTTTCGCCCTCTGGGACTTCTCAGGGACTTTCGGCCGAGTCCGTGAACCAGGCCTCGATGGCGGACAGTCCCCGGGCGCCGGCCTGCGGCATGAAGTGGGTGTACGTCCGGAGCGTGAACGCCGGGTCTGAGTGCCCCAGCCACTTCGCGAGCGAGACGATCGACTCGCCGGCTTCGAGCATCACCGAGGCGTACGTGTGGCGCAGGACGTGGAAGCCGTGCTCGCGGCTCGGCTCCCATACGCGCGACGGCTTCTCGCCCGGCTGCCGCTCGGGCAGCGGCGGGATGACTCCCACTTCGGCGAGCGCGGGCTTCCATGCCTTGGTGTTCCAGGTAGTGCGGTTGATCGCGCCGCGCCGCCCGGTATAGACGAGCAGCGGGACGGTCACCTTGCGTCGGTCCTCGCGTGCGAGGTCGGGTTCCTCGGGATCCAGCCACGGCAGGGTGACGTCGATCGGTTCGAAGCGTTCCTGGTGGGTGAGGAGCCGCTTCGCGAGCACCTTCGGCAGAGGTACGTCGCGTTCCTTGCCACCTTTGGGCGGGCCGAAGTAAAGCTGCGACTTGTACATGAGGATCTGCCGCTCTACGTGCACGAAGTCGCCATGGATGTCACCCGGGCTGAAGCCGAACACCTCACCCTGCCGAAGTCCGCATCCGACGCCGAGGTCGAGCATGATCCGGTAACGGTCGGCCAGTGCCTCCCGTACAGCGTCGACACGATCCTGCTCCCAGGCGCGAGCCTTGCGCTCCGGCTTCTTCGGCGGCTTGATCGAGCTGTTGCCCTTGCACGGGTTGCGGTACAGCCGCTTGTCCTCGACTGCGGCCTGCATGATCGCCTTGAGGTACACCCACGCGACATAGGCCGTGCTCGACGCCACCGCCCTCTGCACATCGGCCGACCACTTGCGCAGCTCCGCGACGCCGATGTCCCTGAGCGCCAGGTCTCCGAGCTGCGGCAGCACCTGCCCCCAGATCCGGTGCCTCATGCTTTCCAGCGTCTGAGCAGGGTGGACCTGGGAGGGCCACCAGTGCTTCTCAACGTACTCACGAAGGCTGATCGCACCGTCCCGCGCATCGACGAAATCCCCTCGGCGTGTGTCGGTCTGTGCCTCGGCTAGCCACGCCTTGGCGTCCGCGACCGTATCGAAGGACCGGTCACGGACCCCCGGTATCCCTTTGACGCGGTAACGCGTGCACTTGCCCCATAGCGCAGTGCGTTCGCGCTTGCCCGTCTCCTTGTTCGGCCGCTTCTTGAGCCATCGGTCCTCGATGTAGCCCGCCATGCGCGTCTTCTCCTTGGCCTGGTCATGGTTCTCTCGGCACGACCTGCGTCGCGATCAGACACACAGACGATCTCCGTGCACATGAAATTCCGAGTGCTGCTGAACTCCTCGGAACCGTTCTCCCAGGTCAAACAGCCCGGCGTCGTTCGCGCTGCTGCGGCGCTTTGCTCAGCGGATTGAGAGCCGGGTTCGACCGCGAGTCCGCCTGCTGCTGTTCGTTGAGCCACGCATCAAGCAGGTCCCGGCGGTACATGACCCTCCCGCCTGGCCCCATCCGGAAGCTGGGCGGCCCTTGCCGGCGGTGACGCCAGACGTAGAGGGTGTTCACCGAGATGCCCATGTACTTCGCAGTGTCCTGAACATTCAGGAAGGCAGCCTCAACGGTCGGCTTGGACTGGTTACGCATCGCGTGTCTCCGGGGTAAGCGCTGCCAAAGCAGCGGTCGTTCGTCCTCCCGCCCACTGCGCAGCGAAGCCGCGCGGAACACCGTCGGCGAGCAGGTTCAGAATCCGAGGATTCAGCGGTTTGGTGCGGCTGCCCCGTCGTGATATGGCGAGGCCCAAGAGTGGATGCAGGTCAACTCACATGACTTCATGGCTAGTTGCCCAAGCCGTGCCGTAGCCTGCCCAGAAGCACCCGGGGACGACAAAGGGGTATTGTCATGGCCACCGCACAGGCACTGAGGGGTTATCTACTCGAAGAGGCTCTGGCATGGCTGCTCCGCAACAGCGGCTACAGTCTCCTGACCCAGGGAGACAAGGATGGATCCGAACTCGTCAAGAGACGGAACACGCTCCACGTCGTCGGGCGGGGAACAGAACACCAGGTCGATGCCCTCGGTGAATTCCCTTTCACTCCGGCGTTCTCATTGCCTATCCGCTTATTCCTGGAAGCGAAGTTCTACGACAAGAAGCGCACCTGCGGACTGGACATCGTCCGCAACGCGCACGGCGTTATCAGTGATGTGAACCAGAACTTCACGTATGGGGGTAGCAGCCGTCCTCGACGCCGGTACCACTACTCCTACGCCCTCTTCTCGACCAGTGGATTCAGCAAAAATGCCCAGCAGTTCGCCCTTGCACACCAAATCTCACTGATCGATCTATCGGGGGACTCATTCACATGGCTACGGGACCACATTTACACTCTGGCCTCCGCGATCTGCGCCGCGTCACCGGGGCAAGATGTCCCGAATCGGATCGTGAACTGGGTACGCACCATGGTGCGGCTGAGCCTGGAGACACCGCGGGAAGTGCCTGGCGATTCGTTTGCACTGATCGATGAGGGACTGTCGGCTCCCGCCGATCGGGCCATACAAGGCGCCCTGAATGACTTCGTCCAGGGCATCAACGAACACGGCGAGGCAGAGCTATTGATCGGCTTTCCTGCAGCGCCATTCATTCTTCCCCTGCACACCACCAACCGAAAGGGATTCCTCGACTACGCCTCCCGGAATCCAACGCACCCAGTCCGCATCAGACGCACGGCCGATCATGGTGACGCAGAGTGGATCATCACCCCCAGGAATGGTGACGCTGCCTCCTATCGCCTCACATTCATACTGCCGCAGCACATCGAGGACTGGATCGTCGGCGCTGATGAGGACGGGCAGCAACGGCGGAGTGCCGCAGTAAAGACAGACTTTCTGTCAAACATCACCATCTACCGAATGAAAAACTCAGCCCTCCACGTATATCAGCTCATGTATGAGTCAACCGAGCTTCGACGCCGCTGACGAGTTGGCATATACATGGGACATCCGAGACGAGTACGGCTACCTGACCACTGAGGGCGCTGCACCGCGCCGCCTGCGCCGAACCGGTCTACTGCTGGGCGATGGCCGCGCGAATCCGGTGGTCGACGCGGAGGTCGTGCGCCAGGTGGCCGAAGTACGTCACGCACTCCGGGTGCTGTCGCAGCATCGCCGCCACCGAGCTGGCGGCGTCCCCGATCAGCGTCGTCCACCAGGAGAAGCCATCGGCCTGCCCGCTCTGGTCGTCCAGGAGGGGGATCCATTCGAACGCGCCGCCGCAGCACGCTTCCAAGAGATCGAGCTCCCTCGCCCGGGCCGCCTCCTCGGCGATACTGGCCAGCCACTTGACGGTGGCGCCGAGTTCCTCGGAACCGTGGGAGACGTCCGAACCGAAGAGTGTCGCCATCGCGGACACGACCTCTACAGCACGAGCGGCGTCGGCCAGCAGGTCCGCCATGATCGAGACGACGGGAACCTTGATCAGCACGTCGAAGTAGAGAGCAGCGTCGTCGGGATGCGTAGCGGCCAGCGTCAGGAGGTCCGACCCCGCACCCGTCGACCCGGCGAACAGTTCCCGCTGGAGGTGCTCGCCGCGTAGCGCAACGGGCTCCGCCGGCTCGTCCAGCTCTTGCGCGACGAAATCGAGGAAGGCGGACACCGTGGCCGGGCGTCGCTCCGGGGCCCTCTGGGTCGCCTCCCGGACGATCGCACGCCAGGGGCCCGATTTGGGGAGCAACGGGACGTTCACGAGGGGCATCTCGCCCGTGACGGCCCATCCGATGAGCTGCCCCAGGCTGTAGATGTCAGCGGTGGGGCCCGCGTGGTGGGCGTCGTTGTAGTGCTCAGGGGCCGCGAAACCCTCGGAGCCGAGGAAGACCCCCACGCGGGTGCGCTGTGGATCGGTCGTCTGGCCCAGGGGCCGCCGCACGATCCCCCAGTCCGCCAGGACCCAGCGGCCGTTCAGACGCAGGACGTTGGCCGGCTTGATGTCCCGGTGGATCCATCCCTCACGGTGCGCCACCGCGAGGACCGAGCAGAGGGATTCCAGCAGCTCCCGCAGGGCCGCATCATCGGAGAATTCCTCCCGGCAGCTCTCGGCGGTGGCCTCCGCGTACGGCATGACGAACCAGGTGTATTTGGGATCGAAGTCCAGGATCGGCATCGCGTGCGGGTTCCCGATCAGGCTGCGCCCGAATTCGATCTCTCGCTTCATGCGGGCAACTTGACGGCCGGGCGGGTACTTGTCCTTAAGCTTCTTGAGGATGACGACCTTGCCGCTGGGCTTGTGCACCGCCTTGAAAACGTCTGCCTGGCCGCCGTCGGCGAGGGGTAGCCGTTCACACGCGTAGTCCTTGCGCTCGCCCCGTCTGGAGGGGCTGAGCAGCTCTCCGGTTCGTGGCGCGACCAGCGGCTTGCCAGCGATCTCCTCCAGTTCCCCGGCTTCCGAGAAAAGGGTGATCCGGTCGCTCGTGTGGGCGATGGCATCCGCGAGGCTCGCCGAAGCCGGCGGGTTCGCGTCTACTGGCCGCCGGGGAGCGACGACGTTCTGGAAGACCTCTGCGGGATCGAACCCCTCGGCGAGGTAATGGAGCACCTCGCGCTGGTCCTCGGGAAGCAGTGGCTGGAAGGCGTCGAACTGCGCCCTGTCCGTGATGGTGCGGATGGCCTCCAGGGTCTGGCCGTCGATGCCCAGCTCTGTGAGGTCGGCGGCGGAGAACCGAGCGAAGAGAGTCATGGGAGCGTGGGAGGCGGGCCGCGAAGTGATCAGCCGCTCCATGGCCTCGACGTCCCGCACCTCCAGGCTTCCCATCGCGGAGTTCACGGAGAAGAGCCGGGTGGAGGCCCACTGCAGGGCCTCGTCGTGTGGCAGCACCTTGAGGAGGAGAAAGGTCTCACTTCCGTCGTCGGGCGCGAGGAGCACGCCCCTCCAGAAGGCCGTGATGCGTATCGTCCTCATCCGCGGATCACGGGCCATGCGCGCGACGGACAACCCCAGCCCCTTGTCCGCGTACAGCTCGGCCACCGTCAGCGACTGGAACTTGGTGATCGCCTTGCGAACCCCGGCCCGGACGGGCTTCTCCAGCTGCTCGTAGTCGGTCCAGAAGGTGTGCACGAAGGCGAGCTGCGGCAAGGCTAACTGCTCGTTTCAGAATGAGGTCCGAAGGCGGCGGAGGCATATGAGGCTGCAGGCCAGTTCGAGCAGGCCCTGATGTAGATCGGCGCGCCGTTCGTAGCGGGTGCGGAGCCGTTTGAACTGGTGCAGCCAGGCGAAGGCGCGCTCGACGACCCAGCGCACCTTGCCCAGTCCGGAGCCATGAGCGACACCCCGTCGGGCGATCAGGGGCCTGATGCCACGTTTCCACAGCAGGCGGCGGTACTTGTCGAAGTCGTAGCCCCGGTCCGCGTACAGGCGTCGAGGTTTGTGGCGCGGGCGTCCCCGCAGTCCCCGGATCGGCGGGACGGCGTCGAGCAGGGGCAGGAGCTGGGTGACGTCGTGTCGGTTGCCACCAGTGAGCTTCACGGCGAGTGGGGTTCCGTGGCGGTCGACAATCAGGTGGTGTTTGGAGCCGGGGCGGGCGCGGTCGACGGGTGAGGGGCCGACGTGGTCCCCCCTTTGAGGGCGCGGACGTGTGATCCGTCCGCGGAGCAGTCGTCCAGGTCCAGCAGGTCGGCGCGGCGAAGCTCAGTCAGCAGGGCGGCGTGCAGGCGTGGCCAGACCCCTGCCTCGGTCCAGTCCCGCAGCCGGCGCCAGGCCGTCACGCCGGAACAGCCGACAGTCTCCGCCGGGACGTCTCGCCAGGCGACGCCGGTCCGCAGCACGAACAGGACGCCGGCGAGTGCTGTCCGGTCAGGAACACGCAACCGCCCGGGATGCCGGTGGCGTCGTTCGGGAGGGGGTGGCAGCAACGGGGCCACCCGATTCCACAGGTCGTCCGGAACAAGATCAGCACGCACCCGGACACCTTGCCGACCGAGATCGTCGAGTACAAGACCCGCGGCATCTCCTCGCGACTTGCACGGAGGGTCTGGCGTCAGTTCGCCAGGTCGAGCGCTCAGCCTGAGGCGCCCTCCAGCGGAAGGTGGTCTCGGAAGTACTGCGACTCCAGCCACTCCTCCTTCACGAAGAGCGGACGGGTCAGGCGTGCTGCCCCGACCTGCTGCGAGCGCAGAAGAACCCCGAGATCGGTCAGGGAAAGCGAGTCATCAGGCGTGTAGAGCAGACAGTTCCCATGCTCAGCAGCGTGGTCCAGCAGGAACTGCTGGCCCTGCTCTGGATCGCTTCCCGCCAGTGGGAAGCCAGACAGGAAGACCTGCGGACCGGTGACCGCATCCAGTGCAACACAGGCGAGCTTGCCCGCGTCGTAGAACGCTTTCACCCCATCCGGGAAGTCCTCCTGTGCATACCGACCGCCAACCCTCTCCTGCGGTCCAGGGACCAAAAGTGCCTGGGCGACCTCGGCTGGAGACATCCCGAACCGCAACGGACCCACACCGGCTCCCGACCGCAGCTCCCAGCACTCCCGCTCCGCATCCACGCCCATTCACCCACTCCTACGTTCCGACCGGTCCGGACCAAGCCGTATGCACAAGACCATGGGCCAAGGTGCCAACTCAGCTGTACAAGTGCCAACAGGATTGCTGCTCTCGGCGGCAGTCATTCTGAAACGATCAGTAAGTCTCCAACGCGAGAGGCTGGTTGTCCGGCTCTCCAGCGTATCGCCCGGGCGCCGACCGGAAGTCATGCCGTTCGCCGGTCCGGCGCCGCCTCCGGGCGCGCGTACATTGGCCCTTCCACGCAGCGCCCGGTGCAGCACCACCGAGTCCACCGTCATCAGGAGATATAGGAACGCGGTGAACGGCAGCAGCGGAGCGAGCCACAGCGGCTGACGGTTGTGCCGCAGTTGCGCGTACGCGCTCCGCGCGACCATTCGCCACAGCTCGCCGAGTCCCGGACACGGGCGGACGCTGTCGACCCGCTCCGCGAGGCCCAGCCAGATCCCTCAGGCATGCTGTGAGAGCCGCCCCGGCCTACAAGGGTAGAAACGGGCTAGGTTTGCCGTGCCAGGAGATGCGCAGCGCATCGCGGGCTCGGGTGGTGGCGACGAAGAGTTGGTTGCGGCTCTTCTTGAGTTCGCGTTCGTACCGCTTGGGGTCAGTCGTCTCGTACTTCTCGACGACAGCAGTGCGCGGGAGGATGCCGTCGCTCGCGCCGATAACCGCGAGCTTCTGGTACTCAAGTCCCTTGAAGCGGTGCATCGTTCCGATGTGGACCTCGCCGCCACCTTGCGGCCCCTCCTTGGTGAGGGTCGCAGTGGTGATGCCGTGCTTCGTCTCCAAATCGGCTGCGACGCGGCCGGCCATATCGCCGTCGGCGACGCAGACGGCCATGGTGCCACTGGGGTCGCGTACGGTGCCGTCTTCGGTGGGCTGGGTGATGTCCGCGCGCCACTGCTTGAGGGCCTCGGCGAGCTGGGTGATCTCGTCGGTCCAGTCTGCGCAGGCGACGTACTCGGGGGCGGGGCCGTGCAGCAGGGAGTGGTAGCCGTCGAGGGTGTCCGTGCCGTCATCGAGGTCGTCGTAGGTGCCCCCGCGGACGACCTTGGCGGCCTGGTCGAGGATCTCCTGGGTGGTGCGGTAGCTCAGCGTCAGTTTCGAGGAGCGGCCACCGCGGATGTTGATGCCGACGGTGGAAAGGGTGACCTGCCGGTCGTAGATCCGCTGGTGGGTGTCGCTGGCGATGAACAGGTCGTCAGGGCCGGAGGCGACCATGGCGCGCAGCATCTTCCAGTGGGCGGGGCTGAGGTCCTGGGCCTCGTCGACGACGATGTGACGGTAGCGGTGACGCAGGTAGCGCATCGCGGAGCTGTTGTCGTCGAGGTGGGCCAGGTCGCCGCCGCCAATGTCGGCCTTGCGCTCGGCCCGCGTCTGGATCTTGCGGGCGCGTTCCATCTCGTACCGCGCCGCGCGCTCGGCGGCCTGGGCCCAGGTCTCCCGGCCCATGCCGTTGAGGCGCAGGGCGAACTGTTCGAGCAGTTTCCAGACGACTGCGCGTTCGGGGCGGTTGAGGGCGCGGCCCATGCCGGCGCGACGGGCCTTGAAGTAGTCCTGGCGGGTGCCGAGGGACTGGCCCAGGACGATCTGCTCCCATTCGTCGAAGAGGAATTCCGCGTCCCAGCGCTGCTCGTCGTGTTCGAATAGGACCTCGCGCAGCACGTCCAGGGCCCGGTCGTCGGTGATCAGGCTGCGCTGTGCGCCGGGCGCGGTGTTCTCATTGAGGACGTTCTGGGCGAGCTGGTCGATGTGCTTGATGTCCACGCGACCGAGCAGCGCCGGGTCCATGAGCGAGGTGAGGCGGGAGCGCAGGTCGGCAGTGAGGTTCTTGGTGTACGTGGTCAGCAGGATCGGCTTGCCGTGGCCGGGCGGCAGGGCTGCGGCGAGGCGGGCGACCCGGTGCAGGGCGACGATGGTCTTGCCGGTGCCGGGGCCGCCGCTGACCCGGCCGGGGCCGCTGTAGTTCCGTTCGACGATCTTGCGCTGGGTGGGGTGGAGGTAGACCTTCCAGGCCCGGAAGTCGCCCTCGGCCAGCACGTTGCGGATGTCGTCGTCGACCGTGGTGACCGCGGTACGGGTGAGGGCCGCCGCCATGTCGTCCTCGAAGCCCGGTTCGAGCTCGGTGGAGGCAGGCTGGGTGATCTCGCGCTCGACCTCGTCGACGGACATACCGGAGCCGAGGCCGGTGAGGACCTCGGCAGTCAGGCGCGGGGCGCCCGCGATGAGCTGGTCGAGTTCCTCGTCGGTCGTGACGGCGAGGGCCGGGCCGATGAGAGCGTCGGCGACACCAAGCCGCCGCAGGTCCGCGGGGGTGCAGCCGACGAGGAGCGGTTCGGTGGGGGCTGCCGGCTGCTGTGTCACGACCGGGGCGGGCGTGGGCTCGGCCGGTGCAGTGTGCTCGTCCTGGGCCGGCGTGAGCTGGAGGCCCGCGCGCTGGAGGACACTCTGGCCGACGACGCCCAGGTCGACGAACTCGATCTCGCCGGTGATCCGGTTGATGGCGACGGTGAGTTCTTCGTAGACGTCCTTGCGGTGGCGGACCGCGACGATCAGCCACTGCTGGACGCCATCGGTGCCGACCCCGGCCCGGGCCAGCAACGCCCTGTACGAACGGTCGATCTTGGCGCGGAAGATCCGGCCGTCGCCCTTGAGAGGCTTGAGGTCGAGGCTGGGGTGATCGGGGTCGATACGGAACTGGTGGCAGAAGTCGTAGAACTTCGTCTTGACCGACGAGTCCATCTTGTAGAGCTCGTTCTCGGCCTTCTGGTAGAGGCTCAGGCGTGCGGTCATCGTGCGGCACTCTGTTCTTCGGAGTCGGGACGGGCGGTGGCGTCGGGGAGCATGCCCAGCAGAGCATCAAGATCGGCTAGCCAGTCGTCGGCCGAGCGGATGGTGAACCCGGCGTCACGGTAGGCGCTCCAGGTCTTGTCGCTCTCCTTGTCCTCCTGGTCGTACGGCTCGGCCATGACGGCGATCCGCGGAGTGCCGTGGTCCCAGACGAAGTCGGCGAGCCAGCCTCGTTCGCCGAGCTCGTAGCCGTAGGCGGGGGCCTTCTTGCCGCCGTCGGCCAACACGTGGGCTAGGCGGGTGAGGGGGGAGTCGGGATCGTCCTCGTCGAGGTATTCGAGGATCTCCCGGTCCCACAGCAGATCCCGCACCGCTGCTTCGAGAGGAGTCTCGTTGGAGGCTTCCGCGGGTACGGGCTGCGATGCGGGTGTGCCGGTGCCGTAGCGCACAACGAGGGATTCAAGTTCACCGAGGCCGCCGAAGGCCTTGAGGACCGAGATGTCGAAGCTGGCTGCGGTGGCTGTGGTGAGTTGAATGCCGTCGCCGCCGTCGTGGGCGAGGAACTGCAGGATGTTGGACCACTGGAGCCAGGAGCGCCAGCGCGCCTTGTGTTCGGGCGTGCCGAGCTGGTCGTGTGCGGTGTCGTCAAGGCAGGCCAGTGCTGACCAGTGGCCGGTGGCTGCATCGACGAGGAAGGCGACGGGGAGACCGGACTGGTCGCTGGTCTGGAACAGGTTGAGCGTGCCAGTGCCCTGCACGGGCGCCGGGTCGATGCCGTCGGTGCGGCCCCAGGCGTCGAGGAGACCGCTGAGCGTCTGACGCGTCTGGTCGGGCGTGCCGTTGCCGACGAGGATCTCCTGGCCGGTCCCGAGGAGCCCGCCGACCATGGCTGATGCCCGCTTGCCCCAGGCCGCGTCGTTCGGGCTGCGCAGGTAGGCGAGGAGCATGGTCATCGGGTCGGTGAAGGCGGTGGCCGCGAGGTCGTCGCCGCCACGGTCGGCGTAGAGCTGCTTGGCGAGGTCCTGGGCACTGCGCGGGTACGGCGGCCACACCGGCTCGGCCGTCTCGCGCCCCGCGCCGGACTCCGCCGTGTTCGTCTGCCGCTCGAAGGCGTCGAGGTCGTGCCAGGTGAGCTGGAAGACGATTCTCCCCTCGGCCCGGAGCCGGTTGCGTTTGTCGGCGTCGCTGGCGAGCCGGTTGTTCCGGCGAGAGGCGTGAAAGCGGTGTCCGTCGAGGTAGACAGTGATCTTCTGCTTGGGACCGTCGACGCGTTCGAAGGTGAAGTCGGTACGGGTGTAACCCTCGTTTCGTTGCGCTGTCAGACGCCAGCCGTGCACGGTGCCGATTTCGTCGAGACGCAGATAGGCGCTGTTGTCGCCGCTCTCCTCCAGCACGGCGTCGCCGCGCTGTCCGGCCCACCCACGCAGGGCCTTGAGGAAGCGTGCCTCCAGATCGGACTCGACCTGCCCGTCCAGGCCGATCTGATCGGTGTTCCCGACCTTCTTGGTGTCCCAGGCGTCGGTGTCCGTGCCCAGCAGTTCGTCGAGGATCTCCAAGGCAGCCTGACGGGAGACGCGCTCGATGTACTGCTCGTCGGCGTAGAGGTACAGACAGCGGTGGCAGGCCGGCCCGCCCTCCTCGTTGCAGGGGCACTCCACGAGCAACCGGCGCGCGCCCTCCAGCACCTGACGGAAGGCAGCGGGATCGGTGAGCCGGTCAAGGTAGCCGGTGCCGTGCGGGAGACGGTCGTACAGGACCAGGAAGTGCCGTTTCTCCGCAGTGTCGCGGTCCGGCATGGTGGCGAGGGTGGTGGCGAGGTGCTGCGGGTCGCCGCCGAAGGCACCGTCCACGCCCAGGCGCAGGGCCGCCTGGAAGGAGTGGACCTTCTCCTCGACGAGGACGGTCGCTGCCGGCAGCAGGATGCGTAGGGCCTCGGTCTCCAACTCGTGGGCGAGCAGGACCGGTTCCTGGGGTACGCCCTTCTTGCCGCGCCGCAGCGGGCACCAGGGCGTGTGGTGCTTGAGTTCGCGCTGGCGGTTGGCGGAGTTGTCGACGGCGTCCCGGTCGTCGTCGAAGACCGGTCGGCCGTCGGCGCTCGCGGCTCCGCAGGCAGTACACACATGGAAGGGGGCGATGCGCACCGGCTTCCCGGCGAGCTGCTCGTTCTCCTGTGCGCCGATGCTGAGCGGTCCGGCGTTGATACGGCGGATGATGGCACGGCGGGTGTAGTCGACGCCGAAGACCTCTTTGGTATGCCGCCAGGACTTGCCCTTGGCGAAGTGGTCGGGGTGGATGTCAACCATGTCGACGACGGTGTAGAAGCGGCGGTCGCGGTCGTCGCTCTCGTCGCCGATCCTGGCGTCCTCCCGCTTGTCGCGGGCCGTCACGACGCTGGGCTGGACGATCTGCCACAGGCTGCCGGAGTCGGCGATGCCCGCCTCCCCGCAGCGCGGACAGGGCGTGATGTCGTTCTCGGCGTTCTCGGTGCGGACGTAGCCGCACGAGGGGCAGAAGCGCCAGTGGCGCCAGTCCTGGTCCCGGCCGGTGACGATATCGATACCGGTGATCCGGTGCTTGTAGCCCTCTGCGTAGAAGGTGTTCCCGGGGGCGAGTTCGGACAGGGCGAAGCCACGCGGACGCCCGTAGGAGAACGACTTCGACTTGTAGCGGGGCCGGCCTTCGGGTGTGGTGCCCTCGGGCCAGAAGACGGTGGCGTCGAGGGTGGTCGTGGCGTC
This sequence comes from Streptomyces capillispiralis, assembly GCF_007829875.1. Taxonomy (NCBI): domain Bacteria; kingdom Bacillati; phylum Actinomycetota; class Actinomycetes; order Kitasatosporales; family Streptomycetaceae; genus Streptomyces; species Streptomyces capillispiralis. Next base: position 5,656,643 of record NZ_VIWV01000001.1, on the reverse strand, counting down.
GATGAGAGCGTAGTTGGGCAGCAGGCCGAGGTCACACAGCACGGTCTGGGCGGGCTGACGCTGCCGTGTGGCGCCTTGCTTGGAGATTGCTCCGAGTTCGGCCTCCAACTCCGCCTTTGTGCTTGCCTGTTCGTCGTCGCCGTCTTTGAGCTCGTCGATCGCGGAGCGGATCGTACGGATGCGGGTGCGCAGCTTCTGGTTCTCGCGCTCCCACTCCCGTTCGGCCTTCTCGATCGCGCTGCGGATGCCGCGGACCGCGTACTTCTCCAGCTCCTCCTTGGCGGTGTCGCTCACGCCGGTCGGGAACAGGGCGAGGAAGCCAGCGACGAGTTCCTCGCCGTGGGCGAGGGCGGCGTCGGTGAAGTCGGCGAGATAGCCGGAAGGACCGAAGAGTTCGTCGACTCGGCGCGACAGCGCGGCCAGCGGCCTGCCGTCCTCACGCAGCAGCCGGCCGCGCGCCGCGAGATCGAGGAGGTGGGCGGTGTACTGACGGCGCAGGATCTCGATGGCCGACAGATACGAGCCCGGCGGCACGATCCGTCCGTCGATCATGTCCCGCGGCCGGTCGAGGAAGTACAGGTCGCGGCGCCTGCGGTCGGGAATGGTCAGCAGGAAGGCATTTCCGGTACGGCGTCCAGCCCGACCCGCCTGCTGGGCATAGTTGGCCGGACGGCGCGGCAGGGCGCCGAGGACGACGGCGGACAAGTCGCCGATGTCGATGCCCATCTCCAGGGTGGGCGTGCAGGACAGCACGTTGGGGTCGTTGAATCCTTCGCCGTTGCGGAAGGCGTCCTCGATACGTTCGCGCTTGCCGCGGGAGAGCAGACCGGTGTGCTCGGCGGTGATGACCTGGTAGGTGCCCGCTCGCCGGTACAGGCGGCGGTAGTAGTCGTCACGGTAGTCGCGGTCCCGGTCGTGCCGGTCCACGGTCTCCAGCCACCGGTCGCCGGCGACCAGCCGCCCCGCCGTGCAGCGATACGCCTGGCAGGGCTGCCCGTGGTACTGGTCCAGCAGCGAGGGGTGGACGGTCTGCTCCCAGAAGCACTTCGGGCAGCGAACATAGGCCTCGTTGACCTGGGCGTCGGTCAGCAACTGCAACCGGATGGCCCCTGGCTGGAGGCCGTACAGGCGGGCGGCCGTGTCGCTCGGGGTACGTGCTGCAAGCAGCCCGGCGTCGGTGAGCCGGGGCAGCAGCCGAACCCAGAACTCGTCGGCCTGTTCGCGGGTCATGTCGAGGCAGCGCTGGGCCCAGGTCTGGTACCAGGACAGACGTCCGGCGGCGAAGTCGAACTCGCTGCTCGGCTTGGGCCGCGCGAGCAGGAAGCTCGGTGCGGACACCCCCTTGGGGAAGGCCTTCATACCGCGCGGGCGACCTCCCCAGATGAAGTAGCGGCTGGTGCCCGCCTCGTCGAGGAACTTCTCCAGCCACCGGTGCCCAACCGCCCCACGCGTACGCAGTCGCTCCAACAAGCCGCGCAGAAAGGCCAGATAGCGGGTGTCGTCGTGTTCGGTAAGCGTCAACCCACGGTGGGCGGCCTCCTCATGCGCGGCGCGCATGAGCGCCACGGCCGCCTGCTCATCGGGGATGTCCACCCAGGCGGCTGAGGTACGGGTCAGTTCGAGGGTACGGCCGTTGCGGGAGCGGTGGCCGAACTCCATGACGGCCTCGAACGCGAACCGTTCACCAATCAGGTCCCAGGTCTTCTTGTCCCCACCGCGCCCTTGGCCGGACAGCAGGCGCGCTACGCCCGTGTCGTCGTGGAGGTCCGGCGGGACGACGGCGGCGAGGGTCTCACGGTCGGTGGTAGCCGCTACGACGTCGGCGACAAGGTCGTTAAGTGCGCTGGGCTGCTGTTCGCTCAGGTGCTTGGTGAACAAGGCCCGTAAGGAAAAGGTGTACGAGCGGGAGGCGACGAAACCGGCCCGGTGCGCGGCGTCCTGCACCGAGTCGTTGAACATCAGCGTCTTCGTCTCACGCTGCTCCTTGTCCATCTCCCCGCCGGTGAACAACTGGGTGACGGAGGCGGCGGCGAGGGCAGCAGCACCCGTACCGACGAAGCGGATCGCGTTGTGCGTGCCGCAGGCGGGGCACCAGTCGTCCTTGGCGGCGCGTTCCGCGGTGTCGCCGAGCTGAACCAGGACGAAGGCGGAGTCAGGGCCGGCGGGCGCCGGGTTGCCCTCGTCGTCGTAGTCGCCCTGGGGGTCGGGCAGCCGCAGGCGCTGGGACAGGCCGTCGAGCACCATGAGCACGCCCGCGCCGCCGGTGGTCAGCGACCTCTGCGCCGCCGGGTCCATGGCGGTACGGCCGTTGCCCTCGCGGGCCTCATTGTCGGTGGCCGCCACCAGGGTGCGCACCTTGGCCTTCTCGGCGGTGACGGTGGCCCGGCGGATCTTGTGAGCCTCGAAGTTCAGCTCCTCGAAGTCCGACTCGGGGGCGAGGACCGACCAGCCGGAACGCCCGCACTCTCGGCAGTACACCGCAGGCAGGAAGATCTTGGTGTCGCGGGAGGTGGTGGTGTCCGGCGTCGTACGCGACTGGCTCTGCGCCCCGGCCGTGTCCCACGCGAACTCGGCCTTCGGCCACGGAAGTACGCCCCGCAGCATGCGGGTGACGGACCGCGCCCACTGGTGCACCTCGACCTGGACGAAGGGGCGGCTGATCGCGGCCGGCGCGTCAGGGTCACGCGCCACGGACAGCAGCGCGACGAAGCGGGCGAGTGCCAGCGCAGCGATCTGGGGCCGTGTAGTGATCGCCTCGTCCCAGCTCTTCGCCCCACTGCGGCGCATCACGTCGAGCACCTCGTCGTAGGTGCGCACCGTGCCGTCGAAGGCGTTCAGGACGGCGTACGTGAGCCGATTGCGCTTGAGCGCGGCACCGAGGGCGACCGGGTCAGTGATCCGGCTTCCGGTGACGGCCTCGGCGAGGTCCGCGAGTTCTTCGGGGCCGGACGCCGGATCCGGCAGGGCGGTGAGTGCCTCAGGGGGCGTGGCCTGGCCGGGGAGGAATCGCGCGTCCGGGATCAACTCGTCCTCGCCGAGGATGAACTCGTCGACCGTCAGCCGGTCCTCACCGACGATCGAGTCCTCGGTGAACTCCGCGCCGAAGACGTTGGTGGCCACGAAGAGGAGTTGGCGTATCCCGTCCTCATCGGTGCCGGAGGCGAGGGTCGCGGACGTGGCGACGGGGGTGATCGAGCCGAGTGGCATGCCGGGCCGGTTGGCATCGACGGCGATGGCGAGGCGGCGCAGCAGCATGGCGACGTCAGTACCCTGCGCGCCGTCGTAGGTGTGGAACTCGTCGACGACCACGTAGCGGATGTCGCTGGCGTCCCACAGCGGTGCGTCGGCGGCACGCTGCAGAAGCAGGTCGAGCATCTTGTAGTTGGTGATCAGGATGTCCGGCGGGGACAGTTGCATGTCCTGGCGACGGGTGTAGACCCGGTCGTAGTGCATCGCCGCCTTCTCCCCGATGTACAGGCCAGCGCGGACACCGCTCAACTCGTCGTAATCGGTCAGCAGATCGTTGATACGAGCCGCCTGGTCGGTGGCCAGGGCGTTCATCGGGTACAGGAAGACCGCCTTGACCCCGTTGTTCCCGGCCGCGCGCTCGCGGGCGCAGTGATCGAGCACGGGGTACAGGAACGACTCGGTCTTGCCGGAACCTGTGCCTGTCGTGACGAGCGTGGGCTGAGGTGTGTGGCCGTCCTTGGAGGTGAGCCGGGCGAAGGCGCGGGCCTGGTGGGCGTACGGTGTCCAGCCGTCGGTACGTACCCAGTCCAGGTACTGCTGCCAGCCGTCGTCGGCCGGGGTGAAGGGGGTACGCAGGCGGAGGTACGGGCCGCGGAACATACCCGTTGTCTCGTCCCCGAGGAAGGCGTTCAGCGCCTTACGGGCACCCTCGTCTGCGAGACCGTACGTCGTGGACAGGTACTGGAGGAGGCTCTCCTTGAGTCCCTGTGCTTCGAGGGTCGGCCTCACGGGGTCGGGACCTCCATCTTCTCCGGGTCCCACAGACCCTTGGCTACGGCTTCGTCGAGGCGCTTCTTGAAGTAGGCATGGGCTTCACGCATTTCGCGCTCGCGGTTCGCCTTATAGAAGGGGGCTGTGTAGCCGTCGGGGACGGGGGTGTCGGTATTTGGGTCCTTGTCGTAGGCCTCGCAATATTGCTCGAACTGGGTCCAGTGGTCCTTGGTCTGGTCGAAGCCGTAGGTATACCGGTCCCCAGCGATCTTCCGCTCGTTGGCATCGAACCAGGTCACCGGGTCGAAGTCCTGCGTAATCGGATAACGGGCCCGGTACATGACGATGAGTGTGTCCGCGTCGATCCCGAGCCAGACAGCGACGAGCGCGTCGATCTCGACGAGGGCGGCACGGCGGGCGTACTCAGTACGGAGGGGGGTGTCCCGCTGCCAGGTGGGGGTCACCTTGTGCAGCTCGGTCTTGAGGTTGGGCCAGTTGATCGCCCAGGGCTCGTAGCCGAGCCACTTGGGGTCGTAGAGCTCTTCCCAGAGGTCGGCGTAGGCAGTTGTCAGAAGATTGAGGCGGAGGGTGCGGAGGAGAAGGGCGGAGGCGAGGGGGTGTTCGCTCTGTGGTGCCGGAAGCCGCTTGGCCTGAGCAACGTCGAGGTGTCCGACTCCAGCGGTCCGAAGCAGGTAGTCGATAGGCAGCGCGGCCAGGAAGCCGGCGGTGAGAGCAGTGAGACTCCTTGTCGCCAGACGCGCGGAACGCACTGCGTGAACGTGCGTTGTCCCAGGCGGGAGCAGCGCTCCATAAAGCGCGCGCTCTGTGTCTGCCGCAACCCTCTCGCGCCACGCAACCCGAAAGTCTTCGCTGTACGGATAACTCGCTTTGGCAAGCAGGAACTTCTCAACCTGCTCATCCTCGACTTCCTCCGGCTGCACCTTGCGTCGCTCCGCAATCCGAAGCCGGGCCTGCGCCCTCTCTTCCTCGGACGCGAGCAGCGCCTCGTACCTCTCCCAGTCGGGCCACTTGTCCTGCTCACCCAGGAACACATCGTGGGGAGCCACGCACCGGTACTCCGACTCAGGAACCGCATCGTCCGTGAGTGCCCTCGGGTCAAGGCCGCGTACCTCGCCTCCGCCCTGACTAGGCTGCTTGAACATTGGGTTGGCCACGCCGATCTGCGGCCCCTTGAAGATGACGTCGTTCCACGCCTTCGCGTGGTAGTCCTCCTGGCCGTCAATGCCGGTGTTGTAGTCGATGAGTCGCTGATCTTTGTTCGGGCCGAACTTTGCCTTCTTGGCAGCGCTTTCGTCGTACCCACGGGTGATATCCGGGGACAGAGCACCGAGACGCAAGGGATATGTACCAAGTGCGTCGATCGCCGGGTCCTCCGCCGTACTCACCGGCGTGACCAGACGCGTGTGCTCCAAGGGCCCTTCATCACCCGCCAGCCGACGCCACCGCTTGAGGGTGTCCGGCGTCACACGGACGACCCGCTTCGGGTGCGGACGTTCGTCCCAGTCACCGTCGTACTTGACGCCGGGGTCAGTGCCCGTGTTCTCAGCGGAGGCGGACAAACGAAGTGAGTCGACAGTGAAGAGCCACGACAACGAGTCGAAGGAGATATCGCCTTCGGCCCCGTAGATGTGCACACCGAAGTGGCTCGACCGCCCCACCGGCGGCGGGAAGAACCGGTTGCCCGCATTGACGAAGTCACCGTGCACCCGCAACCGCCGGTACGCCGCTGCGCGCAGGGCGGCCTCCTTGTCCCCCGCAAAGTGAGTGTCCGGGTGCACCATCCCGGCGGCCCCACCGGTCCCCGCGTGATCCCACACCTCACACATGAACGCCCGATACAGATCCGGCTGGCTTCCCGAAATCAGCGGGTACACGGGCGCCGATGAGAGGTAGCTCGCCATGGTCACCGTGTTAGTCACCTCGCCGAGCAGGTACTCCTGCACCTCTTCGCGTGCGAGTTCGACATCCCGCCGCCGGTTCTTGTCCTCCGCCTTCGGCTTCTCCGTGAGCATGAACCAAGGCTCGTACTCCGCGAGGACCGGATCCTCTTTCCACTCCGGCCGCACCCACGGCGGGTTACCCACCTGAAGGTCGAAGCCCCCCGCCTCACTGGTGAAGACACCAGCAAAGTCCAACTCCCAGTGAAGAAAACCCTGCTCCTCCGCAATATCACGGACGACCCGCATCCACGGATACCGTGTCTCAACCGCCTTACGGGCATCGTCCATACCCATCTCGGCCTGGATCAGGTCTTCGAGCTTCTTCAGCTCCTCCAAAGAGTCGACCGTCGTGGCAAAGGTGTCCTCCGGCACCGATCCCGTACCGAGCATGGACTCCAGGAAGGCGATCCAGTCGTCCAGGTCCGCCAGCGGAATGACGTCGCGGCGGCGTGCCGGTCCACTGGGCTTCTTGGGAGCGGAGGAGCCGCGCTTCTTCTTGGTCTCCTTCTTCTTCCCGGCCTCGTCGTCGCTCTCAGCCTCACCCAGGGAAATCTGGTCGCCGTCCATGGTGAACAGCAGACCCGGCTCAAGGAACTGGGGCGCAGGCGTCGGCTCGGGCGCGCGGTCCTCGACCTGCACCGCCAGCCCGGCCATCGACGACAACAACGCATCCAGGTCGGCCCCGGCTTCCGCCGTCACCACCGGGGCCGTCGCATACTCCGCGTCGGCCCCGTCCAGCAGCCCCACCTTCTCCAGCGGCCAGAACCACAGCGCGCACCACGCGTCCATGACCTGCTTGAGCCGCCAGTACGGGGAGCCCTCCGCCGCGAAGAGGTCCTTGAAGACCTGCTCCTTGGTCAGCGGCAGGCTCTGGTCCGGGTTCTGCTTGTCGCGACGAAGGAAGGCATATTCCTCCGCGTCCTCCTCGCGATCCGTCCCCCACACATCGATGGTGCGGGCGATCTCTCGCTCGCTGAGCTCCATGCGCTTGGCGACCAGCTTCCACAGGAACTCGACGCGAAGGGCCGAAGCCTGCAACCGGGCGAGCTGGCTGCCCTTGCCGCCCGTCGTCTTACTGATCGTTTCAGAATGACTGCCGCCGAGAGCAGCAATCCTGTTGGCACTTGTACAGCTGAGTTGGCACCTTGGCCCATGGTCTTGTGCATACGGCTTGGTCCGGACCGGTCGGAACGTAGGAGTGGGTGAATGGGCGTGGATGCGGAGCGGGAGTGCTGGGAGCTGCGGTCGGGAGCCGGTGTGGGTCCGTTGCGGTTCGGGATGTCTCCAGCCGAGGTCGCCCAGGCACTTTTGGTCCCTGGACCGCAGGAGAGGGTTGGCGGTCGGTATGCACAGGAGGACTTCCCGGATGGGGTGAAAGCGTTCTACGACGCGGGCAAGCTCGCCTGTGTTGCACTGGATGCGGTCACCGGTCCGCAGGTCTTCCTGTCTGGCTTCCCACTGGCGGGAAGCGATCCAGAGCAGGGCCAGCAGTTCCTGCTGGACCACGCTGCTGAGCATGGGAACTGTCTGCTCTACACGCCTGATGACTCGCTTTCCCTGACCGATCTCGGGGTTCTTCTGCGCTCGCAGCAGGTCGGGGCAGCACGCCTGACCCGTCCGCTCTTCGTGAAGGAGGAGTGGCTGGAGTCGCAGTACTTCCGAGACCACCTTCCGCTGGAGGGCGCCTCAGGCTGAGCGCTCGACCTGGCGAACTGACGCCAGACCCTCCGTGCAAGTCGCGAGGAGATGCCGCGGGTCTTGTACTCGACGATCTCGGTCGGCAAGGTGTCCGGGTGCGTGCTGATCTTGTTCCGGACGACCTGTGGAATCGGGTGGCCCCGTTGCTGCCACCCCCTCCCGAACGACGCCACCGGCATCCCGGGCGGTTGCGTGTTCCTGACCGGACAGCACTCGCCGGCGTCCTGTTCGTGCTGCGGACCGGCGTCGCCTGGCGAGACGTCCCGGCGGAGACTGTCGGCTGTTCCGGCGTGACGGCCTGGCGCCGGCTGCGGGACTGGACCGAGGCAGGGGTCTGGCCACGCCTGCACGCCGCCCTGCTGACTGAGCTTCGCCGCGCCGACCTGCTGGACCTGGACGACTGCTCCGCGGACGGATCACACGTCCGCGCCCTCAAAGGGGGGACCACGTCGGCCCCTCACCCGTCGACCGCGCCCGCCCCGGCTCCAAACACCACCTGATTGTCGACCGCCACGGAACCCCACTCGCCGTGAAGCTCACTGGTGGCAACCGACACGACGTCACCCAGCTCCTGCCCCTGCTCGACGCCGTCCCGCCGATCCGGGGACTGCGGGGACGCCCGCGCCACAAACCTCGACGCCTGTACGCGGACCGGGGCTACGACTTCGACAAGTACCGCCGCCTGCTGTGGAAACGTGGCATCAGGCCCCTGATCGCCCGACGGGGTGTCGCTCATGGCTCCGGACTGGGCAAGGTGCGCTGGGTCGTCGAGCGCGCCTTCGCCTGGCTGCACCAGTTCAAACGGCTCCGCACCCGCTACGAACGGCGCGCCGATCTACATCAGGGCCTGCTCGAACTGGCCTGCAGCCTCATATGCCTCCGCCGCCTTCGGACCTCATTCTGAAACGAGCAGTTAGGCTTCGCCTTGATGCTGTTCTTCCACGCCTTGAGCTGCTCCACCTGTGTCCCGGCGAGCTGCTCCACCAACTTCTTCGCTTCCCCGCTGGCCCCCGCGACCGCACCCCACCCAGGCGACGGCAGAAGGAACTGATGCACAGCCCCATCCGGCAGCAGCTGCTCCGAGCCCTCCCCAGCCGCTCGGAACGGCAGTTTGGTCGGCGTATGCGCGCCGATCGTCCGCTCCTTCTTGATGCGCTCGGCCCCGTACACCCAACGCCGCGCGCCGATAAGCGAGTTACCGCGCCGCAGATGCAAGCCGAACCATGGCGCACGCATGCCGGGGTGCATGGTGTTGAGCCACAGCGACACCTCCGCCAGCTCCACACCCGTCGCATTGAGATCGATGCCGTACGCATTGTGAAGAGCGATGTACGCCTTCACCTTCTGCTCAGCATCCAGCATCTTCGAAGTGTCCAGGCTGATGCCCAGCTCGTCCTGACGGCGCTTCAGATATTCCTTGGCGACCTGGTTGATCGCCTCGTTGAGGAACGCCCCGGACCCCAGGGCCGGTTCGCAGATCGTGTAGCGCAGTAGTTCGCTCGCGCGGGTCTGGACCGTATTGCCGTCGGCGTCCTTCTCCTGGTCAAGGCGGTGCTTGAGTGCCAGCTCGACGGTGACCTTCGTAAGAGACTCAGGGGTGTAGTACGAGGCGGACGTCTCGCGGTCACGGCCGGCCAGTCGGTAGACGAAGGTGCCCTTGTCGTACTTCTTGGGGCCCCGCAGACCGTACTGTTCGGCGTCCTGGGCGGAGTACACAACGTGCGTGTTCTCCCTGTACTTGGTCAGCTGGTCGGCGGGGATGAGCCAGGACCCCTTCTCGGGGTCGCCGTACTGCTTGCCGCCCTTCTTCGCGCCGGGCTTGGCGACCTCGGCCAGCTCCTCCTCGGCGATGATGCCGGTGTAGGACATCAGGCCCTCGTAGACGGCGCCGAGCTGGTTGATGCCGAGGTTGCGGTAGGAGATGAAGCCGCCCTGTCTGCCCTTCTGGCCGGCCTCCTTCATGGTCAGCAGACGCAGCACCTGGTGCAACGCCTCGTTGCGCAGGCGGAGGTCCAGCCATCGCGGCGGCTCGTCCCCGTCCTCGTCCCATCGGGGGTGGAGGATGCTGCGGCCGATGAGAGTGATCGCCTTCGGATCGAACAGCTCGCTGCGGAGAGGCTCGAAGCGCAGGCCGCGCTGCTCGCTGCGCTCCTCGGCGGGCTTGTCGTCGTCTGCTTCGGTGCCGTGCGGGCGGTGGCCGTAGTTGACCTTGTTGAAGAGGACGTCGAGGGAGGCGTAGAGGTGGAAACCTCTGCGGCTGTCTTCCTCAACCAGCTTTCGCTCGCGCGCCACCAATTCGCGCAGGCGGGCGATCGAGTACCCGGTCTGGTACGTCGAGTCGTCGGCGGGCAAGATGCCCAGCTCGGGACGCGCTTCGGCGTAGAGGAGGAAGAGGATGCGGTAGAGGTAACGCAGCGATTCGCGGGTGAGCTGCTTGGCGAACGGGCCCTTCTTGAGGTCCTCGATCTCCCGCGGCTCGACCTCTGCCTCGCGTAGGCGGGCGAGCACCTCGTTCGCGATGATCTCGACCGAGTGCTGGAGCCCCTTGCGCAACTCAGAGTTGACACCGACGGCGTTGTCTCGGGATGCCTTGAGGAGGTCGTCGAGGCGTCGGCCCTTGCCATCAAGGCGGGGCGCGAGCATGTCATGGGAGAAGAGGGCGGCGAGGAGGGAGAGTTCGCCGGCCTTCGCCGTGTCGTTGCGGGCAAGGGCTGTGTCGAGATTGGCGGCGAGATAGCGGCCTTCGGCCCAGGAGCTGCGGTCGGCGAGGACGAGCACGCCGCCGCAGAGCAGCAGGACGAAGCGGGGCGCGTCGCCGCCCGGCTCGTGCAGTTCGCTCTGGAAGAGCCAGCCCGCCAGCTTCTCGCCGACTTCGAGGAGGCCGTCGGCGGTCTTGAGAGGGTGGAGGAGCTGTCCGGCCTCGTCGGGGTCGAGGGCGTCGTCGAGCTTGGCCGTCCAGCCGCAGTCGACGGCGAGGATGCCGTCTCCGTGCCAGGCGACCTGGAGTTCGTACTCCTTACCCGCGTTGTGCACGGTGATCGGCTCGGGCCGGTCGCCGCCGTAACCGAGGGCCTTGAGGACGGCGGTGTGCCAGGTCGTGAGGCGCTCAGCCCACTCGCCCGTGGGGTCGTCGTAGGTGCTGCCGGGTTCTTCCCGCTGGGCGCGGGAGGCCAGGAAGGGACGCACGGTGGCCAGGTACTCACCGCGGAGCCGAGGGAGGAGTTCACGCGAAGTGGGCTGCGGGTCGTGAGGGTCGGTCTCGCGGCTGGTCCACAGGGCGAACAGGCCCTCGTCGCCCGCCTTGCTCTTCTTGAGGGTGTTCTCGAGCTCCTCGCTGAAGTAATGGGCGGAGAGGTATTCGCCGCGGTTGGCGAAGGAGTCATAGGTGTAGCTCATCGCGCGGACTCCTCGGCGTGTGCGGCGGAGACGGTGGTGGGGTGGAGGGGTTCGAGGACGGCGAGGACCCGCAGCATCGGGTCGCCGTCAGTACGCAGACGGTGTACAAGGTCGCGGCGGCGCTTGGCAGTGTCGGACACCTGCTTGCGGCGGCGCTCCTGGTTGCCGACGACGATCAGGGCGCCCTGCTCCCAGACCTGCACCCGGTCCTCGTACGGGGCCAGGTAGGAGTCGACCTGCTTGTCGTAGTCGGCGCGGCGCTCGCGCAGGTGGGTCTCGGCCGCGTCGACGGCCGCGGGGACGAGTTCCTGGAGGAGGTCGCGGTCGACGGGCTGGGCGCGGCCGGGCATGTCAGGACCCACGCCGCAGGCGGCGAGGAACGCCGAGTCCATGCGCCACACGCGAGGAGCGGCCTCGGCGAGGCCGGTGACGGCCATCCACTCCACGACTGTCGGCTTACCCGCCGCGTTGGAGTACACGCCCTGGAGGAGATAGACCGGGCCGGTCAAGGCCGCGGGCAGAGCGGCGTCGATCCGTTCGGCCTTGGCGGCGTCCGGCTGGTAAGCGAGGACGAACGCCTCGTCGTACTTGAGCTTTGCAAGGACCTTGTCCGTCACCCAGTCGAGCACGGGGTGGATGTCGGAGACGTAGGACACATTGGGCCACTGCGACGTGGGCTCGTCGGTCTTGCCCTGCTTGGCGTTGCGGGCGGCCTCCAGCCGGTCGGCGGCGTACTGCTTGTCGAAGGTGATACGCAGTGTGCCGTCGTACTTGGGCGTCGTGAGGATCTTCTCCTGCTCCAGATACGACTTCGGCAGCTCCCGGAAGCGGTACTGCAGGTCGTCGGGCGGAGTGAACTCGATGCGACCGCCCGCCGTCTCGGGCTTCCAGTCGAGGGCCTCGCGCTCGGCCTGCGGGTAGATGAGGTCCACGGCGGCGTGGAAGTACGCCTTGGTGTCGGCGAACACATGGGGTACGTCGGCCTCGGGCACCGCGGCCGTGCCGAGGGTCGCCGGAGTGGCCGTCGGGTCGGCGAGCCGGGCGTTGGCGCCGGCGAGGAGCCCCGCGAGGACGCCGCCGGACTCCTGCTGCGACTGCTGGATAGAGCGTTCGACGGTGCCGCCCTTGATGAGGTCGCGGGTTAGGCGGTCCTCTTCTTTCTTGTCGTTGTAGAGACCGGTGACGGCCTCGGCGCTGCCCTCGCCGGTCTCGATCTCGTGCGCCTGCTCCTCGCGGCGCAGCAGACGGGCGCCGACGAGCCGGTCGTCGAGCGTGAGCATCTCGCCGCTCTCCTCGTCGCGCCGCCAGGGCACGTCGGCGGTGAGGATGAGCGCACGGAACTCGGGGCTGACCGCCTGCCCGTAACGGTCGATACGTCCGTTCCGCTGCTCGATGCGGATGAGGGACCAGGGCAGATCGTAGTGGATGAGGTCGTGGCACTGGTGGTGCAGGTTGACGCCCTCGGAGGCGATGTCACCGGTGAACAGCAGCCGCACCGGCTCCTCGCGCCGGCCGAAACGGTCGACGATCTCCCGCTGTTGCTGCTCGTTGGTGGTGTCGCCGTGCATGACCTCGACGACGCCGCCGTACGCCTTCCAGGGACGCATCTTGTCAGGCTTGGCCTGGTTCTTCTTGAAACCGAGGCGGGCCGGGACCTCCTGGGCCAACCAGTCCAGGGTGTCGACACGCTCGGAGAAGATCACGACGCGCCTCTCGGCTCCGGGGCCGACCTCAAGCTTCTTGAGGGTGCGTACGAGTGCGTCAAGCTTGGCGGAGTCCTGGTCGGTGAAGTCCGCGACCAGCGCCTCCAGCTCCGCCAGGGCCTTGCTCTCGGCGGCGAGAGCGGCGCGGCGCTCGGGGGTGTCCGGCGCGGTCTTGGCCTTGCCCTTCGCCGTGACGCTCTTCGGGTTGTCCAGGTAGGCACGGCGCTTGGCCAGGGATTCCCGCAGGGCAACGTGCGAGGAGAGGAACGCCTTCAGGAAGTTGTAGCCGACCAGGGGATCGGCGCAGACCGACGAACGGTTCGGGTCGCCCGGCGTCCATTCGTTCGCGAGCTTCTCCAGGACGGCGACCTCCTTCCGTGTCGCCGGAGCCGCCACCGGCAGGGAGTCGCCACGTTCGGCCCAAGGCTTATCCTTGAGGCCGTCGCGCACCTCATGGTCGGTCTTGGTGCGCCTGATGTAGAGGTGGTCGAGGTCGGCAACCTTGTAGTTCTTGGGGTCGGCGATCGCCGCCGGGTCGAGCATCCGGATCAGCTCGGCGAAGGATTCGGCGTCGCCGTTGTGGGGAGTGGCGGAGGCCAGGATCAGTGCGTCGGTCTGCTCGGCGAGGCGGCGTGCGAGGCGGTTGTTGCGGGTGCCCTTGTTCACGAGGTTGTGCGACTCGTCGATGACCACCGCGTCCCAGGTGATGTTCTCCAGGTGGTGGGCGTAAGTAGCCGACTTGAGGGTGTCGACGGAGACGATGACGCGCTTGAAGTGGGCGAACGGGTTCCGGCCCGCCGGAATCTCCTGCTGGATGCGCTGGATGCCGATGGAGTCCAGGCGCACCAGCGGCAGGGCGAAGCGGGTCCAAAGCTCACGCTGGAACTGCTCCAGCACATGGGCGGGCGTGACCACCAGGATGCGCTCGCCGCGCCCGCGCCGGATCAGCTCCGAGAGCGTGATGCCGATCTCCAGAGTCTTGCCCAGTCCGACCACGTCGGCGATCAGCAGCCGGGGCTGCGGGTTGCGCATGGACAGCGCCAGCTCGGCGGGGCGCAGCTGGTGCTCCTGCCGATCCATGAGGAAGGAGTCGGCCAGCGCTATGCCGTGCTCGGTCTGCGGCAGCGCGGTCTTGCGGATGACCGCCTCCAGGTAGAGGCGGGCCTTGGCGTGCCTGGAGGTCTCGTCGGGCATGAGCCGGGTCTTGCGCGGATCGAGTACGTCGATCTGGTCAAGGCCGGAGTAGAAGACCGCGTCCGTGCCCCGGACGAACGAGGACACCCCGCTGACCTCAACCATCAGTCCGTCGCGGGACTCGGCGACGGACTTCACGAGCCACTGCTCGTGGCGGATGCGCACCTGGGCGCCGGGAGCGAAGGTCGGCTTCGCACCGGCCGGGTACGCCGACCGCGCCGCATCGGCGTCGCGCGCCTCAGGAACCTCGGGCTGCATCGCCGTGGTCACGTGGTGCTCCTCTGTGGACTGTGTGCTCGATCGAGATGTGCGGTGTGCCCGTGCCCCCTTTGTATCCCCGGACCGGCCCCGTCCGGCGAAACGGAGGAAGAGCGGAGCGCTTCAGCGCTTCGACCAGGCGAGCGCCGGCCCCATCGCGTAGCGCTTGCGCAGTTCGTCTGCGACCCTCCGGGAAGCGGGGGGACGGCCCCTTCGCGGGGTGTGTTCAGCCGCGTCGCCGCTCCCGGGCTCGGGCTTCCCCACGGGTGGGGGCGAGTTCTCCACGCCATTCTCTACATCGCTCTCGGCCGGGGTGTCGGATGTGTCCGGACCGGATTCAACGTCGGAAGGCGGGGCCGGGGCGTTCGGCACCGGCGCCGCCGATTCTTCGCGTAGCAGCCTCTCCAGTGAGTCGAGCCGGTCCAGCATGGGCGAGTCAGGCTGGGGCAGCAACATAGTGGGGTGGTCCTTCGGCGTCGTCTCCTGGATCAGAGCGCGCCGTGCCCGGGCCGGGCTCGTACCCAGCAGACGCATCAGATCGGCACACTGCCGGGTCACCTCCTCCAGGGAGGGGCGGTCCTCCGACTTGTGCGCCAGCATGGCCGACACGACGGGGGTCAGAGCATCGGGCAGCCCGGACAGATCGGGGCCGATCTCGGCGTTGACCACCTGCGCGGCGACCGCCTCCCACCGGGCGCCGTCGTACGGGTAGTGCCCGGTCGCCGCGTACAGAAGCACCGTGCCCAGCCCGTACACGTCAGCGGCCCGCGTCACCTCCAGCTCGCCCAGTGCCTGCTCGGGCGGCATGCAGCGCACCGTGCCGATAACCATGCCGGCCTGCGTGAGCGACCCCTTGGACGCCCCAACGAAGGCACCGAGACCGAAGTCGATGATCACCGGGCCGAAGTCCCCGAGGATGACGTTCTGCGCCTTCAGGTCGCGGTGCACCAGACCCGCGGCATGCACAGCGGCAAGCCCCTCGGCCAAGAGCGCGCCGAGGCTCGCCACGAGCGGCGTGGACAGCAGACCTTGGTCCTTCACGACATCGGAGAGTGGGCGGCCGGGAACGTAGTCCATGGCCAGCCAGGGCTGCTCGGCGAACGGGTCCGCCTCGATGAAACGGGCCACGCGCCCCGTTCCCGAGATCGTACGCGCGATCGTCGCCTCGCGTTCGAACCGGGCACGTGTGTGCGGATCCGTACGGTCGGGCCGGATCACCTTCACGGCGACCGGTTCACCCGCGACCGAGTAGGCGAGGTACACCTCCCCCATCCCGCCCGCGCCGAGCCGCCGCTCGACGAGGTACGGACCGATACGCGATGGCAGAGACGCGCCGCTCACCGCACACCCCCCTGACTGTTGCAGCAAAAACACACCCTCGCTCGGCGCACGCCCCCGATCCGCCGCAAGAGAAGCAAAGCACGAGGGGCACGGACACCTACGAATGACCGCTACAGCCTACTGATCGGCATCGCATAGGAGGAAGTGATCACATCGGGCTGGGACCAGCTCCCAGGATCTAGTCAGAAAGCTGGTCACGGCTGCAGAAAATGTCACCCCGCTCCGTCCATGTTGCGTCGCAGCGCCAACAGACGGCGGGTGCCTGTCCTGAGAACAGGTCCGGCGGACGAAGCAGCTCAAAACCCGCCCGGAATAGTCACGTGCCCGATTTCCATTGCTTCTCCTGTAGAGATCGCGCAGAGGGGGACGCCGGTGACCGACCTGAAGCTGTTCCGGCTGGATGCCGACGGCCGGGACGTCGAGCTGCGCGGCTCCACGGTGACGCTGGAGGTGGAGCTGCAGCGGCGGGTCGAGGCAGGCATGGAGGCCATGCTCGGCATCCGCTTCCTGGCGTCGGAGTACCCGACGGGACCGTGGCACCGGGGCAGGATCGACTCGCTCGGCTTGGACGAGAACGGCACACCTGCGCTGATCGAGTTCAAGAAGGGCTCTGACAGCGGGGTACTGTCGCAGGCCGTCTCCTATCTGTCCTGGCTGGACTCGGCGCACCACGAGTTCGAGGCGTTGGTCCGAAAGGTGTTGGGCGCGGAGGCCGCCGAGTCCATCGACTGGCGTCGACCGCGGATGGTCTGCATCGCGGCCAGCTTCTCCCACCACGATCGCGTGGCCGTGCAGCGACTGCCCGAGCGGATCGATCTGGTGCGCTACCGCGTCTTCGAGGGCGGCCTGATGAGCCTGCTGCTCGTCGACTCCTCGGCCGGCTCCCCCGCCGCCGCTGCGTCTCGGCGGAACCGGGAGCGGGACGTGGCGGTCAGCAGCGCGCCGACGGCACCGGTGACTCCTCCGTCAGCGGGTGCCGGGCTCGTCCCGGAGTGCTTGCGGGACTTGTACGCGGAGCTGGACGACGCACTCACGGCGTGGGGCGAGGTCGAGGTCGCGACACTGCGGCACTACATCGCTTACCGGCGGCTGATGAACGTGGCATCGGTGATCTTCCGTCCGAAGCACGAGGCGATCCTGGTCTATCTCAGACTCGACCCGGACACGGTCGCGTTGGAGGAGGGCTTCACCCGGGATATGCGCGGCATCGGGCACCTCGGGACCGGGGACCTGGAGGTGCGCCTCGCCTCGGTGGCCGACCTGGAGAAGGCTGGGCCGCTGATCCAGCGGGCGTTCGAGGCGGCCTGACGCAAGAGGAAGGGCGGCTGATGCGTCGGTTTCTCGATGCACCAGCCGCCCTCATCCGTCTGCGGTCCGTCGGCCCCGGTCCGTTCGCTCTCACGCTCATGCCTCCGGTCCGGCCAGGACGAAGTCGTCCTGGGTCAGCTCCGCTCGGAGCCTCGCCTCGGCGACGTCGGCGTAATGCGAGGAGAGCTCGACCCCCACGAACTGCCGGCCCTCGCGCAAGGCGGCGACGCCAGTGGAGCCGCTGCCAGTGAAGGGATCCAGGACGGTGCCGCCTTCGGGGCAGATCTGCACGAGCTGCTGCATGATCTCGACCGGCTTCTGGGTGATGTGGACACGGTCCTTGCGGGGCTGGGAGGCAATGAAGTGGCCGGGCAGGTAGAGGTCCCGGTCCTTGTCGAGGCTGCCCTTGACGCCCCAGATGATGAACTCGGCCGACTGCTTGAACCCGCCCTTGCGGGGCCGGCTGGCGGGCTTGATCCAGGGGATCGTGCCGCTCCAGGTCCAGCCCGCCATCTGCAGGGCATCGCTGGTGGTCGGCTCTTGGCGCCAGTCGGAGAAGACCATGGCGACGGAGTGCTCGGTCGCGGCCCGGTACGCCTCGGTGAGCAGCGCGGTCAGCCAGCTTCGATAGCTCCGCTGGTCGCGGTTCTCGCCGGGGAAGTTCTGCAGGTCGTGCGCCGATCCGGCCGTGACGTACTTGGCGCGGGCGGTGCGGCCGGTGCGGTCCGAGCTGGTGCGTCCGCCGGAGTTGTACGGGGGGTCGGTGATGACGGCGTTGACGCTCTCGTCCGGGAGGTTCTTCAGCACGGTGAGGGCGTCGCCTCGGTGCAGCGTGTAGCTCATGTGCGGGGCCTCTTTCAGGGCACGACGGGACTGGGCCAGCTCCGGAGTGCGGTCAACAGCAGGCGGTCGGAGCGGGGTTGCGCCGGAGGTTAGCCGCGATTTCCGGCCGCACCTAACGAGCCTGTGCCGTGGTTCGGGCCAGGTTCGGCAGTCGTTTGGTGCGGCCGGAATCCCGGTCTACTGTCTCGCCACGTCACCGAGGCGGAGTTCGGCTCCACCCCTGCTGACCTGTGCTGATCCGTGTTTCCGCGTCCAAAAACGCGGAGCGGAAGGCACGTTGACTCCCTGTTCTCGAAGCCGTGAGGAGACCCGGTGCATCGCCTGAGATTACGAGCGCGGCTGGCTGCCGCGCATGACCTGAACCCGGTGTCCGGGAGCTACCAACTCCCCTGGCCCGGGTCCGCCCTGAGAGGCGGATTCACATCGGCGCGGTGCCGGCGGCTTTGCACGAGAAGTCGGCACCGCGCCTCCTACGAACTGCGAGGAGCCGCTGCGATGCAGCACGCCCTGATACGCCCACACCCTGACCCAGCTCCGCTTCCCGGCCGGGTTGTCGGCCCCGGCGAACGGCGGCGGCGATGAAGAAGACCACCGGAGCGGTCGTCAGTCTCTTCGCCTCCGGTCCGCTCCTGCTGGCCGTTCCGGTCCTCTCCGTCGGGGCCGGGACTGCTACGGCCTCCTGTTCGACCGGCGGTCCACAGGCTGTGGATACCTCGGCCGTCGCCGCTCAGGTGAAGGCAATCCTGGACGGCGGCGGCAAGGACACGGTCTCCGTGCCGGGCCTGGACGACCCGGCCGAGCAGATTCCCAACGCCAAGACCATCCAGGCCACCGGCGTCGCGATGAACATCCCGGCCCGGGGCCAGATCGTGGCTCTGGCGACAGCCCTGCAGGAGAGCGGCCTGCGGAACCTGACCTACGGTGACCGCGACTCGCTGGGCTTGTTCCAGCAGCGGCCGTCGCAGGGGTGGGGCACCGCGAACGAGATCCTCGACCCGGTGCATGCCTCGACGAAGTTCTACGAGGCGTTGGAAAAGGTCTCGGGCTGGCAGTCCCTGTCCGTCACCCAGGCTGCCCAGGCGGTGCAGAGGTCCGGCTTCCCCGAGGCTTACGCGAAGTGGGAGCCCCTTGCCACCGCCTTGCAGCAGGCGATCGAGCCGCTGTTGTCGAAGGCCGGCGGCACGTCGCCGAGCCCTTCGCCGTCCGGCTCGGACAGCACGGCCAGTGCTGCGTCGAGTACCGCGGGCGGCTGTACGGCCGACGGGGACGGCACCGACTTCGGAACCATCCCGCCCGGCGCGGTGCCGACCGGGTACAAGATCCCGGCAGACGCTCCGCCCAAGGTTCAGACGGCGATCCGCTGGGCGCTCGGCCAGCTCGGCACCCCGTACCAGTGGGGCGGGAGCTGCACCGACTCCCACGGGAGCGACCCCATGGGCCGCTGCGACTGCTCCTCGTTGATGCAGCAGGCGTACAGGGCCGCCGGGGTCACCCTCACGCGGACGACGTACACGCAGGTCAAGGAGGGCAAGCCGGTATCGGTGGACGCTCTCCGGCCCGGTGACCTCGTCTTCACCGAAGGGACTGCCAAAGTCCCGGAACACGTCGGGATGGTCGTCGGCCAAGGCCTGATCGTGCACGCCCCGCGCACCGGGGACGTGGTCCGCCTCGCGACCCTCGCGTCGTGGAAGCCGCAGATTCTCGCGGCCCGCCGAGTCGTCTGACCGGCGCTTCTCTCCCTCCCTCTCCTGCACTGGCGCTTCGCCCCCTCGGGCTTTGGCGTGCACTAAATCGAACTGGAGTTCACAACTATGTACCTCGTCGACAAGGTCGTCCAGCTCGCCTACGACCCCGGGATCAAGCCGAACGAGGGCGGGCTGCCGGGTCTGTCGGTCCTCAAGCAGGTGATGGGCTCGATCAACCTCTTCGGAATCATCGCCGTGGTCGGGGCGCTCGCCGTCAGTGCGGGCGTGTGGGCCTGGGGCCACCACTCCGGCGGCCACCAGGCCGAGGCCAACGGCAAGAAGGGCGTGCTGGTCAGTGCCGGCGCGGCCCTCCTGCTGGGTGCCGCGAACGGTGTGGTGGCGTTCTTCAGCGCGCTGGGGAGCCAGGTCCGTTGATGTCTTCCCGCTCCACGAACCCCGGCGGCGCTTCTCGCGTGCGCCGCCGGGCGCTGCTCGGCACTGCTGTCCTGGTGGTGCTCGTCGCCCTCGCCGGCCTGGCCGCCTACCTCACCCGCGACGGCAGGGCCTCCTCCAAAACTCCCGCACCGCAGGTGAGTTCGGCTTCCCCCTCCTCCCCGACTGCTTCTGCTTCCGCTTCGTCACGACCGCACAGCAGCCGCGGCGACCTGCCGGTTCCCCCGTCCACGCACGACCCGATCGCCTTCGGCAAGGCGGCAGCCGCGGCGCTGTGGTCCTACGACACCCGCGCCTACTCCCAGCGCGAGCTGCTGGCTGCCCTGCGCGGGTGGCTGACCAGCGAGAGGAAGTACGCCGACACCGCCTCGGTCGACGCGCTCGTCCCCTCGCGCGTGCTGTGGAAGCAGATGGCCGCCAACGGCCAGTTCGCCACCGCCAAGGTGAACGAGGCGCACTTCCCCGACTCGTTCACCCAGGCCCTCCAAGCGGACCCCGGGGCGATCACCACCGCGTACGTCTACGCCGTGACGGTTTCCGGCAAACAGTCGATCGCCTGGAAAGGCTCGCCGCACGGCGGCGCGGAGAACCGCGTCACGACCCTCGCGGTCCAGTGCCGTCCCTCCCAGCCCTGCGCCCTGGCCGGTGTCCTGTCGGCCGTCGCGCCCTGACCCCCACCCGAGAAAGGAGGTATCGCCATGGGAGTCTGCGACTTTCCGCTGATGGACAAGGTCTGCGGCGCCGTCGACTTCGCCACCAATCCCGCCGGGACCGTCACCGATGGCATCGGGGCGTGGATTGCGAAGTCAGCGGGTGAGCTGGCCGCCAGCGCGGCCGATCTCGCCGCCAGGGCCGTCAACGAAACCACCGCCATCGATCTCAACGCCGGTTGGTTCCGGGACAACTACGAGCTGCTGTTGCCCATCGGTCTCGCCTTGGCCGTCGGCACTTTCTGCATCCAGTTGATGCTCGCGGCCTGGCGACGGGACGAACGCGCACTCGCCCAAGCCGCGATTGGCACGATGACCGGCGTCCTCTTCTCCTTCTGCGCCGTAGCGTTCACCTCCGTCGCCATCACGGTGGTCGATGCCCTGTCCGACGGTCTCTTCCAAGCGGCCAACAGCTCAGTGGACGACGCGATCCGCCGCGTCATCAAGGTCAACCAGTTGGGGCCGATGTACGCCCTCGGCTGGACCATCCCAGCCCTGGTCGCCTTCGGCTGCGCGATCGGCGCGTTCATGTACTGGGGCGTGATGGTCGCCCGCAAGGTCGGCGTCCTGATCATGGTCGCCCTCGCCGTCTTCGCCGGAGCCGGTGGTGGCTGGGAGGTCGCCAAGCGCTGGCGGCGGGGGTGGATCGAGGCGACCGCCACCCTGGTTGTGTCAAAACTGCTGATGACCGTGGTCTTCCTGATCGGCGTCTCGGCCATGGGCAAGTCCGACGCCACGGACGGCATGGCTGCCCTCTCCGACGCGATGGCCGGCATCGTCGTGATGGTCCTGGTCCTGCTCTGCCCCTACGCGACCTACAAGTTCGTCCACTGGGCGAGTGACGGCGGCGGACACGACGACCTGCACCGTACCGGCGTCGCCGGCATGGCGGTCGCCGCAGGCGCGGCGAAGACCGCGGGCAGCCTCGCGATGCAGGTCAGCACCGGCACTCCCGCTCCGCAGGGGCCGAGCAAGGTCCCTGGCGCGAGCAGCGACGGTGTCGCCTCCGGCATCAACCCCACCGGCGGAAACCTGAGCAAGGAGGGCATCGACGCCGGACCTCCGAAGCCGCAGACCCGCTTCCGGTACGGCGAGGACCCGAACGCCTCCGGTGACAAGGGCCGCGCCCTGATCCAGCGCCCCGGCATCCCCGCGCTGATCACACGGCCTGCCGACAGCGAAGCAGGAGGCTCCGAGGGTGCTCCCTCCGCTCCTCAGCCCGCTGGCGCGTCGATTCCGGGCAGCAGCTTGACCCGCGTAGGTGCCGTTCCGCCCGCTGGTCCCGCCGCACCACCGCCGCCCTCCACCGGTCCGTCAGCGACCGGCTCCTCGACTCCGACGAACTGGGTCTACCCCGACCAGCCGCCGTCCGGGTCCTGACCCACCACCACCCGGGGGCGGGCTGCTTCCCTCCAGCCCGCCCCCTTCCCCCGGCCACCCGAGACGGAGCCCTGCCATGACCTCCAGAAGAGCACCGCGCCTTCTGCCCCTTCCCGCCCGCTCCCCCGTCTGGAACCGCCATGTCTGACAACCCCCAGGCCGAAGCCACCACGGCCACCGTGAAGTTCCCGCACCGCAGCAGGCGCGGCATCCTGCTCGGCCTCACCGCCCCACAGCTGATCGTCGTGAGCCTCACCGGCCTGCTCCTGCTCGCAGTGATCCTCGCCCGTGGCGTGGTCGGCGCTCTCGAACTCATCCCGCTGTGGGCCGCCATCGCCCTGCTCGTCTTCGTTCGCCACCGAGGCCGAGCACTGGCCGACTGGGCTCCGATCGTCACCCGGTACGTGCTCCGCCGGATGCGGGGCCAGTTGATCTGGCTCGTCCGGCCCTCCAGCCGCCCGGTGCGCGAAGGACTCCTCCACCTGCCTGGTACCGCCGCCAGCCTGCGCGTGGTCACCGCACCCGACCGCCGGTACGGCGCGGTCCACAACCCCCACACCGGCACGCTGACCGCCGTCGTCAAGGTGTCCTCCCGCGCCTACGCGCTGCTCGACCCGGGCACCCAGAACGCCAACGTCAACGGCTGGGGGCGTGCCCTCGCCGCACTGGCCCGCACCGGTCAGGTCGCCCGGATCCAGGTGATCGAGCGCACCGTGCCGGACTCCGGCGACGCCCTTCGCCGGTACTGGGAGGAGCACGGCCAGCCCGACGCCCCGGTGGCCGGCGCGATCTACAGCGAGCTGATCCAGAGCGCGGGCCCGGCCGCGGCTCCGCACGAGGCGTACGTCGCGGTCTCGCTGGACGCCAAGGCCGCGCGACGCCTGATCAACCAGGCCGGAGGCGGTCTGACCGGGTCCTTCAGCGTCCTGGCGCAGTTGACCTCGACCTTCGACCAAGCCGCGCGCACCGCCGGGCTCAATCCCACCGGCTGGCTCACCGCCCACGAGATCGCGGCCGTCGTGCGAACGGCGTACGACCCCAAGGCCCTTGGCGCACTGGACCGTTGGTCCTCCTCCGGGCGTCCCGAGGCCGACGCAGCCGCAGCCGGCCCGGTCGTGGTCGTCGAGAAGTCGGACCACATCACAACCGACTCCGCCGTCCACTGCACGTACTGGGTGGAGAACTGGCCCCGCACCGAGACGTCGGCGGGCTTCCTGCACCAGCTGCTGTTCACCGCCGGGGTGCGGCGGACCCTGTCGCTGTCGTACGAGCCGAAGGGGCTGGATGCCGCCCTGCGTGATGTCCAGCGCAAGAAGGCCAGTG
Source organism: Streptomyces capillispiralis (assembly GCF_007829875.1). NCBI lineage: Bacteria > Bacillati > Actinomycetota > Actinomycetes > Kitasatosporales > Streptomycetaceae > Streptomyces > Streptomyces capillispiralis. The sequence goes on along the minus strand of NZ_VIWV01000001.1, from coordinate 5,633,430 downwards.
TGATCGCGGACGCCGCCGAGCGGGCGCGGCGTGGCCAGGTCGACTCCGAAGCGGACTCGATCGAGTACCAGGACATCAAGTCCCGTGAGCGGCAGCTCATCGCGGGCCACGCGGATGTTGCCCTGACCGGCCTGCTGACGGTCTCGGCCGACTCCGAGGAGGAGCTTCGTTCCGCCTGCGCGGTCGTGGAGACCGCGGCGGTCGGCGCGCAGCTCGACCTCCGGCCGCTCACCTGGCAGCAGGCCGAGGCGTTCACCGCCGCCGCCATGCCGCTCGCCCTCGCCGTCTGATGCCGGCCCTCCCCCCTTCCGAAAGAGCACCGCCATGTCCCGCACCGCCAGCCCGACCGCGCAGGACTTCGTGCCCTTCGCCACCGCCGCGCTCGACTTTCACCGCGCGCTCAACGTGCCAGGCGGTCCTCTCGTCACCACTCGCGCCGAACTGGACGCCCTGCACGCCCACCTCGTCTCGCTGCACGGCCTGCTCGATGCCCACGCCGCCCGCACGGGCCAGCTCACGCCGATCGAGGGCGACCAGCTCAGCGCCGCCCGCACCCGGGTCTGGCAGGCCGCGGACCACGTCCACGCCGCCTATCACGCAGCCCCCCGGCCCGGCTCCGGTGAGGTCCCCGACCGCGAGGCGTGCCGGGCCGGCCTGCCGGAAGGCGCACCGGAGCTGACCATCTGCCAGCGCCACCAGCGCACCGCGCACCTGGTCCGACGTCGTACCACCCCGGCCGACCTCCACGCTCCGTTCACCGGTCTCGTCCGCCACTGACCCTGCCTTCCGTCTGGAGAATCGTTCATGCCCCGTACTCGTGCCAGCGCCTCCCATCTGTTCGTCCCGCGCAAGTCGTCGCGGGCCGAGCAGCGCGCCGCCCGCGCCGGTTTCGCCGAGGCCCGGCGCCAGGCCCGCCTCGCCGGAGCCCCGCCCAAGCGCCGCGACGAGGAGACCTTCGACCCGGAGCTGCGGCCGACCTATCCGCCGTCCGGACGCCCGGGCTCCTCCTCGGCACGCGGTGGCAAGCTCAGCCTGCCCGCCCACCGGATGACCACCGCCACGGTGTCCGGGGCCTATCCCTTCCTCGCCGAGGGTGGCCTGGGCGCGGAGGGCATCTTCATCGGCCGCGACGTCCACGCGGAGGCCGCGTTCTGCTACGACCCGTTCTCGCTGTACAGCAGCGGCCGGGTCGAGGGCTTCACCAACCCCAACGCGGTCCTGGCCGGGATCATCGGCATGGGCAAGTCCGCGCTGGCCAAGTCCATCGCCACCCGGGCGATCGCCCACGGTTACCGGGTCTACGTGCCCTGCGACCCCAAGGGCGAGTGGACGGCCGTCGCGCAGGCTCTCGGCGGCTACAGCATCGCGCTGGGTCCGGGGCTCCCGGGCAGGCTGAACCCCTTGGATGCTCCGGCCCGGCCCGCCTCGGTGAGCGAGGACGACTGGTCAACGGAGGTCCGCAAGCGCCGTCTCCTACTCCTGGCCGGCCTCGCGCGCACCGTACTGAAGCGCGATCTCCAGCCGATGGAACACACGGCCCTCGATCTCGCGCTGGACCTGGTCGTCACCGAAGCCGAGGCAGGCGGCACCGTGCCCCTGCTCGGCAAGATCGCGCACACCCTCGGCTCGCCCGAGCACCTTGACCAGGCTCTCGGCGACCAGGCCGGGCGCATGGGAGCCGCAGCGCAGGACCTCGCGCATGCCCTGCGCCGTCTGGTCCACGGCGACTTGAGCGGCATGTTCGACGCGCCCTCGACCGTGGCCTTCGACCCAACCACCCCGATGCTGTCCATCGACCTCTCCCGCCTCGGCGGCTCGGGCGACGACACCGCACTGGTCCTCGCGATGACCTGCGCGAGCGCCTGGATGGAGTCCGCGCTCGCCGACCCGGACGGCGGCCGACGCTGGGTGATCTACGACGAGGCATGGCGCGTGATGAGGCACGTCGGCCTGTTGGAGCGCATGCAGAGCCAGTGGAAGCTCAGCCGAGGGCTCGGCATCGCCAACCTGATGGTCATCCACCGCCTCAGCGATCTCCTGAGCGCGGGCGACGCCGGCTCGCGTGGCCGGGTGCTGGCCGAGGGCCTCCTCGCGGACTGCTCCACCCGCATCATCTACCGCCAGGAGCCCGACCAGCTCGCCGCAGCTGCGTCGCTGCTCGGCCTGACCGGTATCGAAACCCAGGCCGTGTCCGCCCTGACCAAGGGCCGGGGCCTGTGGAAAGTCGCAGGTCGGAGCTTCATCACGCAGCACATCCTGCATCCGGCCGAGCGCGAACTGTTCGACACGGACGCCCGGATGCATGCACCCCCGTGAGTTCACCGTAACTGACAAGTCCTCAGTTCTTGGACCGAGCAGGGAGGCGCGGCAGTGAGCCCCCGTGGGGTCTCGGGTTCCCGGTCCGGGCTCGCCCCCGGTCTCCGGTTCGGTGCGGTCGAGGACGCCGCCCCGCTCCAGCGCCACCCGACGACCGGCCCGGCCGCGAGTCCGGACAACGGCGCACCGGCACCTGACGGGAACGACCGCCTCGCCGCAGCCCGGACCGAGGAGTTCACCGACCTATTCCGCGAGGCCGTCACGGAGGACTTCGGCGCGGTGGCCCGCCTGCATCAGATGCTCGAAACCGCCTCCGAGTGGTGTCGCACCCACGGTGCCCGAGGCAGCGCGTCCGAGTTGGACACCATCGCCTCCCGGTTGACCGACCTCGGCGAGGAGCTGCATCTCGTCGCGGAGAACGTCGACCACGAGATCCGCTCCGGTCGCACCAAGCGGCAGCAGCGGCCCGCTTCTCGCCAGCGGCGTCGGCCCGGGGAACTTCCCCCGGCCAGCGGAACGACGCTCCATCTCCTGTCCCACCTTCCGTCACGCGCTCGCTGCCGCGTTCGCGGTGAGGCACCCGTACAGAAACGAGTAACGACCATGCCTACCTCTCCCGACTCCTCCGCCACCCCTGATCGCCAGCCGCAAGATGCCAACGAACGGGCGGCATGGCGGGCGCGTGTCCAGGCCCTGGCCTCCGCTGCTGACGGCATCAGGCAGGCCTCGGACCAGTGGGACGCGGTCTCCGACTCGTACTGCGACGAGGACGGCTGGCCCGTCGATGAGACCGGCTACGCCGACGGCAAGGTGACCCGGGACGCTACCGCCTGGGAGCACGTCGAGACCTTCCTGGCCCACGGCCCCGAAGTCCTCGCCGGTGTTCGGGCCGCCGCGCAACCGGCCGACTACCTTGACGGCCCGATCAGCGCCGACCTGCTGCGCCTGCGGGGGATCGACTCCGCACTGGAGCGAGCGGGCGAGATCCGCCGCGAGTGGGATCAGGTCATCGCGCTCATGGAGGGGTCCATGCCCGGGTCGCGGGAGCTCTACGAGGAACGAGCCCGCGAGATCCGCAACTCCGAAGGCTGGCACTACGCCGACGAACTCAGCTACAGCGGAGCGGCGTTGGCCAGGGCTGCCGATCACCTGGCCGATCGGATCGGCGATGACCAGTCCGCGTACACCGGGCGTGTCCAGGCAGCCCTGGCCCGATCCGCCTCCGGCCAGCACGGTGCCTCTGCCGCTTCGCCGCCCGCCTCGGCGGCGTCCGCCCCCCCTGCCGTGCGCCGCTCGCGCTAAAGCCTCCAGCACCGACGTCCGGCGAGGCCAAACCGTCCGATCGCCGGATCCTCGATGAACACCACCACCCCTGCAGTCCCCGCCCGGCTGCGGCGTCCCGCCGCCGTCGACCGCTGGGGACGGCCACTGGCCACGGAGAAGCCCACATGCGCCCCGATCAGACCCTGGTCACCCTCCAGCGGGAGGGCACACGTATCACGGCGCGCACCAGCGAACCCTTCATCCAGGAAGCCGCCGCTGGCACGTCGGAGCATGACCACCCGTACAGGCACCTGACCACGCCGCTTCGGCAACGCGGACTGTCCTGCACCGTCGAGTACGGCCTCAGCGGCTACATCGTCCACGCCGAACTTCCCGACGGCAGCGCCCTGATCATCTCTCCACCCCAGGAACCGCCCACCGACCACCCACCCGGGTACCCGGAGAGCTGGTTGGTGACGCGCGGGCATCCCGACGACTCCACGCTCCATGAAGTGATCTACGACTCGGAACCCGACGGTCCCCACGCCCGAGATGGCGGCAGCATCCCCCGCCTGCTCGACGCCATCGACACTCGCCTGGACCAGCTCGCACTGCCGCCCCGACCGGCCCCGCGGCGACCTGCCCACGAGAGCGGCGCCGACGCGGTACTCCACCGTGCGGGCTTCGTCCCCGTCGTGCTGTTCCGCGAGCGCTTCCACCGGCTGCCCTCCGCCATGACCGACCCGGTCGAGCAGCGACAGATGGTGACCCGGGCCGTCGACATGCTCCAGGCCGAGGGCTTCGACGTCTCGTGCGATCCCGGCCTCCTTGACCCCAGCCTGCCGTCTCCTGGCAATCAGGGGCTCAGCCTTGGCGACCGGCTCGGCCACCTGCCCCAGTCCATCCAGTCGGCGTCGCACACGGGCGAAGTCGTCGCCGCACTGAGCGAGCTGACCACTCCCGGTGACGGCGTTCTCCAACACATCGTGGAGTCCCTCAACACGACGGCCGACTGGTGGGAAGGCCTGGGCGAACCCGCCGATCCCCACTACGCGAACCGGCTGCGTTACATCGCCCAGAAGCTCGACTCCTACGCGTTGGACATTCGGTCCATGCGCGGCGTGCTGGCCGACCGGCACACCGACCACCCCGGCAGGCTCCAGGCCCGGGTGGACCAGGTCGCCCCGGAGGAACCGGCGGCGTCCCGGGTCGCCGCCGCTCTCGCGGTCTCGCCGACCGCACGGCGCACGACCCCAGCCGCGCCGCCGTCAGCTTCAGCCGCACCTCCCTCCCCGCCTCCCACCCGGCCCTCGGCCGGGCCCCGTCGCTGACCGCTGCCCAGCTTGGAGCCCGCCATGTCCCGCACCGACAGAACCGTCCCCGCCCTCGACCGCCCCGCACCCCCTGCGCCCATCGGATGGATCCGCCATGCCCACCCCCGAGCACGACCCGCTTCCCGACATCGCGGTCGGCCGCCACCCCGACTTCGGCATCGTCGCCGCCAACCCCAAGCAACTGGCGGCAAGCACCTGGATGTTGAAGGGATTCGACTTCCACCCCGTTCCCGACCACCCCAACCTGTACGCGCTGGCCAACCAGCAGAATGATGGGCAGGGCCGCACCACCCGGGCCGTCGCGCTACTGCGCAAGGCTGGCTACCGGGTCGACGTGGACGCCGCGTTCGCCCCCTCGCCGACCTCCGGACCAGCGCCCGCCCCCGACCGGCCCCCGCGCGTCGAGCCGGACGTCGCGTTCGCCGAACACCCGCAGCTCGGCGTGGTCGCCGCCACCGCCGACGGTTCCTCCGCTCTCGGCGGCCCGCTCATCCTGGAAGAGCACGGCTGGCAACACAACCCGGGCCTGGACATCTACACGCTGCCCATCACCACACGCCGCAGCGAGGCGCTCGACAAGGTCGCCACTGCCACGCTGGCGATGCATCGGGCCGACCTCCAAGTGGCCGTGCAGCCCCTCCTCGCCCAGGACATCGCCGCACGCCACTCACCCGCGCCCACGACGGCAGCGCGCCACCAGCGCGTCCAGGGCGTCGCCACTCACAGCTTCCTCATCAGCGCCGCCGCGCTCGCCGCCAGTCCCGCCCGCGCCGACCTGCCGGGTACGGCGCCGGTGGCCGTACCCGCCGCCTCCGGCCCGGCGGCCCGTCCGGTGGACCCGCGCATCGTGTTCTCCCGTAACCGCTGACCCAACTCCCGTAAGGAGCAGTTCCCATGGCCGTGAAGACCCTTTGGCAGATCGCCCATTCCTGTGGGCACCAGGCTGAGCGAGATCTGTCCGACCGGGCGGCCGACCGTCGCGCCGGGTTCGCCGAGTGGCTTTCCAAGCAGGAGTGCACCGATTGCTGGCGGGCCTCGAAGGAGGGCGACGGGCAGGACAAGGCCGCCTGGCTGGAGGCCAAGCGCGCCGAAGAGCAGGCCGAGTCCGAAGCCTGGTCGGAACGGTACCGAATGCCGCCCCTCGAAGGCCGCGATCGCGCCGTCGCCTGGGGCGTGCGCTGCCGCCACCAGGTCTTGGCTGACGCGTACAGCGCTCTGGTCCTCGAAGGCGAGACCAGTGAGGCGGAGTGGGAGGAGATCGAGGAGGCGGCTCGCACGATCACCCGCGCCGGCTGGTGGATTGATCAACGCTCCTCCGAGCCCGGCGACCTGATCGAGCTGCTCGAAGCGGCTACCGGCGCCGACCGGCCCACCGAGAACCCCCACTTCTGACCGCCCGGTGCCCCGCCCCTACGGGGCAGCGAGACGAACGGAAGAACTACGCCCTTCTCTCCTGCCGCCAGACGGAGTTCATGCCCATCCCGTCCAAACCAAACGATCACGTTCGGGAAGCGGATGGCGTCTCAGACATGCATCGGCAGCTTGGCCCACACGAAGGTGACATGACAGCCCATCACGGGTCGATCTCACTCAACCAGCGACCTCGCAAAGTACCCGCAGTCCGACTAGCCTTCCGAAGGCGTAGGGGACGCGGATCAGGAAGCGACGGGTGGGGGTCGTGGGGTTCTGGCACACCGGCTACATGGAGTTCCATGAGCCGACCGGAATTGAATGGGTCGGGCTACCAGCCCCGCCAAAGCCCCCTGAGTTTCCCTGCACTGAGTGTGGGCTCATCTTCTCGTCCGAGCGCGCCCTCCGAGCGCACCGCTTCGACGGTCATGCGACTAAGCGGCCGACCCTCCTCTTCAGGGGACGAGAGTGCGGGCGCACGCGCTTGATGGTCACGAGCCCCAGTGTCTCCGCCGATTGGGTGACCTCGGATGTCGAATCCATCGCCATCAACGGCCGCGAAACCTCACCGTCTGAGGCCGCCGGCTTCCTTGCGTCGGTGAAGGTTGGCGTCCAGACGGTGGCTGTTTCCAATGGCCCGCTGGAGCGGAGGTTTGAGTTCGATTTCTGCCTTGCAGAAGAAGACGACCTCTGCCTCGTCGACCAGGCCTTGGAGAAGCTCATCTCCAGTCGCGAGTTGGGTCGCAACGCAATCGACACCTTCATCATGCGTGCCGGCCGCGGGGTGACGGCCCGCCGTTACCGCGAAGGTGTGGCGGCATACCTGTACGGCGTACTCGCGCGTGAAGCGGTCGAGGACCCCGGCCGGGTAGATGCGTCGGGCGCGCCGATCTACGAGCAGCGGTACAACAGTGCGGTCTCTCTGCTGTCGACCTTCGACCGCCCCGCAGCGGAGGCGATCTGCGGGTTGGTCGCGTTGCACTACAACCAGTTCGAACTTGCGGTGCGCAAGACCAACAGCCACCGTGTCTCCGATGTCGCGGCGCGGTTCCGATCCCTCCTCGCAGGCGGCGCATTCGTCACGACAAGCCTGGCCGACCGGTCGCACGGAAGCTTCGATCGGGCCTTGAGCGACTCCGTTACCGAGGACCTCATGGACCTCGGTGCGACGGCTTTGGACGGGACACAGTCATCCATGGTCACCCAGCTACTGCCCTCGCTGGGCGAGCTCCGGCCCCAGGACCAATTCAAGGTCCGACTCATCGCGGCTGAGGCGCTGCTCGCTGTGGGAGACATCGATGGTGCATCACGACATGGCGAGGCGCTCAGGCACTCCAAGGAGACCGGCGCCTGGTACGCAGGATTTCGGACCCGATTGCAAGAGGTAGGACGTTGAGCAACGAGACCATTCCAGAGCCCGGCGCGGAGTCGGGGCCGAGCGAACCCGCATCGGCTACCGCTACCGGCGATGGCACCGGCTCGGCCGCGCCTACTGACAATGCGTCAGCGGCACCCGCTGCGGAGAAGGGGACACAGCGGGCCAAGTCCAAGACGAAACCGAAGCCGATCATTACCTCGATCGAGGAGTTGCTGACGTTCGCCTACGAGTCGAACGCTCGACTGCTTGAGTTCTCGAAGGAGGATCTCAAGAAGCTGGCGATTACCGATGAGGGCATCGCGTCACAGAGCGCGCTGGTCGGGTCTCTCGCGCCGACAGACCCAACGTTGTCGGCCCCGTTCAAGCTGCTTCAGTTCGCGGCGCGCCAGGGGGTCCCGCTCAAGCGCGCCGAGGACGGTGGCCTCGCGCCGACGTTGAACCGGCTCGTTGACCTCGCGGTAGTCGCACTGGGTCACAGCCCGGTGTTCGGGGGCAGGGTGGACCAGCTGGTCGATCCCCGCAAGGATCCGCAGCTCTCGATCGAACACGTGCGTGCCGCGGCTCAGCGGGTCGCCGACGAGCTTGGAGCGGCCCCGAAGCAGTTCAAAGCCGCAGACAGTGAGCGCCTCGTCAGGCATGCGATCGCGTGCTACGGACTCCTCCGCGCGCTCCAACGTGATTGGACCCTGGATCAGTTCATCGATGCGTCGTACGACTCTCTCTGGAGGTACGAGGCCGCGGAGGCAGCAGGGCTGGAGCGAGCCGCCAGCCAGGTCGGGGCAAGCAGCGATCACAAGGTGCTCGGGATCGTCGGCGCGAACTACCTGGCCCGGATCGCCCGCTTGGAACGGCAGGTCACACATCTCGAGAGTGAGGCTGCGGCTGCTCGGAATCGCGAGACTCGGCTCCGCAATGAGCTTTCGACCGTCGAGGAGCGTGAGCAATCTGCGCTGGCTCGCGCCGACGCGTTCTCTGCCGACGTGGTGCGACTGCAGAAGGAGCTCGTGGCTGAGCGCGATAACAGAGTGGTCGACAAGAGCCATATGGCGGACGACTACGAAACGCTGCGAACGCGCATCATCCGGCGTCTCGGGGGTGAGATCGATCTGCTTACCGATGGTCTGCACGCACTCCGAAACGGTGCGCCCGACGTCGCGGAGGAGTTCCTCGACCGTTCTCTGCTTGCCCTCACGCGTGAGGTCGAGCAGTTGAAGGACGCGTCTGGAGGCTTCGCGTGATCGTCGGGTTTGACTTCGGAACGACCAACAGCCTTGTTTCGGTGGTAGTTGGTGACCGCGTGATCGACGTGATGGACGTCGAGACTGGCCGGCCACATCCCTCGATCGTCCGGTACGAGGGCGAGCAGGTAGTCGTCGGTCGCGAGGCCAAGGACGCGTTGGGTGCCGCGGGCATTGGTGTGCACGGCAACACGGTGAAATCGCCGAAGTTCCTCCTCGGCGAGGAGGTAATCGCCGTCGGAGGCGTCGACCGGAGCCCGGTGGACATCGTTGCGGACGTTGTGCGGCACGTCCGGTCGGAGTCCCTGCGCAGTCCGCAGCGGAAGGTGCTCGGCGGCCTCGACAATGCTGTGGTCACGATCCCCGTGACCATGAATGGGCACCGGCGCGCGGCGCTGCGAGAGGCGTTCGCCGGGGCCGGGATGGGTGTAGCGCAGTTCGTCCACGAGCCGCTCGCCGCCCTGTATGGGTTCATCCGGGGAGCAGACGATCCAGAAGAGATGGCGCGGCGGCTTGCACGACGAAACGTCCTGGTTGTCGACTGGGGCGGCGGAACGCTGGACCTGACTCTCTGTCGAGTCGACGAAGACCAGGTTCGACAACTTCGTAACGGTGGCTCGGCCCAGGTCGGCGGCGACGAGTTCGACAAGGTAATTCGCGACGAGGTCGTGAAGCGCGCTCGGGCTCGCGGTAGTGCCACTGACGACGACCTCGCGATCCCTGAGGCTGAACTCCGGCTCCTCCAAGACGCGGAACGCAACAAGATCGAGCTCTCGGCTGACCGCGCCAACGTGACGTTCTACCGGCCAAGTTACTTCCAATCAGGTGCCACGTTGCAGTACCGGCTCACGCGTCAGGAGCTGGAGGAGATCACACGGCCGCTCGTCACGGCAGGTATCGATGAGATCGAGTCGCTGCTCGGCAGCCTGTCGATGGCGCCCGGCCAGGTCTCGCTGGTCGTCGTGGTCGGTGGCATGGCGGCCATGCCCGCGATTCGGAGCCGACTGCACGAGTTGTTTGGCCCGGACCGAGTTGAGGTGCCGACGAACAGTGCCACGTTGATCTCACAAGGAGCTGCGTGGATCGCGCATGACAGGCAGAGACTCCGACTGGCAAAGCCCATCGAACTCGAGCTCGCCCGTGGGTCGTTGATGCCGCTCCTCGCTGCGGGCACCGAAATGCCTCTCGGTGGAGAGATCAAGCACGAAACCCTCCACCTGTACTGCGCGGATCCGACGGACGGGAAGGCGAAATTTCCGATCGCCACTCCGACCGCGTTGTCATCACACCCGCAGGCGAGCGAGCGGCGAACGTCGCTGGGAATGATCACACTCGCCGTCGACGAGACCGCCCCGCCACTGCACGAGCGCCTCGAGCTGAAGGTCGTTCTCGACGACGACTTGGTGTTGTCGGTCGAGGCGTCATCAAGCCAGAAGCACGATCGAGTCACAGCGTCGTACTACGACCTGGAGTTCGGTCTTGGCCTCCCTGCTTCAGCTATGCCCGGAGGTGCAGCCGCAGCCCCAAAAGCACCTGAGGAGTCCACAGTCGTGCCACAGGCGGGACTGGTCGTCCGTGCGAATGTGGCGAGGGACAAGGACCAGGCAACCGTTCCGGGCGACGTGCTGTATCGGCACAATTCAAGGGCCTTCACCCGGCACGTGCGCGACGGAGCGACAGAAGCCCAGGTGCTGGAACACCTGTACTACAAGTCGTGCGCCGCCTGCAAGCGCCAGTGGGGGCACCCGGATTGTCGATGCGGAACGGCGTGACATGGCGAGCGCCAAGGTACTCGTGCGAGTGCTCGACCACGGAACGGAAGTCGAGTCCAAAGTCCGCCGTCCGATTCGTCTGACTCCCGATGGATATGCGGGCATCGCGTATGCGGGCTCCGTCTACCCACTCCGGCAGGGCGATCTCATCGACTTGGACGGAACGAGCTGGGAACTCGCGGACTGCGATCGTTTCCTGTTCACCGGAGCAGAGGTTCCGTACGCTCCCATCGCCGGTGAACCGCTGGAGAAGGCCAGCGGTTTCGACATCGAGTGGCACCTCGAAACCAACCAGTACGGGCATAGCGTCGTCTTCAACGCGTCGGAGCACGTTGCCAGCAGCTTGGTGTCAGCGCTTGAGGACGCGGGTCTCAACGTCCAGCGCTGGGACGTCAGCCATCGTCCAGCAGATGACGGCAACTTCTACGACTGGTTCGCGCGCCTTCGGTTCAAGGGCAGCCAGGTCGAAGCACTTGCGCTCGTCGGGGATGTCATCGCACCGCCGTCGTCTTCTGCGCCGACGGTGCCAGTCACGGATCCGACCACAGCTCGCCTTGCTGATGCCGAGGCTCGGATCGAGGAGCTGCTCAACCAACTGTATGTCGCGACACGCAAGGGCGAGGCGGCTGAACGTGAGGTCGCGCAGCTCCGTCACGATCTTGCGAACGCGGAAGCGAGCGAGCATCGATACCGAGAATCCGTTGCCCTCGCAGAACGCCGTCATTCAGATCTGCAAGAGCAACTCGCCGTGCTCCGACAAGGCCTGGGAGGCATGGCTGACACGGCGGAACTGGTGAAGAACCTCGCTGACGCCGAGGAACTTCGAGAACTCGCTCTTGCCGAGAACTCCTTGCTGCTGGAGCGTGTGCGAGCGGCCGACTCGGAAGCGGCAGAAAGCGGAGCACGCGCTGACAGCTGGGCGGTGCAGGTAGACGCACTCCTTGGGAGGGTTTCGGAACTTGAGGCCCTGGAGACGGAACGACTTCGCGCCGCGACCGCGCAACGGCCTCGGCGCGGGGGCGTCATAGACTTCCTGCCTCGGGCGTTCAGCCGCCTCGAGTTCGTTCTCGATGCAGTCGATGTGATCGCCAACCTCGATTCGCCAGCATCCACGATGAGAGCACTTGCTGAGATTGACTCTGGGCGCCTTGCAGGGAAGGTGCTTGAGGAAATGCGTGGCTGGTTTGAGGTGACGAGCTTGGCAACAGGCACCGCGGGAAGCGAGCGACTTTGCCGCATCTACTACAAGCCGGACGGCCAAAGAGTGCTTATCAGTGTGCACATCAAACAGGACGACCAACAGCAGAGACGCCACATCGAGAAGCTGCGAGCCTTCTGACCACCGTTACCGGCACCTGAGGCAGCCTCGATGTCGGAGCGTTCGACACGCAGGTCGGGCCTGGCGGTCCAAGGCCGGACAGCGTCCCGCTGAGTGGTGCAGTCGATCAAGCTGACGGAATCCCGTGGCCGCGGCCCGAATCGCCCTCGCCGGAGGCCCTGTTGAGGCTCGCTGGGCCAAGACCAGCCGTGATCGCACGGCGGCTGGCAGGGGCATGTACCGGACGGCTCCAAAGCGGAAGCGGCGGACCGTGATCGGCTACACGACGACCGGGGACACGACCGGGGACCGGCCACACCGCGTGCCAGCGGCTCACCTGTCACTGCACGACCCCAACACCACCGATGTGGACCGACGACGACTGGCTCGAGCTAACGCGCGAGGTCCTCGTCGCCACCGTCATCCGCCACGACGGCCGCTGGGCCCGCATGTACAACGGCGTCCGCTCCATCTGCACGGCCTTCGCCCACGACGAGCCGGGTGACCACAGCCATCTACCACCCATCTCCGGCCGGGCCAAATCGCGGATTCCGCGGATCCTCTCTCCTCGACGGCCCGACCACCCGGGCTCCCGTTCACCACTCCCCTTCGAGGTAGACGCCGTGATCGCCCACCTGCAGCGTGCCAGCCATACCGCCGGCCTCCTTGAGTACCTGTACGGGCCAGGCGAGCGCGGCAACCACACCAACCCCCGCCTCATCGCGGGGGACGGCCACGGTGCCCCGATCGAGATGCTCGCCCAGACCGACGCGCCGGCGCACCTGGCCCACGCCCTCGACGCACCCGTCGAGCGCCTCGGGGCCCGAGCTCCCGAGCGGCCGGTGTGGGTCTGCTCAGTCCGCTCCGATCCCCGGCGCCCCGACCCGACCGACGCGCAGTGGGCCGAGGTGGCCCGCCGGATCGTGGCGGCCACCGGCATCGCCCCAGAGGGCGATCCGGACGCCTGCCGGTGGATCGCCGTGCGCAACCAAGCACGGCAAGTGCACGTCGTGGCAACCCTCGCCCGCGAGGACGGCAGCCTCCACAACACCTACCGCGACGCCTTCCGTCTCCAGACCGAGTGCCACCGAATCGCCACTGAACTCGGCCACCTGCCCCCGGCCCCGCGCCCAACACCCAGCGCCCAGGAGACCCACGTGCCTGCCCCCTACATCACCATCAGCGCAGAGCCCAGCGGCAGCGTCTCCGCGAAGGGCGCCAGCGACGACCTGTCCGCCACGCTCCTAAAGCACGCCGGTTTCCAGCAGATCGAGGACTGGTACGGCCGCCGCCACCGCCTGGCGACCACCACCCCGCAGGCTAAGCGCGTCGCCATCGCCTCCCACGCAGCCGAGATGCTCCGCGCCGCCCGGTACAGCGTCGATCTGGACCCCGACCTCGACACGAGCCGGTTGACCAGCCCGGCCAACCCTCTCGGGCTCTACACCGCCGGAGCCGAAGTCCTCCGGCTGACCGACCAGATCAGGGCCGCCGAGAACGGTGCAGGCCTTGCCCAGGCGGTCGATCACCTCCTTCATCCCGAGCACGGCGTCCTGGAACGCCTCCGGGAAGCTCTGGAAACGGCAGGCGAACAGATCACCGACCTCGACGACGAGGCGTACGCGCTCGCCGACCGGTTCGGCTTCGCCGCGGAGTTCATCAGCGCGGCGCAATCAGAACTCGTCGGAGCAGGACGCGAACTGCACCGTGTCAACGACTCGCGGCACGACCACGCCGGGGCGCAGATGCAGTCCCCAGCCCCGCCCGACGCACGAAGCGCGGCTCTCGCCACGTCGCCCGCGGTGGGCAGGGCCAAGGCGTCTTCGGCGCTCGGAACTCCCTCTCCGGAGGTCGGTACAGCCGTAGGTTCGCCGCAGGTCGCCAGCCCTCGGACCCGTTGATCCCGATCCTCTCCTCTCGCACCCCCCTCCGGCGGTCCGACGCGCGACGACCTCATGCGGACAGACATCGACGCTCTGGCCAGCGCGTCCGCCGTCAGACCGGCCTAGGCCCGAGGGGTCTGTCCAACCCACCCGGCACCGACTCAACACCGCACCCAAGGAGGAACAGTGCCCGAGTTCTACCCGAGCATCGGCGAGGCCGTAGGCGCCGCGATGCAGCACAACATCCTGCTTGCCTACGGTGGCAAGGCGCCTGGCTCAGACACGCCCCTGCAGGGCCGACACCCGCCCCACCCGTCGGCTGACTCGTACTCCGTCCCGGGGATGATCGCCCGGCTCACCGAGACAGCAACTCCCCATGAGGTCGCCGGAATCATCGAAGAGGTCAACGCAGCGCTGGTCGGAGCCCTCCCGCAGCTGACCGAACTCGTGGCCGCAGCGGCCGACTGGACCCGAGCCCGGCTGACCTTCGAAAACCCGCACCACAACCCGACCTTCGAGACGTGGACACGGCTGGCCGCCGCCACCCGCATGCTGCGGGACGTCCAGGAGGAGCTGGAGGTCGCCGAGGACATGATCGCCGCGTGCCCTGTGCAACTCAGCGACCCCAAGTACCGCGGCGAGGTGCCTGCACTGCGGACCAGGGAGCCGCTCAGCGATGTTCTCGGCAACGACGCGGTCGCGGACAACAAGCCGACCGCCACCCAGAACCCGGAAGCGGACCGACGCCGATCCGCCCGCGCCTCCTCCCCACACACCGGCACTCAGTGGACCGCGCCCTCCGTCGGCGCGACGTCCGAACCACCTGCCAGCGCCCCGCCACCCCGGTCGCCGCGATCCCGATGACCTCGGCCTGACTCGGCTGTCGCCCCATCCCTGAGCAGGAGCTGCCCCGATGACCACCAGAAAAGCGCCGCGCGCCCCGCCTCGCCTTGTCCGCTCTCCCTCCTTGGACCCGCCATGCCCGCACCGCGTACCAGCGCGCCCTCGACCACCACCGGCTCCGACGCGCTCCTCTACCTCCTGTTCGGCGTCCTCGGCGTCGGCATCGCCTTCGGCTCCCTCGCCTGGCTGACCGGCAACCTCACCAACTCTCTCGTCGGCACCGGCACCTGGGCTCCGTTCGAGGCCACCAACGCGCTGCTGCACCCCGACGTGCTGTGGCCGCACCTGGGCCCCACCGCTCTGCTGGTTGGCGCGCGGCTCGTCCCCGGGCTGCTCTCCGTCTGCCTCACCGTCACCGGCCTGGTTGTGTGGCTGCGGCTGCGCGGCGGTGCGAAAAATGGCCTCGCCCGCAGGCGGGATCTCGCCCCGCTGCTGGACAGGGAGATCGCCGCCAAGGCGAAGAGCCTGCGGCCGAGCCTCTCCGGCCTCAAACCGAAGGAGGTCGATCCCGCGGACCGCGGGATCCTCGTCGGCACGCACTCCCCGGGCCGGGCCGAGGTCCGCGCCTCCTGGGAGGACGTGATCGTCGCGATCATGGCCCCGCGCTCCGGCAAGACGTCCGGGCTGGCGATCCCGGCGATCCTCGCCGCTCCCGGCCCGGTACTGCTGACCTCGAACAAGGCGGCGAACGACGCCTTCACCGCGACAGTGGACGCCCGCGCCGAGGTCGGCACGATCTGGACGCTCGACCCGCAGCAGATCGCCCACCATCCGCGCGAGATGTGGTGGGACATCCTGGCCGACGCCCGCGACCTGGCCGGGGCGAAACGTTTGGCCGGGCACTTCGTCGCCGCCAGCGTCGACGAGTCCAGCGGTGCCGACTTCTGGTCCACCGCCGCGAGCAACACGCTGGGCGCGCTGTTCCTGGCCGCCGCGAGCCACCGGCGCCCGATCACCGATGTCCTGGCCTGGCTCGCCTCCCCCGCCGACCGC
Source organism: Streptomyces capillispiralis (assembly GCF_007829875.1). Taxonomy (NCBI): domain Bacteria; kingdom Bacillati; phylum Actinomycetota; class Actinomycetes; order Kitasatosporales; family Streptomycetaceae; genus Streptomyces; species Streptomyces capillispiralis. The sequence goes on along the minus strand of NZ_VIWV01000001.1, from coordinate 5,617,622 downwards.
ACTCCGGTGGACCTGCTCACCGATGCCGGCCACGAGGCGGTCGCCGCCCAGCTCCAGGGCACCGTCAGCGGGGCCACGGAAACGCGGGACGGCATCTACGAGACCGCGCGGCAGTACGCGAGCTGTCTGCTCGACCCGGACATCGCCGCCTGGGTCACACCCGACAAGCGCCTTCCGGAGTTCAAGCCCTCCGCGTTCGCCACCTCCCGCGACACGTTGTACCTGCTCAGCAAGGACGGCGGCGGCTCGGCATCGGCGATCATCGCGGCGGCGGCCGACGCGGTGATGCGCGCGGCCGTGGTCGTCGCCGAGCGCTCCGGCGGGCGGCTCGACCCGCCCGCCTTGTGCGTCCTCGACGAGGCCGCCAACGTGTGCAAGATCTCCGATCTCCCCGACCTGTACAGCCACTTGGGCTCACGGGGCGTGATCCCGATGACGATCCTGCAGTCCTACCGGCAGGGCCAGCGATGCTGGGGCGAGGCTGGCATGGACGCACTCTGGAGCGCCGCCACGGTCAAGATCGTCGGCTCCGGCATCGACGACATCGACTTCGCCGACAAGCTGAGCCGCGCGATCGGGGAGCACGAGGTACGGACCGTCTCCGTCTCCCACTCCGACAGCGGCAAGTCGACGTCCGTGTCCATGCGCACCGAGCGGATCCTCGCCCCCGACGCGATCCGTGCGCTGCCCAAGGGCAAGGCACTCCTCCTGGCCACCGGCCTACGCATCGCGCTGCTCGACCTCAAGCCCTGGTACAAGGAGCCGTCGGCGAAGACCATCGCGCCTGCCTCCGCCGCCGCCACGGCCACCATCACCGACCGCGCACTCGCGAAGGCGAACAACTCCGGCTTCGGGCGTGCGGCATGAGCGGGGTCTGGGACGTCCCCGCCGCCGAGCGCGTCGCCGCCCTCCGGCGCGAAGCAGCCCACCACCCCGAGTCCGGAGCGCAGGAACTGTCGGATCTGGAACTCCTCAACCGGGCCTACGAGTCCGCCGTCCGCGACCGGATCGACACCCGCGACGCCTACATGCGCCTGCTCACCGATCTACGCCACCACGACGACCGGGTCCGCGCCGGGGCCGTGGCCGGCTTCCGCCCCCAGATCGACCGCATCGCCCGCCACGTCGTCAGTGAACATCTCAAGCCTTACTGGCAGTTGGTCCACCGCGTCGAACGCCTGCCGGAACGGCTCTCTGCCAGGGACATCGAATCGCTGCGGTCCCAGGCGGCGTCGGTGCGGCACTGGCTACTCCAGGACGGGCCCGCCGAGGACCGGCTCGACCCCGGCGACGCCCGGGAACACCTCAGCACCCTGCGCACCGTCCTCGTCGCGCTCAAGGGATGCCAGGACGTCTCCACGGACGACGCGCTGCGGCTCATGGACGCGGCTCTCAACGACGGACCGCTGCTCGACCTGTTCGAGGTCGGCACACCCGAACCGCTGCCCGAGCCCGCCCCACCCGCCTTCGCCGGACCCGGCTGGACGGTCCACGCCCACATGTGGACCTACCAGCCGGCACCCGACGACGGCTTCGTCAGCGCCGTCCGGCTCGGCGACGAATGGCGCATCGACCTGTGGTCCCCCGCCGGTCCCCTCCTCGCAAGCGGCACCGCACCCGAGAACGACGTCGCCGCCCTCTCCGAAGCCCTCGTCGCCCGGGCGCCGGCCTGGACCGCGGACCGCTCCGACTACGCCTGGCGCCGCTTCACCGACACCGCCAACGCCCTCCAGCACACCGACGACACCTCCCCACGAGTCCGAGCCGCCATCGCACGCACCACGACACCCCACCGCCCCACACCGCACACTCCACCGCCCACCACGCCGCCCCTCCCGGCGTCCGCGCAGACGGCTCTCGACCGCGGCCGTCGCCGCTGAAGGAGGGCACGCCGCTGCCCGGCCAGGCGTATCCGCATCGCAGCCGTCGGCCTCTGGACCAGGCCCCGATCGACCGGGTCAGGGCGACATCTTCGACGCGCTCGCGGACGCCGAACTGGAGAACGGCGATCCGGACGGCTGCCCGCCCTGGTCCTGCCGCTCCGGCACCCCCGTCCGGGCCGACGTTCGACCTCACAGCCTGCCCCTCCCCTCTACCTGCTCAGGAGTCCCCTCGTGTCCTCGCGCACTCCGTCCCCTCCTCTGGCGCGTTCCGAACGCCTCGCCCGGTCACCGGTCGTCCGACGCGGTGGCCAGTGGTGGCTGGTCACTGGTTCCGGATCGATCCTCGCCACCGATCCGACGTTCACCGGCGAGCTGGACCGCTTCGCCGACGCGATGACCGCCGCCGACCAAGCCGTCGCCGATCTCCACTCGCAGCAGGACGACCCGCCGTCTCCCCGCCCCGGGCGGCAGCGATGAACCCGCTGCTGAGTGCCGAGCAGGCGGTGCTCGGCTCGGTGCTGCTCGACCCCGGCCAGCTCACGCACCTGGACTGGCTCGCGCCCGATCACTTCTACCGGCCCATCCACCAAGCGCTGTTCGCCGCCTTGCGCAAGCTCCGGACCGAGAGCCATCCCGCCGTGGCGACCGGAGAACGCGTGCCGCTGTCCTGGGTGACGGACGCCGTCGCCGAGGCCGGCAACCATGTCCGAGGGCTGACCGCCGTGTATCCCCACATCCTGATTTCGGCCTGCCCGCGACCCGAGCACGCCCCGGTGTACGGCCGGATGGTGCTGGAGGGAGCGATCCACCGCAGCGTGACCGCGCACGCGATCCGCCTCCACCAGGCAGCCCGCGCCGACGCCCTCCAAGGTGAGGTGGAAGGAGCGCTGCACCATGCGGACGTCCTGGCCGGAGTGCTCGAAGACCTCGCGCGCCGCTGGGGGTCCGAACCGCGCCCGGTCGCCCCGGCGACACCGCCCCCCACAGCTCCAGTCGCGCCGCCGCCGGTACGAGCGAGTCAGGTCGCCGAGGACGAGCAGTTCCTGCTGGCGGTCCTGGTCGAGCAGCCGAAGGCGATGGACGAAGTCGTCGGCTGGCTGCGACCCGACGACTTCGCCGACCCCGCCCACGGCCAGCTCTACCGCTGCCTGGGAGCGCTGCACCACCGCGGCGAACCCATCGACCGGATAACGGTGCTGTGGGAAGCCCAGCGGCGCGGTCTGCTCGCCGACGGCACGCTGACCACCGAACAGCTCTCCGCCATATGCGACGGCGCCGGAGCCGGCAGCGCCGAGTGGCTCGGCGAACAGATCATGCGCTCCTCCGTCGCCCGTACGGCCGCCACCTCCGCCCGCGCCATCCGCGCCCTGGCCGAGAACGAGACCCTGGCCCCCGGACGGCTCATCAGCCACGCCCTGCACGCTCTCGGGCCGCTCGACAACGTGCGCGCCCGCTGGCAGACCGCGAACGGCCACCACGCTCCGGCGCCGTCCCCCACGCCGGCGACCGACGGGCCCCCGACGGCGCAGGTCCACGCCGCGCTCGCCCGCAGCACGGCGCGACCGGCCGCACGGCCCTCGGAATGCCCAGGCCCTGCCTCCACGCCATCAGCCGCACGACCGCCCTCGCGCACCCACGGCTGAGCCGTCCTCCCCCACCAACCCAGCCCATCCGACCGTCCCCACCTTGGAACGCCCCGTGGACAACACCCCACTCTCCGACGCCCTGGCCCTGCGCGCCACGGCCTCCGCCTTCGACGCCCAGCGCGGCAAGCTGCCGGTGCCGGGAGACACCCACCGCTCACCCGATGTCGTCGCCGTCGCACGCCAGATCTCCGAACTAGGAAAGCTGGTCACCGATCTGGGCGACGAGGTCCTCTTCCGTGCCGCCGACCAGGACCAGGCGCCCCACACCGCTCGCGTGATCACCAACTTCGCCGCCGCCGTCGAGCCCGCGAGCGAAGCGGCTTCCGCCCTGGGAGCGGTGGCCCACCAGCTCGCCTTCCTGAACCAGACCGAAAGTCTGCGCGACCAGCCCGACGCCAGGGATGCCCGGGAGGCAGCAGTACGGGTGATGGAGGAAGCACTCGGCACCGCTGACGCGGCCCTGCACGACGGGGCCAACTCCCTGCACGCCGCATCGGCAACGGTCTCTCCCCCGTCCGCGCGGCTCCATGCTGCCCGCAGCCGGTCCGTGACCACCGCGCCCGCTCCGGGGTCGCCACCTCCCGACGTCACCACGGCGGTGGCGGCCCCCTCGGACCGAATCGCACGTGGCCGGTGACATGGAGACCACCACCGCGCGACCGCCGTTGATCGGCTCGCTCTGCTCGGGTTACGGCGGTCTCGACCTCGGAGTCCAGACTGCCCTCGGCGGCACCCTGGCCTGGCACGCCGAGATCAACCCCGACGCCGCACGCATCCTGGCCCGGCACTGGCCCGGCGTGCCCAATCTGCAGGACATCGCCGCCGTCAACTGGGCCGATGTTCCTCGGGTGTGCGTCCTGACGGCCGGCTTCCCCTGTCAAAGACGTCTCCGTGGCCGGCCGCCGGGCCGGACTCAACCCCCACACCCGCTCGGGGCTGTGGCTGCACGTCGCCCGTGCGGTCGAAGCCCTCCGCCCCTGCTTGGTGGTGATCGAGAATGTCCGAGGTCTCCTCACCTCGCCCGCCGGTTCCCCTGGCGACGTGGAATTCTGCCCGTGGTGTCTGGGAGACGACCCAACCCAGCCTCCTGTGCGGGCACTTGGTGCCGTTCTCGGATCCCTGGCCGATCTCCGGTACGACGCGCGGTGGCTCGTGCTTCGTGCCTCCGACGTCGGAGCCCCCCATCGTCGCGAGCGGACCTTCCTCACCGCCTGGCCCGCCGAGCACGCTGCTCAAGACCCCGACGAGCAACATCGGCAAGAACGGCGGCTCCCAGCATCCGTCGAAGAGGAAGAGCGGCGGCCACGGCCCGAACCTGGCCGACGAGGTGGAGTGGCTGCTGCCCACGCCGAAGGCGTCGGACGGGATCAAGGGCTCGCCGAACCAGCGGCACGGCAACGGGGACATGACGCTACCGAGCGCGGCAGCGTCGCTGCTGCCCACCCCGAGGGCGAGCGACACCGGCACCCCGGGCCGCCGTCCGGGCAAGGGCTGGCGTCCGCCCCTGTCGGCGGTGGTCCTGCCGCTGTGGGCGGAGGCGGCCCCGGAAGCGGAGGGATCGACGGGCGATGGGGAGCGTACGCCTCCGCCATCGCCCGATGGGAGAACCTCACCCGCCCCGCGCCGCCACCCACCGACGTCGCAGGACGCCTGCGCGCCGACTTCGTGGAGTGGATGCAGGGCCTGGCCCCCGGCTGGGTGACCGCCACTCCGGGACTCGGCCGACCGGCTCAGCTCACCGCACTCGGCAACGGTGTGGTCCCCCAACAGGCCGCCCGAGCCGTGCAGTTGCTGGCACCGCCCTTCCCAGGCTGCCCCCGCTGCACCGCGCCGTAGCGCCCCATTACCCGGTTTCCCCGGCCGCGCCAAATCGCGGAATCTCCGCATCCTCCTGCCCATGCCGACCTGCGAAGGGAGCACCGCCGTGACCTCCAGAAGAGCGCGCCGCACTTCGCCCCCGCCCTGCTCGCTCACTCCCTTGGATCCGCCATGTCCGACCCCAGCAAGGCCACCCCCGCGCCCGAGCCGTTCCGCGTTCCCGACGGCGACCTCGACGATCTCGCCAGCACCCTCGCCAAGACCATGGCGGAGGTACGCCAGCACGGCGTCATCCTGGACCGCCTCGGCTCCGAGCCCGTCTCCACCCCTCAGCCCACCGCAGACACCTCCACCACAGGCGCCGCCGGCGCGGACAAGGCCGCCGCCCCGGCCTCGGTGTTCATCCTCGCCTTGGGCGGCGAGGCGTACGCCGTCGAGCTGGCCGCTCTCAGCGACTGGGTGAACCACCTGTTCCTGCCCGTCTACGGACGGGAGATCAGCACTACCCGACCGTGGTGCGACCAGTGGCACGAGCACCCCGAGGCCGTTGCCCGGCTGCACGCGCTCTGGCTCGCGTGGCAGCAGCTCACCGACGCCGAGGCCGGCCTCACCGGTCCCTCGACGTGGCACCGCGACCACCTCGACCAGGCCCTGGTTCATCTCCGTGCCCCCGACGGCCCCTTCGCCGCATGCACGACGAGCCCGACCCGGCCCAACCACCGCGTGCTGGCCACCCCGGCGCCCGAGCTGACGGGAGCCACCCGGTGATCGCCGAACCCGACTTCCGCCTCGCCGGCTTCGAGCCTGCCGACGCCGCCTCCGAACTCGCCGAGAGCAGCATCTGGGCCGGAGACCTGACCGTGCTGACCGAGCACCACACCACCCCGGAGGGGACGCACAGCTACATCGTCGCCCACGACAGGTCGATGACCTGGGGCGTCCCCGGTGATCCGGCGCTCGTTGCCATCAAGATCACGCGGGACCTGCGCGAGCGCACGTTCACCTTCGAGACCGCGAACCACGCCAGCCTGCCGTTCGCCCAGAACTGGCTGATCGAGCATGGCTGCCCGCCCGAGCGGATCGCCCAGGCCAAGGGGGACTCCCTGAAGCCCGCCGACGATCTCACCCTCTGGGTCGAGCGGCAGATCCGGGAGTCAGGCTCTCGTTACAAGGTCCTCGACAGCTGGACCTCGGACTACGCCCCGTCCGAGACCTGGACGTTGACCCGTGACTCCAGCGCCGCTCAGGCACCGATTCGCGTCTTCCTCGAAGAGGGAAACCCCGACGCCCACACGTACACGATGCGCGAGGGCGCCTTCACCGACGAGGCCGCCGCCCGCCACTGGCTGGAGCACCGCGGCAGTCCGCTGCCGCAACCTCCGGACTACCGCGGTGAGGCCGCCGCCCGGCTGACCCGCGCCGCCCTCACCCGGTCGTCGGGTGCCTCCGCGATCCCGAAAGCCGGCCTCGACACGGGCAACGCGCCGTCGGCAGGAACGGCCCAGCGCCCGACCCCCCGGAGGCCGATGTGAGCCGCGCCCGCTTCGCCTTCGCCGCCCACCCGGACGCCATCGCGGACCTGCGCCAACTCCCCGACGAGATCCGCGACCTGGCACTGCTGGAACTGCAGAACCTGGTCCACGGCAGCGACGACTGCCTGCCGCTGACCGGCCGCCTCGCCGGCTTCCACAAGGTGTACGTCGACCCGGCCGTCTCCTACCGGATGGTCATCCAGTTCCGCCCGGCCCCGCCCACCTCGACCCACAAGCGCGAGATCTACCTCGTCGCGGCCGGTGCCCGGGAGGACTACGCGGTCTACCGCACGGCCCAGCTCCGCACCAACCGCACCGGCCTCAACCGGCACGAGGACACCGACGCGGCGGCCGAGGCCCGGGTCCAGGCGGCCCGGTCCCGGTCCCCCCACGCGATCGACCCGACCGCGTCCCTCCCGGCCACCGCACCGGCGGCAGCCAGCCCCGCCGCCCCGGCCGCCTCCCGAAAGGCCTCCATGCGATGACCGCCGACCGTGCGTCCCTCGACCGCACCGAACTGGCCGGGCTGCTCACCGACGCCGCGCGGAGCGTCTCGGAGGTCCTCACGACCGAGTACCCCACCTCCGTCGGCCGCTCCTACCTGCATCCCGTCCTCGGCGCGCTGTCCGCCGGTCCCCGGGTGGTCCGCGAACTGAACGACCGGCTCGAAGAGTTCGTCATCGAGGAGCCGCTGCCTTCCACCCCCGCCGGTCTGTTCACCCTGGCGTCCTACGCTTCCGCGCTCGGCTGGCTCACCGAGTCCCTCGCCGAGCTGACCGCCGCCGTGGACCAGATCTGCACGCGCGTCGGCATCCCGGCCGAGCCGCCGGACCCGGCCTTCGTCGCGCCCTCGCCAACGGACCAGGACGACGAGTTCGACTTCGCGTTCAGCGCGCTGGAGTTGGCCGCCATTCGCACAGCCGCCAAGGCTGCCGACCTCAGCCCCGGGGACTACGTCGAGGTGCTCTCGCGGTCCCTGCTCGCCGCCTCCCGGATCACCGACGCCTGCATGGAGATCTCCAGCGGCCTGCTCGAAAACGCCGCGTACGTCCTCGGCGAGGCAACCGATCATGTCCGAACCGGCGAGGGCCCCGACAGCCTGCCCACTCTGGTGCGCTCCCTGCTCGCCCGGATGGACGCTGCCGAATGAACCCCCACGACATGGCAAAGCGGCCCGGCGCGCACCTGGTCGCCGAGGAGTTCTGCGTCGAGGACCCCTTGGCGCTGAGCCACGACCATCCACCCCGCGACCCGCGTTCCCCCGCCGGCACGACTGCCAAGCCCTCTCGCTCCCGCTGAAATCCCCAGAAGGAAGACGTCCATGTCCACCGTGATCTACACCCGCCACCTGGTCGAGCACCGGTACGGCCGCCCGTTGGAGGACCTCCAGCGCCACAGCGCGCATGGCGGTTCGGGAGATCCTGTTCTGCCGATCGTGCTACGGCGGCTCGACGGCCTGGCCTCGACGAACGCCCATGCCCGTGCTGCCCGCCGCAATCTCGACGCTGCCTGGCAGCGCTGCCGCTCCGGCGAACACGCTCTCGACGACATCGTGCTGCGGTACGCGGCCGAAGTCGTGGACCTCGAACGCCGGGAGCAGTCGGAAGCCGAGGCAGTCTGGGACTTGCTGGACGTCCGCCTCCTCCTGGACCAGCCTGCCGCCCGCCGGCCTTCGGCCGCCCGGCGATCCAGCCCCGCGCCGGGCGATGAGGACCTCATAGCCGTAGCCCGCCAGGTCGCCGCCCGTCTGCCCCGGCTCAACCGCGAAGCTCTGCGCCAGGGCCTGCGCGCTCGCGGCATCCACGTCAGCAACCGCCGCCTCGGCACGGTGCTCCAGCGTCTCCGTGCCGAGCGCGACCTCCACTGATCCGCACCCCGCCGTTCGATTCACCCATCGTCATAACGGAGTTACCGCCATGTCCGCCCCCGCACAACCCGCAACCTCCCAGATCGGCTTCGTCGACGCCCGGCGCGTCGAGGAGGCACTGTCCCTGATAGCGCCGAAGTGGACCACCTGGTCGGCACAGACCCTGGCCCAGCAGGGCGGCCCCATGCGTGTGCGTGACGTCGCCGCTCACCTCCCCTTCGTCAGCGAACAGTTCGTCGGCAAGCGGCTGGCCCAGATGCACGATGACGGGCTGGTAACCCGAGCCAGTCATCGCCACGGTGCCCCGTACCAGCTCAGTGGGTTCGGCAACGCACTCTCCCCGGTACACCGGGCGCTGTCCGACTGGTCCCACGCGCACCTGCCGCTCGGCAAGGTGGCCGGTGCCGAGCGCGTCGAGGACGCCGTGCGCCGGCTGCACCTTCGCCACTCGACCGCCGTGATCCAGGCCCTCGACACGGGCGGGCCCATGCGGTTCGTCCACATCGCCGAACAGACAGGACTGGACAACAGCTTCACCCGACAGCGCCTGATCCGGCTTCAGCTCGACGGCCTGGTCACCCGCACCGGACCGCGCCACGGCGATCCGTACGTTCTGACTGCCGCCGGACGGGCGCTGGGCCCGGTCTACGCAGCCGTCGAGCACTGGAGCAACCCCGTCGCCGCACCGCTTCCCGCCCCTGTCCGGGTCGCGGCGGCAACGCGCACCCACACGGGCATCCCGCCGAGGTCGGACGGCATCCGGACCGCAGCCGCCCTGCGTCGCAGCACCGCCGCGCCGAACTCCCTGTTCAGCCACGCCCCGCAGCCACAACCGGCCGGAGTGACTCCGCCCGTTGCCTCGGCCACCGCCGGCGTGCCCGCTCCTGGCTCCTCCCGCCGCCGCTGACCACGCCCTTGGAGGAGCCGTGCCGTACGACCCGAACGAGCAGTGGCGCGAGTACCACGTCACCCCGCGATACCTGGCGGGATCGACCTTCACCGGCGATCCCGCCCTCCAGCCCCTCCTCGACGCGGGCTGGAAACTGAATCACGACGAGATGGGTAACGCGTACATCAACGCACCCGACCAGACGGTCCGCCTGGGCTACCTGCCCGAAGGCGACGACGCGCTGTGGAAGATCACGGCGTACTCCGATCCTTTCGCGATGCCCCGCTGGCTCGTCACCTTCCAGGACAGCACCCCCACCGAGATCGTCCAGGACTTCACCACCGCGCTCGCCGCCGCCTACGTTGAGGGCCCCGACGCCTACCTCTACTACGGCAACAGTGAGCTGGCGGCCTTGGACGTCGGCACACCTCTTGCGGCAGCAGGCTGGAGCCACCGCTACGGCGCGACCGACATCTCCTTCGAATCCCCGGACGGCTTGGCCAAGGTCCACCTACGCCGCAACCGCCTCAACCACGCCGCCGAGATGACAGGCCATCAAGAGCGCTGGCTCATGCTGGCCGGACCGCCCAGCAACCAGTGGTACGCCACCGCCTCGTCCTTCACCCCAGAGGGCCTGGTCGCCGCGATGAACACCGCCCTCACTGATCCGGCACCGGTCATCCGTTACGGCGACGACCTACGCCGCCTTCCCCCGCAGGCCACCGCGACCCCGGTGAGGCCCCCGGTACCGACGCCACTGGACGTGCGCCGCGTCCACGCTGCCAACGCCCGCTCCACCGTGGCCCCCTCGCCTGCCGGCGCGCGGCCGTTCATCCCGGCACCGCGCCCGCCGTCGGCTCCGCAGGTCCCACGCCCGGGGCAGAGCCGCTGACCACCGTTCCCTTTCTCACCCTCCGGAGCCACCCTTGTCCGACGCCACTGCCCTCGACCAGGCCGACGCGATGATCGAGAAAGCCTGGGGCCGCCCCATCGACGCACTGGAAACCCTCGCGGTGCGCCGCCCCGTCGAGGATCCGCTCCTACGCTCGGCGATGCATATCCGTTCGAGCCTCGTCGTCTCGAACAACGCGGTCGCCGTCCACCAGGACCGTCTGCATGCCCTCACCAGGCCCGGTCATGTGCCGGCCTTCTACGACCTGGAGCGGATCACCAGCTCGGCGGTGGACCTACGTGTCGCGCAGGCCGAGAGCCGCATAGCCCTGCAGGCGATCAGCCACGTGATCGAGGCCCGCGAAGCCGCCGTGACCGCGGACCGGGCACCGTCGCTCAGCCTGGCCCAGGCCGCTGTCGCCCGCTCCGCGCACGCGCCGCGTGCCCTGGGCCAACCACCGGACCAGCCCGCCCCGTCGGCCGCTGTCCGCCCCACGGTGGCCACGACCGGGCCCGGACGGTAACCGGTCAGCGGGAGCCTTCGTCGCGATGGGCCGCACCGAACCGGGAGTCCATCGCGCGGGCCAGCTCCACCAACGTCAGCTCGACGCGCTGCCCGTCCGCGATCCGACGCTCCACCACGGCTTCCCCGCCACGCTGCCTCCGGGCCTGGATGCCCACGGCCCACTGCCCGTCGGTCACCATCGCTATGTCGCCCACCGTCCACGGCCGCCCGGCGCCACGGATCTTGCGCTCCAGCCCGGCACCGTCCCAGTGTCTGCTCGACTCCGCCACGGCCTGTCCCTTCTGCTCTGTACGGCCCTGCGCCGCAACCGGGTTACGACAACCGGTCGCGTCGATCCATTCCCCAGCCCGCTGGCCTCCTCCCACCTCGCCGGCCAGTTCGCCCACGGCAGACCTCACCTTCCCGGAAACGACTACGTACTTCGGCACACCGCATGTCAACGTACGGACGTCGGGAAAACCCGCAGGTCAACGAAGGGACGCCCACTCGTGAACGCCTCGATCACCCTCCTGCCAACCGTCGTCCGCCCCGCCGTGGAGGAACGTGCCTGGCTCTCCAGCGACCACTGCGCGAGCCCGGTACTCGAACTGCTCGGCGGGCTCGGCTGGGCGATCGTCGACACCCCGGAGGCCAACGTGCACTGCACCAGCCCGGACGGCCGCGTCTACGTCGGCTGGCTCCCCGAGGACACCGCCGCCTGGAAGCGCGGCATCGTCTGGCAGGTCCGGGTCCGCCCCTCCGACGCCGCCCCTTGGATCCAGGAGTTCGGCCCCGGCACCCCCTCCGAGGCCGTGGCCGGTCTCCTCGCCGCGCTCATCGCAAGCCGCTGAACCACCCAGCAGCCGGTCTTGCGCGACCAACTCTGCCTCGACACCCCTGACGCTCCATCACCACCGCTTCACCCTCGATCCCGGAGGCTCCCCGTTGCCCCAGCACCTGACCGTCGGCCACCTGCTCTGCCAACTTCAGAACCTCGACCCCGACCTGCCGATCCGCCTGGCCGTCAACCCCGACTGGCCCTTTGCCCACTACCTCGGCACCGACGTCGTGGTGGGCGACGGCATGGCGTTCATCGCCGAGGACGGCCAAGAGGGCTACCTCCCGGCATCGGTCCGCAACGCCCTCGCCTGGGCCTGACCCGCCGTACGGACCTGTCCAGGAGGCCCCGATCTCACCGCGACCCCACCCTTCCACCGCCTACCCGCTGCGCACCCTCGCCGTGCGGCCCATGCCGCCGGGAGTGCGCGGCGCACTGGTCCAGCGCGTCTCCGCCCTCCCGGAGGGACCGCTCGACGTCTCCTGGCTCCCGGCGGGCACCCCTGAACTCCCGCTCGGCCGTCTCCGCCTGCACTGGGAGCCCGCCTCCCGCGCGGGCTGGGACGTCACCGCCCACCTCGGCCTGGCCACCACCGAGGCCCTCCTCGCCTCCTGGCCCGCCGCCCCCGACGACTGGCCGCGCCTGGTCCGCCCCACCATCCACGAGGTGACCGGCCTGTGCGCCGCCCTCGCGGTCGCCACCGTCGCCTTGGACCTCTCCAACCGTCTCGCCGAAGTCTGACCGCCAACCGCAGAAGGCCGCCCCTCGCCGAACCGGCAGGGGCGGCCTTGCCGTACGCACGCCCACACTCATCACCGACGAACGAGGAGGACACGATGGCCGACGACCAGCAGCTCCGGGGGTATCCGGAGGTCCGCCCACCTGGGCATCAGCGTCCGGGCCGCCCGCAGCCGCAAGAGCCGGGGCACTCTGCCGGAGCCCGACGACACCAGGATGCCGGACCGGCCGCGCTGGAGGCCCGCCACCTTGCAGGGCTGGCAGCCGGTCGGCTGAGGGTTCCGCAGCGACCTGCACGCACCGCCCGACCCGACGGCACCGCATCCGGCTGACCGGCAGTCGGTCCCACCCATAGGCTGCGGCCATGACGACCGACTCGCCGATGCGGTCCCCGCCGTTCCCCTCGCCCGACAGCGCCGTGCTCCGGCTGATTGTCGGCAACGCCATCGCGTCGGTCCGCAGCGGCGAAGCCTCGGTGGAGGAGGCGATCCTCCACGCAGCCGTCCACGGCTGGTACGAAGGCCATGTCCAAGGCGAGGACGAGTGCCCCGGCTGCGACTTCCGGGGCGAGCTGCCCAAGCACGGCAACCGCGGATGAGCGCGGCTAGATCCGTTCACTCCGGTCTCCGTGCAGGACAACAAGAGGGTCCCCGCACTGGTGACGGTGATCTGCCTGGCCCTGTTCGTGTTCTGCCTGATCGAGCGCCAGGTCCGCCGGGCCCTCGGGAGCGGCCAGAAGATACCCGGGCTCTTCCCGGAAACCAGCAGGTCCGGCCCCCCGGCCGGATGATCCCCAACCATCTCTCCGGCCTGCGGTTGCGCGTCGTCGGCGCCACCGACCCGCCCATCATCGTCATCAGCGGCGGCGTCCAGCTCCATCTCCTCGACCTCCTCGGCCTGGAACCGACGCATCCCCGCTGGCCAGAGACCTGAACGAGCTACCCGTGGCGACCATGGCCCTCCTGGGAGCGTTGACGGCATAGCCCATAACCCGCGGGCGCGCACGCCCGTGTACGTGCGCGTCGTTCCCTCAGCGTCGGTGGGCGTACGAGGATGACCAAGTGAGCGCCGGAGGCACGTGACCTGTGGCAAGCTCATCTCCCTGGGGGGGGGAGGAACGACTGATGACCCATTACCAATGCGGATCGTGCTCGTTTCAGAGCGACCATCTCAGTGAGGCTCAACAGCACTCGCAGCAGACGGGCCACGTCTGCATCGGCAAGGAGGATGCTGGGCCGGCCGGAGGTAAGGTCGGCAAAGCCGGGGTCGTGGTTACGGTCGGCGCCGGCGTTCTGGCCGCCACCGCCACCGCCCTCGGGGTCCTCGCCTGGAAGTACAAGGGGCTCCAGTCCATGGCTGCCGGACTGGTCGTGCAGTTGGCGGAGTCGACGGCGGAGAACGAGAGCCTGAAGTCGGAGAACGACTACCTGAAGTCGGCCACCGGTGCCTCGAAGACGCTCAAGAGCTACGACTGCTGAGTGAGGGCTTACTGCGGGTAGTGCCACTGGTGGACAGGTGCCCCGGTGCTCGATGCCGTTGGAAGGTCGAGCGGGCGCCGGTGCCCAGCCCGGCGCTAGCCCGTTCTCCGCAGGTCACCCATGCGAAGATCAACTGATCACAACGGGTCAGCCACCGATCAGCGCAGCGCTCCGAGTTGCAGAACCTGCCGAAGCACGATCACCTGAGGACCGTGATCAAGCTCGGAAACTGTGCAAAAGAGTGACCCGCGAAGTGCGAGCTAGATTCCGGAGCCCGCAGCTCGGCCAAGCGCTCGCGCGACTCGCCGCACCAGCGTGGTCGGCTTCAGGTTCCGTTCCACCCTGAGCAGGTAGCTGACCGGAGAACCAGCGAGCTGAGCGTCGCGTGCCTCCGCCGTGGCCTGGCGCAGGGTCGCGGCGGCGATCGCGAGACTTCCTCCGGCGATCGGCACGTTGCCTGCCCAGCCGCTCGCCGCCGCGGCGAGGGCGGGCACTTCGAATTTGTAGTTCAGCGCGCTGTAGAAGGTTTTGAGGTTGAGGCCGCTCATGGCCTTGCGCAGGTCCTCAAGTGGCTGGGCGATGCTCTCGTCGAATGTCATCCGAAGGTGGAGTTCGAAGGCTGCGCGGTCTTCGATGCCGCCCACCTGCTCTCGCAGGTCTGCCGCAGCCTTGTCGACTGCTTGGGTGAAGGCACTGAATTCTGCCCGGTAGTCGTTCCGCAGTTGGATGATCTTCGCCACCGGCACCGAGCGCAGGCCGTCCGGGAGGACGCACTGCACGGCCATCAGCCCGAGTCGTGTTGTCTCGTCGGAGCTTGCCGGTCGGGGCCGCTCGCCCAACATGGCGGCAGCGATCCGGTCGCTGTCCCAGCCGTCCGTGGCGCTGTGGGCCGCGACCTGGTCGGTGATCGGCGCGTACCGCGTACGGCGGGCCAGCTCCTCGGTGAGCACACACTTGTAGATCCAGGCCAGGACCGGGTCCATGGCCAGCCACGTCACGTCCGCGGATCTGGCGATGCGCGACCGCACGGCCGGCACGGCGAGACCGGCACCGCGTAGGGCGTCGGCAAGCCCTGGGTCTACCTCGTGCGGGTAGAGGCCGGCGAGGGGGCGCTCGTCGCGCGGAAGCGTTCGCAGGTCGTCAGGCGAGGTCGGCTCGGCGTTGATGATGCGCTGTCCCATCATCAAGGGCTCGGGCTGGTTCCCCTGTTGCGTATGGAAGGGCCGGGTGTCGGCAGTGGCCAGAAAGCGCTGCCTCAGTTCGGTGCCGTGGTCCTCGACGGCCTTCAGGAAGGCGGGGGCGACAGTGGCTGCCGCTTCCCTGGGGTCCACGTCGGTGAGGAAGTTGTCCAGCCCGTCGCGCAGGGCCTTGACCAGGTCCGGGTCGCTGACAGGAAATCCGCGTGGGACGACTCGGGCCAGGCCCGGCCAGTAGAGAGCGGCGGCCTTGATCCACTGCTCCTTGCGGAAGTGCACGTACGGGTAGTAGAGGCCGATCCGCTGCACTGCTGCCCTTTCACCGCGTCCGTCGGCCTCGCCAGGTGCGTCCGGGGGCCGACAGCATGCTACGCAACAAGTGTTCGCCGCTGGTCTGTCGTCACCGAGGGACGCCACAGCGGACGCCAGTTGCGGTCCGAGCCCCAGGGTTTCGTGTCTCGCCCAGGGAAAGGTGGGGCCGCCTCCGTGACACAACAGCGTAGACCTGCCTATGACGGGCTGGCGGACGCCCGCTTCCGAGATGTTCTGGCCGAGCGCGGAATCTCGGCTGGCAGCATGCCGGGCCGCGACACGATGACCACGTCGGTGATTCCGGACACGCCCATCAAGGCTTGTCGAGTGAGATCGTGGCGCTCCACTGAACTTGAATGATCGTAGATGAAGACCACGATCTCCTTATACAGGTCGGTTTTGTTGAGGTATCCGACCGCATCGACCATGACCTGTCGTTCAATTTCTTTGAAGTCGGCGCCCTTGTACGCGTACTTCGCTTCGATCAAGATGCCCAGCTGCGGGAGGCCGAAGTCCGCGCGGTAGCTGCTGTGGCCCACCTTGGGCAGGGTCTCTTCGTCTTTGACGTCGTCGAACACTGAGCGCAGGATGATCCATAGGATGTCCTGTACTTCACGCTCGGAGGAGATTTCCCACCGGATGGGGTGACGGAGTTCGTCTCTATCCCACCGCCAACGGAGCATGGCGGCCTCGAATCGGCGCAGCACGCGGCTGAGGTGTGAGCGGCTGAGAATCAGCTGGTCGATGCTGGAGTACAAGACGTCGCTCACGGCCCGGTAGAGAAGAGCGGCACGGGGAACTGCCAGTCTTTCAGTGTCAGAGTGAAGCAACGCCCATATGATCCGCTGTTGAAGCACTCTGGCATCTGTATCGGGGTCGATGAGGGTGCCCGTGCTGGTGGCGATCATCCATCGTGCCGTGGCCAACTCGACGGGCTCATTCATGGTGGCGACATCGGTGATTCGGGCGGGCCGGTCGGCCAATAGCGCGAGGGCGTGCTGCTGGATCAGCCCTTGGAAGCGGTCGGCGGGCTGGTACTGGGGGCTCGTGAGGGCGTCTTGGAGCCAGCTTTCAAACTCCGGCACGTCGTCCCTCGCGGTCATCACTGCTAGGCAGATTCCGAGGAGGAGGCGAGGTTCATACAGGAAGGAGAGCCGATCCCCTGGGAAGGGATTGCGCTGTCTGAGTCGGTGCAAACCCTCGCGCAGCCTGCGAACCACTGCCGGGTTCGCCAATGCAGGGAAGTGTGTGATTCCGTATCCGAGGACGGCGAGCGCAGGAGGGTCAAGGCGTTCCTCGTTCTCCTGCATCCAAGACCCAGCCGCCGGGTCGACGTTCCAGGCAAACCCCGGGATTGCGCCATTCAGGACGTGGTAAGCCAGCAAACCGTCCAGATTTCCGGGCGTGTTGGCTTCGGTGACGCGCCGTTCGAGGGCCGACAGTTGCGTCCCGATCTGAATAGTGAGTGCCCCGTCCTCTTCCGCCGGGCCGTTCACAGAAACCACCGGCTCCAGCGCAACGGCATTGCAGAGATCATGTCTGGGTTCCAGTTAGTGACGTCTCTTAGTTGGCCGAGCAGCCCGGCGATCAACTCGGAGTACAAGATGGTTACGGGCTGGCTTGCAGGGTAGAAGCGGCGCCACGAAAGTGCGGTGAACCGGAAGACCTGCCCAGCCAAATAGTCCAGGTCAGTGAACGTCGATTCTTTATGCAGCTTAATCTTCAGCGGGCGCGGCGCACCTTGCAGCGGCAGTTTCATGTCGGCGGGCTCAGTGACCGAGATCAGCATTTCGCTTCGGCTGACCTGGACGGCGTGGCCGCGGGCAGGTACGGCACGGCCAGTCACCTGGCCCCGACGTCTGGTGCCAGCGCTACGGAGGTCGAACATCATCCAGTCGTGGTCGTTGCCGACGTGCAGGAAAGCGAAGTCGACACCTGCGTAGTCCTTGGTCAGCTCTTCTACCAGCTCCTTGACCGCCCTCGTCTCCCTGTCCTTGAGCGGCTTGAACACGTGGAAGATCAGCCGAATGGTGTCGTCTGGCTGCCAAGCGTGGCGCGCCATAACGTCCTGGATACACGTCCGCAGCGTCCGCAGCAGCTCCTGCGGGTATTGCTCATAGGGCGCCTGCTTCGAGGCGTTGGACAGCATGTAGTTGCCGTCGGAGCTGAAGACGGTAGTAATACCAACGAACCTCTGCGAACCGCCTAGCCGACTCGTCTGAACATCGGATCGGCCGATGCCTATCACGAGTTCGTGGGCCATGGCTCGATGCGAGGCCCCGATCACGAACGGCGTGCCACCTAGTTTCGCGTAGCAGGCCAAGGCGATGGTGCTGAGTGTGGAGGCTCGTTCAGCGTCCCGGATGGTCTCGACCTGGACCTCCTGGACCGGCACGCCCTGGCTCATGAACGTCGACTTGCTGACCATGTATGGGCTGGCATCGCCGTACAGGTGCTCTTGTTCCTGACTGACAAGCACGATCGCCAGGTCGGGCTTGATTGCCTCAAGGGCAGTCAAGCAAGCCTGCCGGTAGGCAACGGCGTCTTGAGCGCCGCCGTCGAAGACGGTGAAAGTGACCTTGCAGTCGGTCAACCGATACTTACGGATGAAGCCTTGGGAGAATGCTTCCTTACCAGGCACGCCGTGCAGGAAGGCATGCATGAACTCCTCAGCACTGCCCTTGAATTGTTGTGGTGTGACCACGGCTACCGAGGGCGTCTTCGGGGTAAACATTTCGGAATCGAAGGGGCCGTACCGCTCCAAGCCCTGTCTCGGATACCGGTGAGTCTTGTCCCCACTGAGGTCGAATACGAAAGTCGGAGAATCAAGTCGCCGTGTGGAGATCCTGCTGGTGCTCCCTGCTGGCTCGCCAATGGCAGCCTGCACGTCCACAGCGATCGTCAGTGGGCTATGCCGCCCCAGACCGTCCGCGATCTCCTTCGTGCGCTCGTAACGCCCCTCCGCGCCGGACAGCTTGAATGCAGCCTCGTTCAGCCGGCTCTCGATCCGCCGATATCCGCTTCCCGCTGCAATGGCGAGCATGTCGTGGAAAACATCTCGTCTCGGCTCCAACCAAGCCTCAGAGGCGGGGATCTCGGACTGCCCCGATGAATCGGTCAGCCGCAGCCGGTCTCCCACCACGGCCTCGACCATGCCGATCAGTCGTCGCCGTGCGCTCAAGTCCATATTCGGCTGCACTGGCACGTCGTGGTCGACAGCCAGTACGTACCGGCCCTCAACCCGCACGCCCCGTCGCAACAGCTCGCTGACGGGCAGATCAATCTCATAGCGAGCCTTGATGCCAACGAGGATCCCGGGTGTTCCCGCTGGCCCTCGACGTCGTACGTCCAATCGGTATTCGGGGTAGACGTGCAGCCCTTCCACGTTCGTGCCCGATGCAGCTGCCTCCAGCAAGTCACGTCCCGGAATGCGCGACACGAAGACCAGCGGAGCGAACTTTCGCAGCCGGAAGTTCCAGCCTTCGGTGAGGACCCGCCTCAGGGCCGCTTGTAGCAAGGAAGTGACCACCACCAAGTCAGCCTCGGTGTTGAACTCCTGCTCGGAGCCGATAGTAGGGGCGTCGGGGACAACGGGCACGCAGACGATCGTGTCCCCGCTACGAATCACGACGTGGGTCCCAGCGAGATCGTCGCGGAGCCTGCGGAGCTGCTCAGCAGCCTCGTAGGGCACGACGCCAGCCCTGAAACGGCCAGGTCGGTACTGAACAGGCAGATAGTTGAAGACGATCTGCGAACCACCGTGTGCGGAATCCCGCATCGGGGCTGCGCCTCGTCGCACCGCCGGCGAATTGGATGGCATCGCGAGCCTCATGCCTCCTGCCCTGAACTCTTACTATGCCCACGGTGCCGCCTCTGCGGCTCCGGCTCATTCAATTGTGGCGCAGTCGAGTAGCTCACACGGGGTCAGTTGACCCACGCAGTCTGTGCAATCTTGCCTCGGCTCACAAACATCCCGCCACGCGCTACGGGAAGCTGTTCACCTTGTTCGTCCAGGAGCGGCGGGTGCCATGGGGAATCGGTGCCTTCGAACCTGACCGCTCGCAGCTCCGTTACTCCAGGTAGATGCCAGCGAAGGCGCCGTCGAAGCCGAGTGCGATCAGGCCCTGTTCGACGCTGGGGTAAGTCGTCCCGTCCGGGATGGCGATCATGGCGTCGAAGTCGGCGCGGCTGATCTCGGGCTCGAGCCACTGGTTGCCGCAGCGGCAGCGGACCCAGACATTGCGGCCATGGTTGATGAGCAGCCAGTCGCGCCGGGCCCGACAGGCCGAGCACAGCACGGGGATGCCGCGCAGGGACAGCTCCGGCGGGTGGCTGAGGCATCGCGTCGCTCCGGGTCCGCTGGGCGGCTGCGTTTCGTACTGGAGTTGCAGCAGCGGATCACTTCCGGCGGGGGCGGCGGGCAGGACGGGGGTCGGCTCTACGTGGTTGTCGGTCGTTCTGAGCACGAGCGTCATCTCCCGGTCAAGGTCCTTCTCTTCATCCGTAACAGCGGGTGGAGCCTGTTGTCCAGGTGTTTCGTGCAGTCCGGCAGGCCGGTGGCGGCCTGCCGGACTGCTGGTCAGCGGCGCGGCGGGCGGCTGCGCGGGTCCGGGGCGGCGGGCCTAGGCGAGGCCGGGGGCGCGGCCCGGACGCCGGTCCGGTTGGCGGGAGGCGTGGCGCGGCCGGTGCTGGCCTGCGGGCGTCGAGTGGCTTCGCCCGGGTGGGCCGGGAGCTGAGCGAGGCGGCGCAGTCGCCAGACCAGGACGTCGTTCACGTTGTCGGCCGTGTCGAGTTCGCGCATGGCGATGGCCTCCTGCAGGAGGGCCTTCGGGTCGTGGCCTGCCTGCTCGGCCTGAGCCAGGGTGGCGGCCAAGGCGTCGTTCTCCGTGCTCGTGCCGGGTCGGGTGCGGTTCTCGGGCAGGGCGGCGCGGATGGTGGTCTCGTAGGTGCGGCGCTGGGCTTCGGGCAAGGCTCGGCCCTGGTCTCGCAGGGCCTGCATGGGTGCGGCAGCGGCTTGGCTGTAGGCGGCGCGAAGGTGCTCGGCGGCCTGCCGGGAGGCTTCGGCCTGCTGGGCGTGACCGCGGGCGGAGTGCCAGCGGGCAGCGGCCAAGGCGACCAGGACCAAGGTGGACACCAGCATGGCGGTGGTGCCGCCGTCCTCGCCCCGGCCGAGCGCGGCGCCGGCCTGGATGATGCCTCGGGCCGCCGAGCGGATCGCCCGAGTGTCGGCGCGTTCGGCTCGGACGTGGCTACGGGTGGCGCGTTCGAAGGAGCGAGCGGCGGCGCCGAGTTCGGCGCGGGTGGCGGCCGGAGAGGTCTGGGCGACCGCGTCCAGGAGTTCGCCGACTCCGACGAGTTGGGCTGCGGCTTCGTCGTCGTCGCTGTCTAGGAGGACTGCGGCGCGCTCGGCGATCCCGGTGGCGGTGCGTCGCCCCCGTGCGGGCGGCGACCATTCCGAGCGGCCGCTGTCGGCTCCCGGCAGCGGGCGCGTGTCGGCGGTTCCGTCGGCAAGGCGGCGCTGGATCTTCGGATAGGAAAGGTCGGGGGCCAGGGTCGAGCCCGCGAACCAGACCGGCTCGCGGTCGCGGTTACGGTCTCCGGGCAGCGCTACCGTGTAGCCGAGGACGTCGCCGGAGGGGGCGTGCCGGAGCTTGACGCGCAGGCCCGCCTCACGAAGGCGGGTGAAGAACTCGGCTTCGCTGGCAGCTCCGGCGACGGCTTGGCGGACGGCTTCGCGAAGCGTTTCGCGTGGTGTCTCGGGTCGACCGACCCGCTCCGCTTTGAAGCGCTCGGCGCTGGTGGGCGTCTTGGCCCCGGTGCCGTCGCCGGGCTTGAGCCGACGCAGGCCCATCTCCTGTTCGATGCGACGGCATTCGGCCTGGGCCTTCTTGAAGTCGTAGTTCATCCTCGGACGGCGCAGGTCGCCTCGGACCATGGTGGCCAGGATGTGGATGTGGTCGTCAGCGTGGCGCACCGCGACCCAGCGGCAGCCGTCAGGATCGCCTTCGGGAGCGAGGTTGACGGCGTGAACCAGGCGGCGGGCGACGGTGTTCCACTCGTCGTCGGTCAGGGTCCGGTCGCCGGGGTCGGTACGGACCGAGCAGTGCCAGACGTGCTGGGCCGGCGCCTTGTCGCCGGCCTGCTTGACCCGCAGGTCCAGGGCGGCAGCGAGCCGGGCGAGGGTGACCTTGGGGTCGGGGTCGGCGCTGGTGTCACGGCCGGGGTCGGGGGCGAAGCCGTCCCAACTGCCGACGAGGTGGGGATCTGTGTGCTCGTCGCGTTTGCCGGGGCCGTACAGGTAGACGAGCAGGCCGTGGGTGCGCGAGCCGCGTCGGATCTTGGGGACCATCAGAGGCGCTTCTTCACCAGGGTGTCGGCCGCGTTGTCCACGCGGGTCAGGACGCGGTTCACGGTCATCAGGGCGCGGTCGAGTTCGCCGGGGAGGGGCTGTCCTCCGGCGTTGTAGACGAAGGCGATCTGGTTGATGTTGTTGCCGACACGAGAGATGGCGGTGCGCAGGGCGGCCAGCTCGTCGATGGCGGCGTCGAGCTGATCGTTGGTGTGCACGATGGTCGATCCGCGGGCGACGGCGAGGCCGGCGGAGGCGAGGAAACGGGCGACGGTGACGGCGCGCTGCTTTGCGGCGGCGGTGATCTCGGTCTTCTCGGTGTCGGACAGGCGGGTGGTCGTCTTGTGGGTGCGCTGGCTCGGGTTGCGGGTGCGTCGGCGCGGCTTGCGGTCGGGGAACGCAGGTTGGCTCGGGCTCTGCTGCTCGCGCGGGGCGCGGTCGTCTGCTTCTCCTCCCACGACCGGCGCCCCCTGGTGCCGGGAGTCCGGCCGGTCCCCGTGCGCCCTCGCTGGGGGAGCAGCCGGACTTCCCCCGCTCCCCTGGGCGGGGGCAAGTGCGTACGACGGGCCGTAGGACCGTCGTATGCGACAACTTGCTCCGCCTGGAGCCGAGTTGGGGTCACGCTGCGGTCCGGACGTGGTGGCCGCCGGGTCGTTGGCGGTCACCGGCCCGCCTCCGCGTCCTGCTGACGGATGTCGCGGACGATGTCCTCGATCCAGTCCATGGCCAGGACCGGGTGGTTCAGAGTCCAGGGGCGGCTGTGTCGGCACCGTTGCACGGTCCAGGTGTTGTCGGGACCGGACTCGGCGCGGTGGATGTGGCCGCGCTGGTGCAGGACGGTCAGCCAGGTCTCCACCTCGGCGGGTGTCGCGGGCTTCGTGCGCATGGCGGTGCTCTCCGGTTCACGGGAGGACGTCGTGGGGCGGGCCGTCCGGGGCGGGTGACCGGCCGAGGTTTCCGGCTCGGTCACCGCCCCATGGGGTGTGCGGTCAGTTCCGGGAGGTGGTGACCGACTGGCCGTGCTGCTGACGCAGCTGGACCATCAGGGCGGTCAGCGTGTCGCTGGAGAGCGGGATCTGCTGACCGCGGATCGCCTGGGCGACCACCTTGCGGGTCAGTTTGTCCTCGGCCCTGACCGCTGACCGGGCGATCTCCAGCAGCTCCTCGGTGTCCGGGTCAGGCCGCCGACCACCGGTTGTCCGAGGGGCACGGTCACTGACCGGCGGGAGGTTGTCCGGGTGACCGGTGACCGGCTCGGTGACGGTCTGTCGGTCACTGACCGCCGAGGTGGTGTCCGGCTGTCCGCCCAGGTCAGCGGCCTTGGTCTCCCTGTCACGATGGCTGCTGTCCGGGCTGCCACTGTCCGCTGGGGCACTGCCCCCAGCCAGTGTCCGGGCAGCCGGGGCCTGCTTGTCCAGGGACGGGCGGGGCCGGTCGGTCAGGGCGGTGGCCGACTGTCCGGCGCCCACCTGACCGGGCTGCGGTTGCTGCTGACCAGCCCGTTCAGTCCGAGTGACCGGGATACGCACGCGCTGACCGGGGTGACCGGCCTGACCGAGGCCATCGCGGTCACTTCGGTCGGTGGCCTTGACCGGCCCCCGGGCGATGAGGATGTACAGGTGCACCGCTCCGGCCAAGGCCAGCGGGGCGATGGTGGACAGCACCGCGACCACCGTGTCTCCGAGCCGCAGCCCGGTGGCCGAGGTGTTCTCTTCGTTGAGCCTGACCGCGTGCAACGCGTTGGCCCAGATGCTGGCAGCAGTGGCCGTGCCGAAGAGCGTCCAGACGTAAAGCCGGGCGCGCAGCGGCGCGTCGCGCAGGACCAGCAGAGCGCGGATGCCGTACGCGATGAACCCGTCGATCACCAAGGGGAAGAGGTAGGTCAGCAGCCCCCGGACGTGAATGGCAACGGCCATCTGCTGCAGGGCGTCGTACGACAGGGCGCATCCCGCACCACCGAGGGCGATGACGACCGCGCGGTCCCACCCGGTGACATGCGCCGTGCTCGGCGCGCTCGCGATGCTCACGCCGCCGTTCCGAAGTCGTCGCGGCCCAGCTGCTTGCTGTCGGTCTCAGGGGGTGGGGTGTTCTGCGTGGTCTGCTCCAGGTCTCGGTTGCGCAGGGCTCGGCGGGTTTCGCGGTACAGCTTCTGGGCGTGCTCCTCGCTGATCTTCAGGAGCCAGGCCAGGCGCTGTTCGGTGAGGCCGTGGCGGTAGGCGGCACGGACGACCGCGCGGCGCTCGGCCTTGGTGAGGTGGACGTCACGCCCGGCGACGGTGGCGTTGACCCGGCTGTAGTCGAGGCGGCCGGCGATGTTCTCGTGCAGCGGCTCGCGCTCCTCCTCGGTCATCCCGCCCCGTATGCCGTGGGTGTCGCCGCCTTCCAGGGCGGCGTCCAGGCAGGTACGGCGGACCGGGCACTGGCCGCACAGCGACTTCGCCGCAGCGATCTTGGCGGTCTCGTCGGGCTCGGGGAAGAACATGCCGGGGTCCACCGGGTTGTACTCGGTGCTCTGGCAGACGGCCTGGTCCTGCCAGGTGTGGTCACCGAGCGACCGGTGGCGGGCAGGGCTGATCGTCGTGGTGGTCATGCGGGTTGCTCCGATCGCCCTCCGCGCGCAGGGGCGTCGGCGGAGGGGTGCGCTGGGTCGGGAGGTGCATGGGGCGGCGCGCTGCAGGCGCGGCCCGGCGGTACGGCCGGCGGTGGGTCAGGCGGCGGGTCGGTGGCGTCTGCGGTCGACCGGCTCGAACTCGACCCGGGTGGTCATCTGCGCGAGTCGGGAGGTGACGCGGTCGCCGAGGTAGGCCCGGAGGTCCTTGATCGCCAGGTTGGTGGTGATGAGCGTCGGGAGCATGTGGTTGTACCGGCGGTTGATCAGCCGGTAGGTCACTTCCTCGACCCACTCGGACGCCTTGGCCGCGCCGAGGTCGTCGATGATCAGCAGAGGACATCGGCTGACGGCCGCCAGCTCCCGCTCGCTGTCCACCCCGGGGCGAGGGCGCAGGTCGGCGTACAGGTCGGCGGCCGTGGTCGCGCGCCACCGCACGCCCACTCCGGTCTGCACCAGCTGTCGGACCGCCCCGTACGCCTGGTGGGTCTTGCCCGCGCCGACCACGCCGGCCATCAGCAGGCTTGGGCCGGTTGTGACCTGCCGCCGGGCTCCCAGACTGGGGGCGACAGCCTGCTGGGCGACGTCCTTGGCCCAGGCCAGGACCTGCGGGTGGTCAGCGACCGCACCCTGGTAGCGCGGGGGCATCGCGGTCAACAGGGCATCCAGCGGGGAGAAGGATTCGGGCTCGTCGACCAAGGCGGCGACGGCTGCCGGGTCGATGTTGCGGGCGGCCAGGATCCGTGCCATCCGGTCCAGGGTTCCTGCGCCGCCGAGAGTCTGCGGGTCGCGGGTACGGGTGCGCATCACAGCTCCTCGGCGTAGGCGGCGGCAGCGTCGACCGGGTTGGTCCACGCCTGGTGAGCGGGCACGGTAGGCCGAATTCCCGGCCGCGCCAAACCGGACGCTCGTGCGTTCATGGCGTCGTTGACCAGGCTCGGCAGGCGGCTGGGGTGGCCCTGGATCTCCGCGAAGCGCTTCAGTCCGGCGCGGACGTGCTCCGACGCGATGCCCTCGCCGAGGAGCTTCTTGGCGATGCGGCCGAGGTGTCCGATCACGTCGCTGGGCGGTCGTTCGTCGCACGCGGCGACGTACTCGCCGATCAGGTCGTTGACCGAGACGGTGGTGGCGGGCGCTGTGCGCCCCGTAGGGAATGAAGATCCAGGATCCAAGATCCTAGATCCAGGCACCGAGCCCTCTCGGAGGCTTCGGGGAGGCTTCGGTGAGCCCTCGGCGAATGCCTCCCGACCTGCGGCTTTCTCGTCACTGTGATCAGGGGTGCCGTCGAGGCCGACCAAGGGTTCCTGCCGTGCGGCCGGGGCCCCGCTCGGGGGGATGGGAGGCGTCGGGGCGGGCTGCGCGGGCGGATCGAGGGTTCGGGGAGCGTTCGGCGAAGTCTCGGCGAGTCCTCCGGTAGGGGTGGGCGACGCTTCGGGGTGCCGAGTGCAGGTCCCCTTGCAGGGACCGCACCGGGCTGCCGCGTGGTGCTGCGGGCAGGAGGGCAGCCGGGACTGGCTGACCTTGTCGATCTTCTGGTGCTCGGACCAGGTCACGACATGGAGGTAGCGGCGGCCGTCGCAGCCGGTGTACCGGCAGAGCAGTCCCGCGTTGGCGAGCTGCTGGAGGTCGTCCTCGACGTGGACCGACGTGTGCTCGGCCCGCAGGGGCCAGAGCAGCCCCGCGATGATCGCGGCGTTGTCGCGATGGCGGCCGTGGTCGTCGGCCTGGGTGAGAAGTCCGAAGAACGTCCGCTCCGCCTCGACGCTCACCTCGGCGAGCGACTCGGAGAAGAACGCCTCCGGCTTGATGGTCCGGATCCGTGCCATGTCAGCGGCCTCGACCGACGAGATCGCTGCGGGTGAGGGTCGCGGTGGTGAGGTCGAGGGTGTGAGGGCGGGGCCAGTCCACGTCCGGCCAGACCCGCATGATCCAGCGTGCCGCGACCCTGGCGGTCGTCCGGCTCAGCTCGACCGTTGCCCCGCCCGCGTCCTTGGCGACGGTGTGCGGGTGGGGCCACGTCTGCGCGGGATCGGTGAGACTGACGCGGATGGTGGCCGCCCCGGGGATCATGTCGGCGAGCAGGGCCGCGAGGCGGTGCCGGTGGGCCGTGTCCGGGCATGCCGGGGTTTCGCTCGGCATGGCGAGCATGTGATACTCCGTTGTTCGTAGGAGTGCGGTGCGGCGGTTCTCGTGCAAAAGCCCCGCTGCCCGCGAGATGTGAATCGGCGCCTTCGGGGTGCCGGCCGGCGTCCAGGAGTTGGTAGCTCCCGGGCGCCGGTGCAGTTTTCCGGGCTTACCCGGCCCGGTCGATCTGCCCGTCTCGTATACGTGCCTCCTTCTTGCCGTCGCTCCCCAGGCGGGCTGCCCGGCGAGCGACGACGAACATATGCGCAGGTCGCACCAAGATCCAGCCCTATCGGAGGCGTCACAGAGGGGGCCGAAGGCGAAGATCGAGTAAGCGTGCAAAGCCCCCCGTCTTTCGCTAGGCTGAAGCTATTCCGACTCAACGAAAAAGTCAACGCACCGATGTTCCTTCGGTTTGACGAAAAACGAGGGTGAGATGTCTGCTCGTCACTTCGACCGACACCGCGTGCGCACGGTGCGGCGAGCTGCCGAGATCTCGCAGGCCGAGGTGGCCGCGGCCCTCGGCGTGGCCGACTCGACAGTCGCCGGCTGGGAATCCGGGGATGCTGTCCCCGATGCGGAGAAGCTGCCCGCGCTGGCCCGCGTCCTCAACCGAGGGCTGGACGGCCTGTTTCCGCGTACCGGACTGCCTGATCTGACGGACCTGCGGTGCGATGCCGGCTACTACCAGTACGAAACGGCAACTCTGATCGGAACCAAGAGCGCCGGTCCGGTGGCGGGAGCCGAACGCGGGGAGCGGCGGCTCAAAGACAAGTACGTCCCGGCCCTGGCGGCGGCGTACCGGGTGAGCGAGGAGGAGCTGCGGCGGGCAGAGGACCGGTCGATCGCCAAGACCCAGGAGACACAAGCCGGCCAGTCCGCCGAGGATGGCGGCACCGTCCCGGTCTCCTCGGGGCCACCCGGCACACTGGGCGAGAAGATCACTCTGATCCTGGAGCGCTCGTACCCCGGGCAGCAGGGGCCGCCGACGGACCCGGAGATCGCCGACGCCGTCAATGCTCATGCCGGGTCGAAGGTCATCACCGGGGAGGGCGTCCGGGATCTCCGGACCGGTGTCGCGGAAACGGCTTCGCCCGTCGTTCTTGAGGGCCTGGCCGCCTTCTTCGGTGTGTCCCCGATGTACTTCCAGCCGGACGATGCCGTGGCCCGTCAGGTCTACGAGGGCCTCCGGCTCCTGTCAGCGTCAAGGAGCGGGGCCGTGGGCCGGGTCAGGGGTCGGGGGACGGGCTCCCAGGGATTGCCGGCGAACGTCATGGAATTCGTCAACGACCTGGTCACGGAGCTGGAGCAGAGAGAACCGGAGGCGAACGAGTAGCACCCTGTCCGGGACTCCGAAGAGCCCCGGACGTGCTGTCACCTACGGCTGTGCGGTCGTCTCGCGCGGCTCGTGCCGCTGCCCTGCTGCCACCACCGTCCGGACCGCCTGCAACGCGGTGAGGTCCTCAAGGGGATCTCCGTCGACCACCAGCAGGTCCGCCCGGAACCCGGGAGCGATTCGCCCCGTCGTGTCGCCCAGCCCCAGCGCGCCAGCCGCGTCGGCGGTCGCCATATCGAGGATCTTGCTGTTCGGCAGGCCCAGGTGCGCGTAGAACGACAGGGCGGGCACCAGTCCGTCGAACCCCGTGCGCTGGACCCCGGCGTCGGTTCCGGCGATGAGCTTTGCGCCGGCCTCCGCCATCTGCCGTACGAGGTCGAACATGGCAGCCGCCCGTTCCTCGCCGAAGATGCGGGGGAGCATCTGCCAGTGAGGGCTGACGGCAGGGCAGACGGCGATGCCCCGGTCGATGATCTGCTTCAGGACGTCCTGGCGAAGGTCGAAGCCGTCGTTCGTCATCCACGTGCAGTGCTCGATCGTGTCGACGCCTGCTGCCACGGCGGCGACGATGCCGTCCGTACCGTGAGCGTGGGCTGCCACCGGCACTCCGGTCTGATGGGCCTCGTCCACCAGGGCCTGGAGTTCCTCCAGGGTGAACTGGCTCTGCCAGCTCTTCGGCCCGTCCTTGGTCAGACCGCCTCCGGTAACCATCGCCTTGATCACCCCGGCGCCCGCCGAGATGTTGTACCGCACGAGGTCACGGACCTCAGCCACACCGGAAACCTCACCTCCGAGGAAGTGGCAGTGCCCGCCGGGAGGCGTCGCGGGCGTACCCGCGGACACGATGCGCGGGCCCGGCCTGCCGCCACGGGCGATCTCCTCGTCCAAGCGCAGGGCAAGGCCGTCACGGTCACCCAGGTCACGGACCGTCGTCACACCGCTGCCCAGGAGCTGCTCCGCGCGAAGCCGCATGTCACTCAGCAGGGTCTCGTCGCTGGACGCCTGGAGCACGGCCACGGGGTCCGCGCCTCCGTCGAAGGCGAGGTGGACGTGAGCGTCGATGAGGCCGGGCACGATCGTTCCCGTGGGGAACGCGAGCCGCTCCACGTCCGTGCCGACCCGCCCCGCGAGCTGCGCGCGTGGTCCCACCGCCGTGATCGAGTCTCCCTCGACGAGGATGGCGCCGTCGTCCAGGTACTTCCCGGAGCTGACAAGAACCCGTCCTGCGGTGATCAGCATCTGGTCTCTCCTTGATCTTCGGTGCGGTCAGGCAGACAGGCGCAGCGCGTCCGACACGGCTATCAGCTGACGAACGTCCGCTTCTCGGTTGTCCTCCTCGGGCACGGCCAGCCGTACCGCCGGACGGGGGACGAGCGAGCCCTTCCCCATCGTGTCCACAGCGCGCCGAAGGCGGTCCGCCAACACGGCCGGAGGGAGAGCGAGCACTTCGATGTCCTCCGACGCGTCGACCAGGTGCGGGCTGACATCGACCAGTCCGTCACGGCACTCCACTATCCGTCGGTGGTAGCGACGGTGCACACCGCGCGCCCGCCACCGGTCCCACAGCCCGGACGAAGCGGGCCGCAGCACGTTCTCGGGGTACGCCTCGGCGAGCAGCTGCCACAGCGGAGCCAGCCGACGGTGGTCACGGCGACGCCGCAGCCAGAGCCGCGCCGACGTAACCCTCGCGCGGGCCCCCGGGTAGGTGACGCCCACGAAGAAGAGCAGGATGGACACCACGAGCAGGAACGCGACACCTGCCATGAGGGGCTGCGGCACGGTTCCGCCACTCCACCGAATGGCGACGAAGACCGCTCGGACCGCACAGGCCACCGCCATCGCGCTGAGGCCGATGGCGGCCATCCACAGGCCCGTGGCGTGCGGGCGCCGTGACATTCGGGCATAGCGTCGGGTCCAGCGGCCGGCGGCACCGAGGGCGTACATGAGGTACAGGCCGGCGCCGCCGTAGAAGAAGGCGATCTGGGGAATCGTCATGTCCGCCGTGCTGAAGGAACCGGCGAACACGTCGTGCGGGACCGACAGCGCGGCGACCGTGATCGCCAATGCCACGGCCGCGACGAGGAGTGCTTCCCGCCTGGCACGGAGCCGACCGGCCTGCCCATCGGCCGAGTACAGGTAGAAGCACATCAGGAAGTAGACGGTCAGCAGGAGCAGCACGTTCTGCATCAGCTTCGCGGTGCCGTGCCCGGCCACGGTATCGACGCCCGAGGCGCCGCCAGGCATGGCCAGCGGATACGACAGCGCGGCGCTCAGCAGGCACAACGTGACGGAACGAAGCGGCGCGTCATGAGGCGCTCGGGACCACTGGTACAGCTTCCAGACGACCGCGACCGCGAGGCCCAGGAGGATCACTTCGGTCATGGGTCAGAGCCACCCTCGCCGGTCGCCCAGCGCCGCCTGAACCCGTCGGACCGAGGGATCCTCGGAGAGCGGGGTGACGTGGTCGAGCACCGACGACCACTCCAGGATGATCGTGGCCGCGAGCTCGACGGCGCACTCTTCCCCGTCGTCGTACGAGCACCGGCGGGCCACACGCCGGATCAGGCCGGGATCAAGCACCGGGATCATCGTGGCCCAGCCTTCGACGAAGTCGTCCGGAGCTTCCTGCTCCTCCTCAGCCGGCTCGTCCTCGGCCACGATGAAGTGGAACGCCTCGTGCAGGATGATGTGGTCCTGATGCAGGGGAGTTGTTTCCTGCTGGTAGAGGACCACGTCCATCTGCGGCGTGTCGACCCACAGTCCCGACGGTCCGGGCTTCTCCAGCGGGAAGGGCCTCAGGACAATCGGGCGCCCACGCCTCTCGCCGAGCGCCCGGCACAGCTCCTTCACGTCCAGCGGCGGTTGGATGCCGAGGCTCTGGAGCTCGCGTCGTAGTCGGCGGTGCAGGTCTCGCTCCACCGTTCGCTTCGGAGCGGTACGCCACCTTCCCAACCGCCGACGGCTCACTCCGTCCTGCGCAGGAGCCTTGGGCTGAGCTGCGTCGCGGTCACTTCTTCCAGGCCACATCGGTGATCCCTCCGTCCCAGCCGTGGATGGCTCCGAGACTGAGCCGAGCGACGGCCGCGCCCGTTTCGACGATGTCCAGTCCCCGCCACACCGACGCAACCGAAGTGATCACGAGCATCGAGAGCAGTTCGTCGTGCCGCGAACGCCCCGACCCGTGGACCACACGGGTGCGCACACCCCAGACCCACCTGCTACCAACGTCGCTGGCGTGAACGATCGATGACAGATCGCAAAGCACTTGCGGCGGGCTTTGGGAACTGCATCGGAGGCTACGCGAAGCCCACACGAGGACCTGGCCGAAAGCGACCCCTGAAGCCACACCAACAGCGACCCAACAAATCGCACCAAATTAATGCACGTGACTGTAGATCATGCTTTTGAGCTGGCAATTCACGTAAGCGACGCGTCCACGCCAAGCGCACCCGGGAGCGCCAGCTTCGTTATCAATCCGAGATATATCCGCCGTTCCCAAATCGCTCAACTAGCCTCATATGGCGCAGAAATCTCCCACTCTCGCGACGGACAGCAGCTGTGGCCATGCCCACTTTCAGCCAGTCGACGCGTGATTCGCCGTTACGCTTCCGGCCATGCGCAGCGAGATACACAACCAAGGCGACGGCTACCTGGAGTTCTGGCGTGAGTACCATCTGTGCACTCTGACGACACTCCGTCCGGACGGCCGCCCGCATGTCGTGCCGGTTGGGGTCACCGTGGACGCCGACGCCGGTATCGCTCGGGTTATCACCCGCAAATCGAGCAGGAAAGTCGCCAACGTTCAGGCGGCACTTCCCGGCCAGGCACGCGTAGCCGTCTGCCAAGTAGACGGAGGGCGCTGGGCGACGCTGGAGGGCACAGCCGAAGTTCGCACCCACCCAGTCGCCGTGGAGGACGCTGTGGCGCGCTACGGGGAGCGGTACGGACGGACGCCGACTCCGGATCCGGAGCGCGTGGTCATCGAGATCACGATCGACCGGGCGATGGGGCAGGTGAGCTCCTCCCAACCGGGTAAGGCAAGAACTGCCGCCTAGCTCTCCCACACACGCCAACCACAGCCCCATCTCCTCGCCCGCAGGTCCGCGCTTCTTTCGCGCCCCATTACGAGGACGCCCGTGTCCCGATGCGGGACACGGGCTGCCGTGTGTCAATGCCCGGCGCCTACGCGTCGATGCCGTTGGCTGCGTTCAGGATCTCGACGCTCTCGGGGTCCTTCGGCGCCGAGCGTCGGTACTGGGGGTGGCCGAGGTCCATCTGGAGCGCCGCGTGGAGCGGAGCGGGGTATCGGGTCCGGTCTGACCAGGAGATGGCCTGGTGGCTGAGCCGGGCCGCGGCGACGGCCAGGATTTCCCGGTCGTAGCCTTTCCGCGTGTACATGGGGGTGATCTCGCGCGTGGTCATGCTGTACCACGGCGAGTTCAGTTCGTTCTCCCTGCGCTCATCGGCGTTCTTCGACGCCTTGCCCGGGTCGGCACGCCAGCGGGTCTTCCACTGTCCGTGGCGCTTCTTGCCGTAGTTGCGGGGCACGGTGAACAGGAACCAGGGGTGGCCTTCGGGCCGGTCTTCCGGGTAATACAGGTCGCTTGAGGTCTTGAGGGTGACGGTCTTGCCGTTCTTCTGTTTCTCGGTGACGGAGACCAGTCGCGGCATCTCTGCCTGCCTGCAGTTCATCCGAAGGATGCTGACGGGGTTCCAGGAAAGAGGAAGCCCGGTTCCGGGAAGCCACAGGCGGGGGTCGTCGGTGTCCTTGCTGAGGCCCTGCTTCTTGTTCTGGAGGCCAGGCCATACGCGGCGGCATGCGTGGCCGTCGATCATCAGGGCATACGGGAGTCCGTCTAGTTCGTCGTGAAGGTCCTTGAGAGCCTCTTGGACGTCTTCGCCAGCCTGTGCCCAGCGCTGGAAATCGCTGTCCCCGTCCTCCGTGTGAAGGGGGTAGTTGGCGGCGTGGAAGTTGCTCTGCGCCAAGGCGTAGTGCTCCCACTCCGGGTGGATGTTGCTCCAGCCGAGCATGCGCCAGGGGCCGCCGGGTTTCCGGGAGGGGATGATCGCGCTGGCGCAGATGATCCTCTTTGGCTCCCCCTTGAACTTGCGATCGGTGGCCTGCTTGCGGATGTGGATACCGACGAACGCCATGCGGGGCAGCGGGTAGGGGTCGTCGTTCGGGTAGAGGGCTCGTTCGAAGCGGTCGTCCACCACTCCGCACGACCGGTAGAGATCCAACAGGCCCATGTAGACGCGGTGGTCCTCAAAGGCCTTCTTGGGCTTCTTGACGATGCTGAAGGTCTTGGTGAAGGGGTCGTACACCCTGCCGATGAGGAACTGGGACGGCACCGTGGCCTTGGCCAGTTCGCGCACGACCTGGTGCTTGGCGTCGCTTTCCTCAAGGGCCTTCTTCACATCGGCGGGCTTCATTCCCTCGTGCTCTTCGCCTCGCACAGGGATCTCGGTCTCGCACCAGGCGGCAAGAAGAACGCCGGTCTCCGCGAACCGGCTGGTGATCTTTTCTGTGTCCGAGGCACGCTGGGTAGCGGGACCGTGTGCCAGAAGCTCCTCGGCGTTGCAGAAGACGGCCTCGATGCCAGGCGCGAGGGGGACGGATTCACCGTCGATGGGGTCGAGTTCGTCCGGGTCGAGGCCGTAGGGGTGGGCCAGGCCGTGGATCATCCGCATCCGGGTCTCGTCCCGGTACCACAGGCACAGGATGCGCAGGGTCCTGTACCCGGCCGTCTCGATTGAGCGACGGATGCTCTCCGGCGAGGGCTTGCCGACCAGGTCGACGTACTCGCCATTCTCCTTCTTCCGCGTCTTGTCCTTGCCCTCGGCGGAGGTTGCCGACTCATGGGCTCGCTTGCCGAAGATGTTCCCCTTCGACTTCAGCTCAAGGGCGGACACCTTGTCACCAAGAGCACGACCGATGTGCTCCTGGAGTAGCGCCAGGTGGTGGGTGCCGGCACCCGTGCCGACGGCGAAGGAGTCCGTCTTCGGCATCGTGGGCCGGATCGCCCCGGGCGGTGGCGTCAGGATGTCGATCCTCTTGCCGTTCTCGTCCCGGACGTTGAGCAGGCTTCGCTCGTCAGCGACGCGTTCCTCGATGGCGTTGAGCGAGGTCCTGTCGGCGTCCATCTTCGCGAGGATCTCCAACGCGTGCCTGTTCGTCTGACGCAGGCCACGCCCGTCCAGGGACAGGGAGAGCAGCGGCCGGTCCTTCCCCTGGTCCACCAGGACGGTGCTGGAGTGGATCACGGTGTTGTTGACACGGCGGATGTGCGCGTTCAGGTTCAGGATGGGGTTGGGCTCGGCCGTGTACGTGGCCATCTTGATCGACAGGCGGGAGAGCGCGTACTGGACCTGCGCCCGGGTGGGGTTCTCAGGCCGGGCCTTGACCGCATCACCGAGGTCCACCGGATGGGCGAGACCCGCGAAGACCGGACCGATAGGGTTGTCCCACGCGATCAGGTCACCGTTGCTGACAGGCCGGTAGTCCAACGACGCGACGTTTCCTGAGGGCTGCCAGTCGACGGTCCTGTACTTGGTCTCACCGTTCTTGCCCTCGTACTCCTCGAGGACCGGCTCCATCTCCCGGTCCTCGAACGACACGGAAGCCAGCTTCTTGGCGATGTGCCACCTCACCGCCTCGTAAGCCCAGCTGTCGGGGCTGGCGGGCTTACCGTCGTCCTTGGGCAGGATGTTGTCGGCGAGGCTCAGGCGTTGGGGAACTGTGTCCGCGATGCGCTTGGCCAGGTCGGGGACGTCCCTCAAAGGGATCTCGTCCACAGGAACCTTGCGGACGATTCCTTCCAGGTAGGCGAAGACGTCCCTGAGGATCTCGGGCCTCACGGGGTTGAGCGTCACCATGAACGCCAGGTGCTTGTCCAGGTAGACATAACCGTCAGTGATCTGCTGGAGAACGGTGACGGCGATGGAGTACGGAACGAGGAACGGGTCCGATTCCTGTTCGTTCTTGATCCATTTGCTGTTCTGCGCCGCCGTACCCCTCAGATCCCTCCACGCCTTGCGTGTAGGCGAGTGATAGTCCCCGAAGTTCCAGACCATGGCGGTCATGCCGTGCAGGAGTTCCCTGGTGCACCTGATCGAGGTGGTGCGTGCGGTGAGATCCCGCTGGTTGTTGCTTCGCCCCATTGGGCGTTACCTCGTCTTTCTGGTTCCTCTCCCCGGGCAGAGGGAAGTGGTCGCAACTCCGTCTCGAAAAGGCGGAGACTGGCAGTGGACGGTTCAAATCATGTCGCGGTCGAGACCCGCGTAGGTCAGGAATGCCTGAAGCGCTTGACCGTAGAGCTCGTTCATGATCTCGCGCTGCTCCGGATTCCAGTCGGCGTAGATCTGTTTGATGATCGTGGCCAGGTCCGAACTGAACTTCTTGTCGTGAATGGAGTGGTCCACGATGTGGAGGGTCATGTCGGTCTCGCCTCGGCGAGCTCGGCCGGCAAGTTGGATGAGCAGCACGAGCATGCCTGCCACGAGTTCCTTGCGGAGGTCGTGGTCCATGTTGGAGAACCGGGCCGGCGAGCGAAGGATCTTGGAGAGCTGCTTCCACGAGGCTTCGCTGGCCTTTCGCAGGACTGGAAGAGGCTCGTCACTACCGTCAGCGGGAAGAGAGTTGACTCCGGCAGCGTTGACGCTCGCGTGCATCCAGTCGGTGTCCTCGATGCTGAGGACGGGACGCACGCACAGGTAGATGTCGCGGACCGCCGAGCGGGTACCGACCACGATGTTCAGGCCTCGCCCGATGACTGCGAGCGGGGCGATCAGGATCTCACCGCGGTCGGGGAACTCCTTCAGCTCCTCCCGGACCATCCTGTCCACGTGGGCGGGGAGATGCTCCTCGTAGTTCTGCTTCTCCGGTTTCTTCACCAGCAGGCAGACCCGGTGATTCAGGCCGTCTGCCTGTGCCACTCCCGAGGCGAGGTAGGCGGCCTGCTCGTAGGAGTTGACAGCGAGGATGACGCGGGCTCGTTCTGGTTCCTGTTTCTCCAGGCGGGCGAGGCGCTTGGCGAGTTGCTGCTCGTACAGGCCCCTGCCGAGGTCGCGCAGAGCGTTGGGTTTGAGTTCGGGCGGGAGTCCTCCGATCCTTATGGCGTCGCCGTTGCGGCCTCGAACCGGCGTGGGAACGGTGACGATGGACTCAGGGCGGGTATCGGGCAGCCACCAGCGCACGGGGGCGTGGATGTGCTCCTGTACGGCCTGAGGAAGGTAGGCGGTCGCGGACAGGCCCATGACCGGTCGCTGCACTCCGGCGGTCAGCAGAGCGGTGAGGCCACCGAGTTCGGAGACGAAGGTGTGCGGGTCGCCACCGAAGGAACGGGAGAGGAGTTCCGCCTCCTTCTCCTTGTTGTCCATTCCCTTCACCTGGTAGCCGTGGATGGACCGGCCCAGCATCGCCAGGGGATAGAGGGTGGCGACCGTACTGCTGCGCATGGTTTCGAGGATCTTGCGGACTGACCCGAGGTCCAGGTAACGCAGGGTCTGTGCCCGCTCGCGCAGACTGTCCAGCGCAGCGTCGAGTTCCCGGAGCACAGTACGGGTGACCAGTAGGTTCACCACCGCTGACCGCTTGTACGCATCCGGCACGACGACTGCCAGGAGCTTGCGCATCTCCTCGCGCGTGTCGGTGAGATGGTCTTGGCCCCGCTGGGCGGTAAGCACTGTCAGGGCTGTCTGGACGGCCTCCCAGTCGGCTCCCTCGGGGAGTTCGGTCTCCTCGTACAACTCGGACTCATGCCAGTGGGCGGGCATGACCTCTTCGAGAACGGCGAAGAGCTCAGGGGGGATGTCCTCGCCGGCCGTCTGGTCGGGGAAGAGGAGCTGGAGGATTTCACGGTCCCGGGAGCGGGCCAGGCGCCAGCCGGTGTTGTCACGGCTGGCTCCGTCGGGATTGTCCGTCTCGTTGCCCGGGTTCAGCTTCAACCCGCTGCCGGAGCAGAGCCACAGCAGCAGCATCTCGGCCATCAGGCGGGCGTGGCTGACCGGAGAGACCAGGTCCATCTCGTGGACGAGGGGAAGGTTCTTGGCGTCCTGGTCGATCTCCCGAAGAGCGGTCGTCCGCTTCCGGGACGCCAGGGTGATCTCCGAGGTGCAGCGGCTGACGGCGGCCGTCTGGAAGGCGTCGATCTCGTCGATCAGCATCACGTCGCAGGCCCGCAGCGTCATCTCCAGTACGCTCATGCCCCTCGTACCGCGTGCCTTGCCGCGGAACTCCTGCCCGTCCAGCACGACACCGATGCGGGTCCGGCCTTCCAGCAGGTTCGCGTGGTTGGTGACGACCACGGCCGCGTCGGCAGCCTGGTAGAACTGCTGGAACTTGCCGCAGACAGGGGCGAAGGAGCAGGTGTGCCGGGTGGATCCGGTGGCGGCGGAGGTCAGCGACGTGCAGTTCTCCTCGCCGTACGGGTACAGGTTCGGGGGATCCATGAGGGCCCGCTGCGCGCAGCCGGCCGACAGGAGCCCGATGTCGGTCCTGGCACGACGATCCCACTGGTCGATCTGGGTGGAGGGGCTGAGGGCGGCGTAGTCCATGGCTCGGCGGTGCATGCTCGTCGGCGACATCAGCGGAGTACAGTGTGCGGGCTCGGGGAGATGTCTCTCCCTGTGCAGGTAGGCCAGGTCGTTGTTGATGTCCCAGGCCATGTCGAGGGTTGCCCGGACGTCGGTGACCGCGAGGGCGATCCGGACGTCGTTGAGCGCCGCCCAGGACGCCATGACCCGCACCAGGACCGTCTTGCCGCTTCCCGTCGGGGCGTTGAGGACCTGGAGGTCCCCCGAGGTCAGGTCGAGTTCTGTCAGCTCACCGTCGGTGGTCTTCATGCCCTTGAAGAAGCGCTTCAGGGTCTTGTGGAGGTAGGCGACGCTCTTGTCCTGGCCGCTGAGGATCTTGGCGACCTTCAGGAGTTCCTTCACCGTCGGTGCCACACGGTCGCGCTGCGGACGGGTCCTCACCTGTGGTAGAGCCTCGTGACCGGGCGCTTCAAGGAAGCCGGGGGTCTCCTGGATGTGGATGTCACGGCTGGTCGTGCCGTGCTCCTTGCCCAGGTAGGCGGTTCTCGTCCTGTGCGTGCCGGGGCCGGCGAACGCCTGCGCCTTGGGGCGCTTGCCGAAGGTGAAGAAGGGGCCGACAACACGCCGCGCGTAGTCGAGGCAGTTCCCTCCCACCCGGGGAATGACGGCGTCGGCCGTTTCGGGTTCCCTGGTCGGCAGTCGCAGCGAACCGCCTGTCCTGTCGGCCATGTCGGCATCGAGAGCGAAGGCTCCGAGCAACGCGAGGGCCGCCACCTTGAGCTTCTTCGGGTCCGTCCACTCCGGCGACATCAGGACCATCACCTGACGGATGACGTTCCTCTCGGCCACCGGCAGCCTCGCCCACTCCGACCACGCCCGCGGCTTGCGGTGGGCGAAGAAGGAAGCCTCTTCGAAACCGGCCAGCACCAGGCCCTCGTCGTCTTTGCGCGGAAAGTAGTGCGCCGCCAGTGCGAGTGCCCCCGCCAGGCCGGCTTCCCGGCCCGTCATCTCCCCGCTCACGCCCGGCCCTCCTTGACTCCCGTGATGACCATCTCGACGTAGTCGGTGGCGATCATCGCCGCCTTCATCCCGTGCATGCGGCACACCATGTCAAGCTGGGCCACCTGCTCCTGGCGGTGGTCAGGTACGACCAGGAACTCCGCTCCTCCTCGGTCGCCACCGTCCATGTGGAGTTTGCTGACCAGGTGGTTCACCCACGTGTAGTCCTTGAAGTCGGCGGGGAACGCCGGTTTCTCGCTGTCCGGGTGAGTGATCCAGTGATCGCACTGGTCTCCGTTGGGCCACAGGTGTGACGTCCAGGCCGTGCCCTCAAGGTCCGCTGCGACAGCCCGGTGAAGAGCCAGTTCAGGGAGGCCGGGGACAACGGTGTAGCGCCAGACGGGCCGCACCAACGCCACGTACTCCTCGACTGGCTGAGCCTCCGGCAGCTGCGGAACGGCCCCGGTCCACAGTGCCGCGAAACGTCCGGACGGGACTCTGCACCCAAACGTCGGGCTCAGGGTGGGTGCCGACTTCTTCCGAGCGGTCACGACGAACTCGTAGGACGCGCCGGTCTCCTCGTGCCAGGGGTACAGACACCGCACCCTGCCCTGGATGCGTGCACCGGAACGGGTGGCTGCCACCTTCATCGGCCACTTGCAGGCGGGACAAGGCCACCACCAACCGTTGTACTGCGCATATTGGGAGATCGGCTTGTAGAAGTCGTTCGCCCGGGACGGCAGCTTGAGGTCGGGGAGGCTTCCCTTTGGGACCGTCGGGTTCTCCACCAGCGTGGTGCGGTGCCTCTCGTAGAAGGGGCCTTTGATCGCGCTGAAGACGGCTTCCTGGCTGTACTCGTCATCCAGCTTGGGTTTCGTCACCTGCCCGCTGAACTTGCCGACCTTCTGAGCGGCCCGCATGACGCGCTGGGCTTCGTGCCGGAAGTCGAACCCGTCCTCGGTGGCGACTCCCTCACTGTCCATCAGCCGCACGCCGGCGAGAGCCCGGGTGTCGATCCAGTCCGGCAGCAAACCCTCCAGGGAGCCTGCCCGGTCACCGGTGAGCCTCCCCAGCAGTTCCTCGAAGCGGATCAGATGCCCGGGGCCGCACGCCGCCATCAGGATCCCGTGGGCCTCGATGAGCCGGTCCAGACGCTTCGGGCCGTCCAGTTCCTCGCTGGCGATCGCGTGCTCACACACGGCGAACGCCTTGACGATTTCCAGCAGGGCATGCGTCTGCTGAATGCCTGTTGTGTCGTCAGCTTGCATCACGAGCCGGAACCCTACGACAGGGCACTGACAGTGGCCCTCCCCTGAAGGCCCTAATCGAATATGCCTTCGAACCCCTGGGTGTCGATGCCGGGATACAGAGCACGGTAGGCGTCGAGGTGGTCGGTGATATGGCGCCGGCCGGAGTCGGTGAGAAGCCACCGGTACGGGCCGTGGGTCACGCCGTCAGGGTGTCGTAGGACGATGAAGCCCCTGCTCGGGGTGCGCCCGTCGGGGCTCTGCCCCACCGCGAGGTAGTGCGGTCCACGTCCGGCAAGACTGCCGTCCACTCCCTGTGCCCCAGCGCGTGCGACACGGACCATGATCTTCCACAACCACGGCGACAGAAGCGGCGCCGGCGGTCCGGCTTCGCGGGAGACACCCAGCGCTGTGCGGGTCACCGCCCTGCCACGCCGGGTCATTTCGACCCTGGTGCGGGGCACGTCCCCCAGTCCGTCGAGGTGTACCCGGTCCCGGTACACACGGATCAGGCCCCGTCGTTCCAGAGCGGCCACAGAAGACCCGGCTCCCGGATCATGCACCCCGGCCTCGCGCAGCCGCTCCTGAATGCGGGTGTAGCCGACGACGTCGGACGGGGCGGAGAGGGCGAGTGTCATGCGCCGCCACTCGACTGCTGGCTGGCGCCGCGCTCCCGCGTAGCGGTTCTGCCGCTGCTCCGCCTCGGCCTCCTGGTCCTGCTGGAAGATGCAGGTCAGGTAGGTGCGCTGCCGGGCGTTGAGAGCCTGCCAGGCAGTCATCGACTCCTCGGACGGCCGTCGCGGCTGTCTCTCGGGAAGTACCGGGAGGGGGTCCTCCGGGCGGCTGCGGTGCCAGGCGTCCATCACCACCCGGACAGGAACCCCGTAGACCTGGGCAAGCATGCGCACCACCTGCCCCAGGGTTTCGGGCGAGCGCCACATCCAGCCGCGTACGTGACGGCCGCGTTCCAGGTCCCGGATCTTCTCGGCGCTGAGATGCAGACCCTGTGCGCCCCGCTTACGCCGCAGAACGGAGGCGGCCTCTTCCGTGCTGATGCCCGCGACGCGGCGCAGGTCCGCGAGGGTCTCGGTGCCTGGCTCGTTGCCCGTCAAATCCCGAGCATCACAGTGCAACACCTCCAGCAGCCGTCCGAAGGCCCGATCGCCAACGGCCCGTGCTCCCGTCTCCCAGTGGCGCACGGCACGTGACGTGACACCGACGGCCTCAGCGAGCTCCTCCACGCTCATGTCCCTGAACAGTCGCTGGCGTACCAGTGCCTGGGGAGAGATGGACTGCGCCATGCCCCTAGCAAATCGCAGTGAACAGTTCACTGCAACTGTTTTCTAGTCCGGGCCGCCAACGGCGCCGCGGCACTGTGCACTCGAAGACGTATGCGCCCGCCGTCGGCCAACCCGATCTCGCGGATCTCCTATCCGCACCGCCTGCTCAGAACAGGGCAGACTGATTTGGCTCGACGTGCTCGTT
Source organism: Streptomyces capillispiralis (assembly GCF_007829875.1). NCBI lineage: Bacteria > Bacillati > Actinomycetota > Actinomycetes > Kitasatosporales > Streptomycetaceae > Streptomyces > Streptomyces capillispiralis. Next base: position 5,576,347 of record NZ_VIWV01000001.1, on the reverse strand, counting down.
TGAATTGGTCGGTGCGGGTACGCGGCCGGTGCGCTCGTTCTGCAGATCCCACAATTCACGGAACAAGCCGTCCTGCTGGGCCAGCAGCTCCTCGGGGGTGCCGTGCTGGATGACGCGGCCTTTGTCCAGAACGACGATGCGGTCGGCGATGGTCACGTTGGTGAGCCTGTGCGTGACCAGGACGACGGCGCGGTCGGCGGCGAGCTGGCGCAGCCCGGTGAAGATGCGGTGCTCGGCCCTTGGGTCGAGGGCCGCGGTCGGTTCGTCCAGGACGAGCAGTCCGGCCGGCCGATGGAAGGCGCGGGCGAGCGCGATCCTCTGCCACTGTCCGCCGGACAGTTCCTGCCCACCCCACCACTCCTTGGCCAGCAGGGTGTTCAGCCCGCTCCGCAACCCGTCGATGACCTCGTCTGCGCCTGCGGCACGCGCCGCGGCGAGCACTGCGGCGTCCCCTTGCTCGGTGGCCTGGCCGAGGGTGATGTTCTCTCGCGCCGACAGAGGCCAGCACGCGTAGGCCTGCGGTACGACGGCGACACGCTCCCAGGTGGCATGCGCGTCCAGCTCCCGGGTGTCGGTTCCGTCCCAGGAAACGGCTCCCTGATCGGGCAGGTACAGAGCCGACAGGATCTTGCTGAGGGTGGTCTTGCCGGAGCCGTTCTCGCCCACCAGCGCGACGACTTCGCCGCGCCGGACCTCCAAGGAGACGTCGTCGAGGGCGGGCCGGTCGGCGCTGGGGTACTGGAAGGTGATGTTCTCGGCGCGTACGACGGTGGGGGCGGCCGGCGCCTGAGAGCCGCGGTCGATGCGATGCCCGCCGGCTTCGTCGATGAAGTCCGCCCAGTCGTCCAAGTACATTCCGGTGCGGAAGAGTTGGGCCCCGTAGCCGACGATCCCGTCCAGTCCCGCGCTGACGCGGCCCAGTGCGAGGAACGCGGTGCCGACGGCGGCGACCGAGATCTGCCCGGTGAACACCAGTAGCGCCAGGGCCACCCACACCACCGCGTGGGCGAGTCCTCCCGCGACCCCGCCCAGCAGGGAGATCCTGGCCGAGCGCCAGGTGGCCTGGTCGGTGGTCCTGTCGATCCGCGCCCCGGCCGTGCGGTACTTGTCGAGCAGGAACGGCGCCATGGTGCCGGAGCGGACCTGGTCGGCGGTCTGCTTGTCGACCACGTACCAGCGCAGCATGCCCAGCAGCCGCCGGTCCTTCGTCGTGGCGAGCGAGGCGATGTAGCTGATGCGCGCCGCCCGCACGCTGGCCACGCCCTTCGGCAAGGCCGCCAGGAGGAGCAGAGGCAGAAGGATCGGGTGCACGGCGGTCAGGACAAACGCCGAGGCGATCAGCGATGCCGAGGCGCCGAGGATGTACTGGGCTTCGGTGAGGAGGTCCCTGGAGACCTCCACTCCGCGGTCGGCCGCGTCCCAGCGGTCGTTGTATCCGGGGTTGTCGTACGCGGCGAGTTCCGCCTTGGTCGCCGCGTCGAGGAGCTCGAGTTCGGCCTCCCGGGCGATACGCGGGGCCAGCCGGGCCGACAGCGCGGTGGAGGCGATGCCCAGCAGGGCGCGCAGACCGATGGCCCCCGACAGGACGGCGAGGGACGGTACGGCGGAGCGGAGCTGGTCGCCGCTGATGTGCTGCGAGGCGATCAGCGGCTTGATCACCCCGGTGGTTGCCATCAGCCCGAACGCTTCCAGCACCCCCGAGAGGAGTTGCACGCCCAGCAGGGCGATGACCGCGGCGCGGTCGACCTGCCAGCCCAGTGCGAGGGACCGGCGGATCAGTTGGGGCAGTCGTCGGGCCATCGCACGGGTCGTGATCGCGTTGGCGGCCTCGATACGGCGGTCCCCGGGGATGACGAACTTCAGTTCCTCATCCGAGACCTCCGCCTCGCCGGTCGGCGCGGTTGTCGCGGTGGGCTTCGGGATGGTTGTCATCGGCTCCAGCCCTCCGCCGACACGCGGTGCCCGGCCGGGGAGGGCGTACGGAGTCCCAGCGGATCACGCTGTTCGCGGATGAGTACCAGGTGCGGACCGATCACGGTTTGATACGCCAAGACGTCCCCCTGTGTGCCGTTCGTGGTTGAGGCTGTTGCTCGTCCGCCGTTTCGTTCAGCGCGGTCGGAAGGTGCTGGATGGTCACGACGTGCCTCCGCTCGCCTCAAGGCCGTTGAGCTCGTCTTCGAGGTCCTCAAGGTCACTGAGCAGGCGGCGGATGGCGATCTGACGCTCGTGCCAGTGCCGCTTCAGATCCGCCTCCGCCTCCCCCGGCAGGTCGTACTCGGCGGTGGTGGCGCCGTAGAAGCTGAACAGCATGTACAGCAGCGCGATCCGGGCGCATGCCCGCACCTCCTGCATCGGGAGGCTGGGGTGCTCCGAGTGGTAGGCCCTGGCCATCGCCAGGGCGCAAGCGGCCCAATCGGTGCTGGTGGCGACGGTGCGCGGGTCGAACGCCGCCCGCCCCAACTCCCAGGCCGGCATCGCGCTGGCGCAGCGGAAGTCGATGACGCCGGTGACTGCGTCGGCGAGGGTGATCAGGTTGGTGCGGCTGAGATCCGCATGCAGTGCCTGTTCCGCCAGGGTCTCGGGCAGATGTTCCCGCAACTGGTGGATGTGGGTCCGCAGGTCCTCACGCCGCTGGTCGAGGTCGAGGCGCAGTTGGTCGAGACGGTCGTGGCCTTGGCTCGTGGCTCTGGCCAGCACGGCGTCGCATTTCGCTGCGGCGTCCTCGACGGGCTCGGTCCGCCAGCGGGTCTGCTGCACGCGCTTCGGCAGCGGGTACGCGGCGAGCGCACGGTGCATGCGTCCCATGACGACGCCGATGTGCTCGGCGAGGGGTACCGTCATCGCCGAGGGGTTCACCCGACCGGGAGCCTCGTCGACCACGGCCCACGCACTGCCTCCCGCGATGGTGACCAGATTGTCGTTGGCGTCGGGCCACACCCGCGGAACGGGGAGCTTCGCGGCCCGACAGTATTCCGACATGTCCCACGCGTTGCGCGCCTCGTCCAGGTCGGCCATCGACGGGTACTGCTTGACGTACAGCCGCAGCCCGTCGTCCGTCAGGACTCGCCGGTTGATGGTGTCCGTGCCCATGTGCACCGGTTCGACGATGTCGGCGACCAGCCCGTACCGGTCTTCCAGCACGTCGGCGGTCAACGTCTCGCCCCAGCCTGTTTCGTCCATACAGATCACCGACCTTCGTGTGCGGAGGGACGGCATGCCGTGAGGACGGTGAGGGTGTTGGTGACGGTCAGTTCGAAGTCATCGCAACGAACGCCGAACAGGCGCGGAGCCGCGGAGGTTCGAGCGAAGACGTTCACGTACGCCACCCGACCCACACCTGCTTGCGGGTCTCCAGACGCAGGTTCTCCAGCATGATGTGCGCCTCGTCGACCAGACCGACGTCGCGGTGCTTGATCCCCCAGTTCAGCGAGTCCAGGGCGTCCAGTGCCCCGTACGCCCGGCATGCGACGAGTTCCTCCGTGGTGAGGGGGCGGCCGTATCCGTGGTGGAAGGCGGCGTTGAGGTCGGGGCGGTGGCTCAGAATCCGGTAGCGCAGCCGACTCAGATCCCGGTAGGCGGCGGACCGAAACTCGGCCCTTTCGAAGTCGATGACCCGCAGACGCTGCTCGGTCTCGTCCCACATCCAGTTCTTGGGCATGTAGTCGCCGTGCTGGGATACCTGGGGCAGGCTCGGAGGAGCTTCCTCGGCGAACGTGCGCACCATCGCGAGGTCGTGCTCCGGTGCGTACGCCGCCGTCCGGTCCAGCAGTTGGGCGACCGCCTCGTCCCACGCCTCCTCCGTTGCTTCCGGCGTCGGCTCGTCGGCTGCTGCGGTGTGGAACCGGGCGAGCAGTTCGCCGGCCTGCTCGTAGGCCGCCCGTTCCTGCTCGGCCGGCAGACACAGCGTGTCGAGGCTACGTCCGGGCACGGCGGTGATCAGGACAGTACGCGTCTGCGGGTCCACGGCGACCAACTCGGGTACACGGCCAGCGCCCATGGCCACGGTCCACTTCTGATACGCGGTCACCTCGCGGTGGTGGAGCTTCGGGCCCGCGTGGACCTTCCCGAACCACCTCTTGCCATCAGGCCCGTTGATCTCCCAGACGGAAGGTCGGATGTCGCCGGGCCGGGGGTGCTCGGCGACCACCGTGTACGTGTCGGTCACCGACTCCACCAGGTGGTGTAGTGCGCTGGGCATGTCGGTCACGGTGCGCCCTTCCGCTCGCCGAGCCCTCCGACCGCGCCACGATGGGTGACGGGTCGGATGCGCTCAGTGTCCTGTTGTGGGTGGGTAGCTTGCCAGGGGGCACTGACAATGCGGCCTGAGCTGGTCATCTGAGGGTCGGAACGCGGAGGACGGTCCCGGAGGCCATCTCGGTCAGGGACTCGTCGAGCACCTCACAGCTCCAGCCGAGCGTCACGAGGTGCGGGTCGTTCTCGGCCTTGACGCGCTCCCGCAGGGCCCTGACCCGGGCCAGCGCGCTGTCACGGCTGATGCGGGCCCGGTCCGCGAACTCCTGTGACGTCGCACCGATCGCGACCATCCGCCATGTCTCGATCTCCGTTTCCGAGAAAGCCTCCGGGAAGGCGGTCGTCTCGGGACGCTGGAGTTGCCCGGTGACGAAGCAGGCGTGGACGACGGCGGCCCGGCCTCGCACGCCGAGCTTCTGTCCGCAGTGCTTCAGCTGCACGTTGATCGTGCCGACGGTGATGGACAGCTCGGAGGCGATCGCGTGGGTGTTCTCGCCCTCCGCGACCTTCTGGGCGATCCGGAGCTGTGCGGGTGTCAGCGGAAGGGCCGCAGGCGGGCGGGTCGGGCGGGCACTCACGGTTGTGCGGCCTTTCTGTGGGGCGGGGCGTGTCAGGCGCGAGCCAGCCATCGCTGCCGCTCGGTGTCGGTGACAAGGTGTTCGTCGTGGGCGAGTTCCAGGCGGGCGAGACGGGCATAGTGCTCGACCACACCGGCGCCGAAGGCTTTCTGCGCGAAGACGCTGTTCTCGAAGGCGGTCAGAGCCGGTCCGAGGGTGGGCGGCACCGGGATCCCACCTGCGCGATAGGCGTTGCCGGTCGCTTCGGGACCAAGGGTGAGCTTCCGCTCGAGACCGTGGTCGATGGCCGCCAGTACCGCCGACAGCGCCAGGTACGGGTTGGCGTCCGCGCCCGGCACGCGGATCTCCAGGTGCAGCCCTTCACCGCGACCGACGACGCGGACCGCGCAGGTGCGGTTGTCGCGGCCCCAGGTGAACGTGGTCGGCGCGAACGAGCCGCGCGTGAACCGCTTGTAGGAGTTGACGTTGGGGGCGTAGAACGGGCCCAACTCGGGCAGGCCAGCGAGCAGACCCGCGATGGCGTGCTGACCGATCTGGGACAGTCCGTACTCGCTGCCGGACTCGTTGAGTTGACTGATGGCCTTCGACCACAGCGAGACGTGCAGGTGCAGGCCGTTGGCCCGGCCGGTTTCCGGGGCCGCCATGAACGTGGGTGCCAGACCGGCGCGCAGCCCCAGGGTGCGCACGGCGTGCTTGAAGAGGGGGTGCCGGTCGCACGCGGTGAGCGCGCCACCGTACGGGAAGGTCACCTCGACCTGACCAGGGCCGGCCTCGGTCTTGATCGCTTCCACGGGCATCCCCGCGCCAGCGAGCGCCCGCTGAAGACGGCGCAGGAACCGGTCGGATACGGGGTCGTGGTCGAGGGCGTAGTCCAGGTTCTCCGTCGTCAACGGCCTCAGGCCCTGATAGTTGGCCTGTTCCGCGTCCTCGTACGTGCCCTTGTAGAGGACGAACTCGGTCTCGATCCCCGCCTTGGGGTGCAGACCGTGCCGCGACAGGCGGGTCAGCTGCTGGTGGAGGATCTGTCGGGGTGCGATGTCGATCGGCGTTCCGTCGTGATGGACGGCATCGCCGAGTACGACAACGGTGCGTGGCAGCCACGGCACCACGCTCAGAGTCGACAGGGCCGGTTGAACGGACAGGTCCTGGTAGCCGGTCTCCCAGGAGGTCAGGGCGAAGCCGTCCGCCGGGCTCATGTCGATGTCGGTGGCGAGGACGTAGGCGCACACCTCGGCGCCGTGATGCGCGACGCGTTTGAGGAAGTGGTTTGCGTCGTAACGCTTCCCCTTCAGCCTCCCCTGCAGATCGGGGACGGCGAGCAGCACCGTGTCGATGGCACCCGCCTTGACGAGGTTCCGCAGGTCGGACAGGGAGAAAGCCTTCTCGGAGCGCCCGCCGGGCTCGGGGACGGATGCGGCAGCCAGGCGTGCGACGGTGCCGTTGCCGCTCGCGGTTCTCGTCATCAGACGACCTCGTCTGCGTACGTGGCCGCCGAGCGGTCGAAGTTCTGGGCCGGCACTTCGTACGAGCTGCCCTGCTTCCGCCACCACGCCCAGGCCAGCGTGAGGACGACGAGCAGAGCGATCGGCGCGTAGTTGAAGGTCTCCACGGACACCAGGCCGCCGCTGGCGGGGCGCGTCTGCGGCAGACAGAACAGCACCGTCACGAACACCACCCAGACAACGGCGATCGTGCCGACGGCCACGCCCCAGCTGCCGAGGTTCCAGGGGCCGGGCCGGAAGCGGTCCCGGTTCTTGATGCGCAGGTAGATCGGGATCGCGTACGCCGGGGTGATGCCGACCACGTTGATGCTGGTGATCGCCGCGTACGCCACCGGGCTGTACAGGCTCGGCAGGGCCAGGAGTGCGGCGCACACGATCGCCAGCAGCACGGCCATGCGCGGAGTGCCGGTACGGCGGTCGACCTGCCGCCACAGATGCGAGCCCGGCAGCGCCCCGTCACGCGAGAACGCGAACACCATCCGGCTGGCCGCGGCAGTCTCGGCATTGCCACAGCACAACTGCGCGATGATCACCACCAGGAGCAGTGCCTTCGCCCCCGCCACACCCAGGGCATCCAGGAAGATCTGCGCCGGCGGCACCCCCGTTGCCGTGCCCACGGTGCCCGCGTAGTCCTGGATCGCGAACGTGAGCCCGGCGAGCAGGACGAACCCGGCCAGCCACGACCAGCCGATCGCGTGGATGATCCCGCGGGACGCGGACACCTGCGCGTCGGTCGTCTCCTCCGACAGGTGCGCGGAGGCGTCGTATCCGCAGAACGTGTACTGGGCCAGCAGCAGACCGAGCACCGCCGCGTAGAGGGGGCTCCAGCCGGTGTTGTTGACGAACTCACCGAACACGAAGTCCGAGGACTGATGGTGGGAGGGGACGATCGCCAGAGCGCCGACGATCACCGTGACGCCGCCGAGGTGCCACCAGACGCTGATGCTGTTGAGGATACTGACCAGCCGGACCCCGAAGGGGTTCAGGGCGAGGTGCAGGGCAAGGATGCACAGGAAGATCACCATGATCTTGCCCGGCGTCGGCTCGAATCCCCACTGCAGGTTGAACAGGGCACCCGTGAACAGCGCGGCCCCGTAGTCGATGCCGGCGATCGCCCCGAGCAGGCCCAGCAGGTTCAGCCAGCCCGTGTACCAGCCCCACTTCCGGCCGCCGAGCTGCTCCGCCTGGTAGTACAGGGCCCCGGAAGTCGGATAGGCGGAGGTCACCTCGGCGAGGGCGGCACCGATGAACATCACCATGGCACCGACGACGAGCCATCCCCACAGCATCACCGACGGGCCGCCGGTGTTCAGGCCGAAGCCGTACAGGGTCATACAGCCGGACAGGACGCTGATGACGCTGAAGGAGATCGCGAAGTTTCCGAACGGCCCCATGCGCCGGGTCAGCACAGGCTCGTAGCCGAGCTCCCGCAGGTATGCGTCATCGGACTTTCGGGACGACGCACGGTGGTACGGACTCAAGCGAGACACAGGTCAGTCTCCAAGCTCAGAGAGAAACAGATGGACAGGTTCATGCCAATGCGGGTGGGCAGCGGACTCCGGTTACGGGTGCGGCCCGGCGCGCGGCCCACGGGTACGGGCGTAGGAGAGGGACTCGGCGCGCGCTCGAAGGAGCAGCGCCTCACCCGGGTCTGGCCCTACGGCCCCTTCATGCACCGACGCCCACGGCTCGCGGGCCGCGTACGGGCCCATCGCCTCGAACACCTCGGCGGCTTCCAGATACTGGTGGCCGGCCCACAACGCGTAGGCAAGAAGGCTCAGGTCAGCCACTGAGCGCTGCTCGCCGTGCGTTTTGCGGAACCAGTCGTGGAAGGCGGTCAGCGTGTAGTCGAGCGTCGACTCCTGCGCCCACTGCCGCCGCCACAGCGGATCGACGCGCGATCGCCGTCGCTGCTCGATCTGCGCGTACGCGGGCAGAAGCAGCAGAGACGATCCGACAGGCCGCTGCGAGGCAACGGACCGACCGAAGTCGACGACCGCGGCCAGGGAGGCACCCGGCGGGCCATCCAGGGAGAGCATGAACTGCAGCACCCTGTGGTAGGCCTCCCGGTTGTACGGGTCACGCCGGTTGACCTCGTACAACAGCCCCCACGGACCGCTGGGCAGCATCGGCTCGCCGGGGTTCACGCGGTGTTCCTGGCGCAGCTGCCGGGTGTCGATCTGCGCCAGAGCCAGGAGGCACACCCAGGGCACGGGATCATGCGGCGCGCGACGAGCCGCCAGCAGCGCATCACGCCGAGCCCGAAACTCGAACTCCGGCGTCTGTGGATGCTGTTGCCTGTGCGCGCGCAGCGCCCGCTCGACGGCCACGCGGGCACCCATCAACTGCGCGTCGTAGCTGCCGGGCTCTTCGTCGAGCCACACGCCCACAACATCCGACCGGGCGGCTGCCACCGCCAGCAGCTGGGTGCGTGACGTTCGCAGTGCCCAATGCGTGGCCGTGGCCAGCAGCAGTTGCCGTGCCGTCCTCCAGCGGCCGGCCTGCAACTCAACCAGGGCCACGCCCAGGTCGTCGTCGTGGCCGGCGGGGTGATACACGAGGCGCATCAGAGTCCTCCGCCGTGAACGGAACGGTGGCGGAACGCGAGTTCGAGGCCGCTCGTCCGGCGTGTTCGAACTGTGCGAGGTGGCGTCGTGCGCTCTGGGTTGAACGTCAATGTCATCGGGGGCCTCAGGCGAGTTGGGGGGCCACGAAGTTGGTGGGTGCACCGCCGCTGGGAGGCGAAACGGTGCCCGAGTCGGGCACCGGGTCGGGCTGCCTAGAAGCGAATCTGGCCGATCATGTCCGCGATGCTGGTCATGAACCGGTTGATGCTCGGGGCCATGGAAGTGCTCGCCAGGAAGAACCCGAAGAGCGCGCAGACGATCGCGGGCCCGGGCTTCACGGCCTTGCTGCGGACCAGCACGACCACGACGATGCCGAGCACCAGCACGAAGGAGATACTCAAAGCCATCAGGAGGCCGCTTCCTCCGCGGGCCCTCGCCGCTCCCGACGGGCCTGGCACAGCGCGCGGCACAGAGCTTCCGGAGAGGTCAGCGATCGCGGGCCTTGCGGGAAGACGTGCCAGTGCATCCCCGGAGGCGTCGTGCTCTCGGCGGACGGTACGACGACGTGGCACTTCTGCCCCAGCGCGACGGTGCCCGGCTCCTCCCAGCGGGCCGCAGTGCCCACGGGAACCAGGAAGTACATCCGGGGCTCCGGGCCTCCGTGGTCCAGGATCACCGGGCCGACCGGTTCGTCACCCTCGCCGAGGATCTCGATCGCGCGGCGGCCGACGTCCTCCACGGCACGTACGGCATCCCACCACTCGCCCGCCGAGCACAGCTCGGGCTCCTCGCCGATAGGCATCCAGCGCGGCGGGTTCGCGCGGGCTGCGGGATTGTCGTCGGACATGGAAAAGGCCTCCTCACCACTGCGTGTGAAGAGACCATTCCATTCAGCAAGGTGCCCTGCGCGGACAGTCTGTCCGTGGGGTCCGTTCGCCAAAGTCCTTGACAGAGACTCAGGTTGTGCCAATGCCCGTCCAACTACCGAATGCGGAAAGCTCGTTGGAGGGATGGGCGTCCATCCTGAGCAGCGCGGCGGTCGTCTCGCGAACGGACGGGTGGAACCGCGTGTGGTTGGGCGCGACCTTCCGTGCGCGTTTGAGGTCCGCGAAGGCACCCTCCCGGTCGTTCTCCGCGAGCTTCGCAGAGGCGACGTCGATGAAGTGGTGGCTCGAACGCTCGCCGACGGTCATGCTAGTACTCCAGTGCGGTTTCGTGATCTATCCAGCACGTTTGCCGACGGATCGACGTCGGTAGTGGCTGTGTCGGGCTGTTGCCTGGTGGCGCCTGCGCCAGGTTGACCACTGCAGCAGCCTGGCAGCGGTCATGGCCGGTGGGCCGAAGACGGCGGTGAGCAGGTGGCGGATCTCCGGGACGGTCAAAGAGATCTGTTCACTGCTGCGGGCTGGGCGGTGGGGATCGGTGGGCCGCTTCGGTGCCGCGTCGGCGGCGAGGGCGGCCAGGAAGGCCAGGGCGAGCATGGCGAGGGTGATGTGCCGGTGCCACGAGGTCCAGTGCCTGACCTGGTAGTGGTCGAGGCCGACCTGGCCCTTGGCGGCCTGGAAGCACTCCTCGACGCTCCAGCGGACGCCGGCGACACGGACCAGCTCCGCCAGGGCGACCGTGGTGGGTGACCAGCACAGGTAGAAGGCGAGTTCCCCGGTGGTGCGGTTGCGGCGGATCAGCAGGTGCCGGTGTTCGCCGGTGCCGATGTGGATCCAGGACCAGTCGTAGTGGCGCGGGCCCTTCGCGCCGTTGCCCGCGCTGTGCCGCTGCCAGGCCGTGGCGGGCAGGCGGCCGGCGACGGTGTCTGCGCGGACGGGGGTGCGGCCCTGGTTGATCGTCACTGTCGTCGAGCAGGCGACGGCCATCACATAGCCGGTGCCGCGGGCCTCCAGGGCGGCGCGGAGCCGGGGGTCCTGGCCGTAGGCTTCGTCGCCGGTCACCCACGGTGCCTGCACCCCGGCGTCCAGCGCGGCGGCGATCATCTCCGAGGCCAGGCGGGGCTTGGTGGCGAATTGCACCGTCTCGGGTATCCCGGCCGCACGGCGGCGTTCGGGGTCATCGGACCAGGAGTGCTCGGGGAGATAGAGCCGGCGGTCGATCAGGGCCCGGCCCCGGCTGGTGGCCAGGGCGAGGAACACGCCGACCTGGGAGTTCTCGATGCGTCCCGCGGTGCCGGTGTACTGCCGCTGCACGCCCGCCGAGGAGCGTCCCTTCTTCACAAAGCCCGTCTCGTCCACGATCAGCACCGCGCCGTCGGCGCCGAGATGGTCGACGGCATAGGCACGCAGGTCGTCACGGACGGCATCGGCGTCCCAGCGGGCGTAACGCAGCAGCCGCTGCATCGGCCCCGGCCGGGCCAGGCCGGCCTGTTCGGCCAGCTGCCAGCAGTTCTTCCGCTCCGCCTTCGACAGCAGCCCGAGCAGATAGGCGCGGGCACTCGCCCGCGGCTCGACCCGGCCGAACCGGCCCGCGATCCGGGCCATGACCTGGTCGAACATCATCCGCCAGCGGGCAGGGTCTACGCTATGGCCCGCGGCCACCGCACGATCTTCGTTTGTCCACACACCAACCGATGATCACGCGGTGGCCGTACCCATTCCCAGCCGGACCCGCTGCAAGCTCGCGAAGTCAGACTGGAGTACTAGGCGGCGCCCACTCGCCGCCGGGAACCGAGGACCATTCGGTGAGACGGGCGAGAGCCTGCTCGGTGTCGCCCGTGTCGATCATCGCGTGCACCTCGTGGATGCGGATGTTCGTCGGGCCGAACGACATCTCGTACGCCAGGGAGTCGCGGTTGCCTGCCATGGCGGCGACCTGCTCCGCCTCCCGCAGGTAGTCGTCGGCGCGATCGGCGTTGTTCTCCCGGGCTTCGAGAACGGCCAGCTTCAGCAGCAGCGCGCCGTCGACGGCGAGCGCGTCCTCCGAGAAGGAGCGCTCGGGCTGGAGCCGCTCAAGTTCGGTCCGCAGCCCGAGGAGCTTGCGGCGTGCCGGCGTGTACGCGCCCTGGCGCAGCATCGCTCCGGCGACGAGGTAGCCGGCCGTGAACTGCAGCAGCGGATCACCGGAGCGGTCCGCCGCCCAACGGACGCGCTCCAACGCCGTGTTCGACAGGTCGTGGTGACCCATCTTGTGGGCGAGGGAGTTGACGGCGCGGTACGCGCGCGCGAGGTGCCAGAAGGCCTTGGCCCGGTCGCCATTGTCGCCGCCGAGGGCGACGTGGGTCAGTTCGGTGATGATCGGCGGCAGCAGGGGGCCCATCGGGGCGTACCGGGCATCACGGCGCAGGGCCGCCACCTGGTCGACCTCCGAGGCGAGCACCGGAAGCGCCCGCGGGGCGATCTCCAGGTCGTCGGGGCTGTCGTAGCAGAGCAGCAGGCGGCGGAGCTCGGGTATGACGGCGTGGACGCCGTCCTCCGCCTCCGGCTCACCGTAGTACGGCTGGCCGGTCAGGACCTCGGGCCCGAAACGCAGCGCCTTGGCGAGCGCCAGCACCAGCGAGGGCGAGGCCTTACGCGCACCCGACTCCAGCTTCTGCACGTAGCTCGGGGAGACGGCGATCTTCTGTGCCAGTTGGGCGGCGGACAGCTTCCGTGTCCTGCGAGCGACGCGGAGACGGTCTCCCAGTGTCAGGTTTTCACTCATCGGTCGAGCTGTCCCTTCGCGATGAAGCACTTCGATCAGAGTACGGATAATGTCCAAGCCTGCGCCCTTGGTCGCCAACTGTTAACAGAGCCGATGGCCGCGCGCCCACGGCGTGGAGCCACCGAACGGGCGTGACGTACCTCGCTGTTCACTCCTCGGCCTCCGACTACACAGTCGAAGCGGCGCAATTCGTCACCAATAGGGCGCAAGGTGAGTGGGGTCGAGGCCCTCCAGTCAAGGGGTAGGCTCCGAACTACCTACGGACAGATTGTCCGCGCGAATCCTGCGCGTACCGCAAAGCCGCCTTCACCATCCGGCAGCGGACAGTAGCCAGGCGCTTACGCGGGCATGCCGAGTCGGTCCCAACCCCCGTACGCTCGCGACCACAGGGGGGTGCCGCCCTGGTGGATGGCAAGGAGTCGGGAGTGACAGAAGCCGAACCGTCCCTCGTGCTGTGGGACATCGACCGCACCCTGTTGTACGTCGGCCAGATCGATCGGCAGGTCTATCGCGAGACCTTCGCGGAGATCGTCGGGTACCCGGTCGAACGCCTGCCGGCCCGAGGCACCGGAGTCACGATGCCTTTGGCCATCCGCGCGATGCTCCTGGATAACGGTGTTCCCGATGACCGGGTCTCGGAGCTGCTGCCCCTCATGGTCGAGCTGCTGCCGAAACGGCTGGCCGCCACACAGAAGACCTCCGACAGCACGGAAAGCTGATGCCAGGGGCTGTGGCGGCACTGAGGGCGGTTCAGGGTCGGGCGGATCTCATACCGACCGTCGTCACTGGCAACCTCAAAGCGAACGCCATGTTGAAGCTCGCGGCCTTCGGCCTCGAATCGTTCCTGGACACCGAGATCGGCGGCTACGCGTCCGATGACCAAAACCGCCCGGTACTCGTCGGCATCGCGCAGAAGCGAGCCCAGGCCAAGTACGGCGTCCTCTTCGACCGCTCCAACACGGTGATCATCGGGGACTCGTTGGAGGACGTACGTACCGGCAGGGACGGAGGCGGCGTCCCCGTCATCGGCATCACCTCCGGTACGACGTCGGCAGCGGAACTCGAACGCGCCGGCGCGGACGTCGTTCTCCGGTCTCTGGAAGACATGGAAGGACTGGAGACCGCGATCGCGGAACTCCTCTCCTCCTGACCGGCAGGATCAGCCGGATGTTCATCGATCCACGAGGGCATCACTCCGGAGCGCCGAAGGTGAGCAGTGGCACGTCGTACATGTCAGGGTTTCGAGGCCGGGTCATGGCCGGTGAGACCACTTCGACGATGAAGAGTTCGCTGAGGAACTGGACCTTGGCGCTCAGGAGGTGACTGGTACGGCCGTCGGCCGACTGTGCCTTCAGCCCGGCGGAGACGTGGATGTGCGGCAGGATGCCTCCCGTCTCCGGATCGTGGGCGATTGTCCCAGCGCCGAAGGCTTCGACGTTGGTGACATACGTCTTGGCCCAGACCGGGGCGTCCGGGTCTTCGAGTTTCTCGCAGGCGCCGACGATCTCGGCTTCGGCGAACGCACCGATGAACGAGGGAATGTAGCCCTGCCGCACTCCTTGGTCACGGCAGAACGTGGAGAGCGCGTCGAAGAAGTCCTCGCCGTGGTCGAAGGTGACGCCGAACGTCCGGCCGATGGTCAGTTCATGGGCACGCATGCGGGTCCTCTCGGGCGTGGCTGACGTGCGGAATCAGCGCGCGAAAACGGCGAACTTCTCAGCGATGCTCTCGCGGGCCACGTCCTGGGCGAGCAAGGCCTGGAGCAGGAGGCGGGCCTGATACGGGCCGAGGTCGCCGGCCGGGATGAGCCCTCGGCTGATCAAGTCCTTCTCCGACCCGGGGAAACCGTATGTTCTGGTCAGGACCGGGCCGTTGCCGATGCGCGAGGCGAGGACGACGGGAACACGTACGGCGAGCCGTTCGAGGCTCTCGACGAGTCGCTGTGGGACGTGTCCCACGCCGAAGGCAGCGACGACGAGCCCGTCGCACTGGCCGGACCAGGCTTCAAGCAGCGTGCCGTCGTCGCCGAGGCTGACCGTGTAAAGGCCCACTCGTGGGTCACGGACAGCCGGTGCCAGGGGACCGAGTCGATCAGGCAACGGGGAAGCCAGCCGTACCCGGTCCTCCGCGATCCGGCCAATGGGTCCGGCGCCGGGTGACGCGAAGGCGGCAGGGCTGGTGGTGTGGGACTTACGGACATGCCGTGCCGCGTGGATCTCGTCATTCAGGACGACCAGCACCCCGGCTCCACGCAGTTGCGGGTCGGCTGCCGCGACAACGGCCGCGTACAGGTTGGCCGGTCCGTCAGGGCCGGCCATGGTGGGGTTGCGCATGGCACCGGTAACGATGACCGGCTGGTTGTGGCCGTGGCGGAGGTCGAGGAAGAACGCCGTCTCCTCAATGGTGTCGGTGCCCTGTGTGATCACGATCCCGTCGACGTCGCCGCCGTCGAGGACCTTGTCGATCTCGGTGCCGAGCTCCGTGAGGTCGTCGAAGGTGAGCGAGGCACCGGGCACCCGGCGGAAGTCGTGCACGCGCAGGTCAATGCCGTGACCATCCAGGCCGGGGACAGCCGCCAGAAGGTCATGGGCGGAGAGAGCCGGCACGACTCCTCCGGTCGCCGGGTCGGTGGTCATGGCGATGGTGCCGCCGAGAGAGTAGACAGCCACCGTTCGTGTCACGCCTGCCATCGCCCCAACTTCCGATCCGCGCAGCCTGGTTGGATCTCGTCCTCGGAGATCTTTCCGTGCAGGCTATCGGGTCGCTCCCACAGGGGCACCAGCCTCGGACCGCAACTCGGCCGCCACGTAAGCGCAGGCCCGGTCCAAGGCATCGAGGCTGAGATGGCGGCTTCGTGGCCTGGCGAGGCCGGTGGTTCCCACAGCGGCAAGCTGTCCGCAGCGGTGAGTCAACCAAGCTCGGTCAAGGCCGAGATAGTCCGAAGTCGCCGCCAGGCGCTCCCTGCTAGTCGATCCCATGGTGACGCTATGTGCTCGCGCGTGGCCCGTGATGCCCGCGAAGGCCCGCAGGGAACGCGCCCCGGAAGTCAGAGCGGTCTGGGGCGCGGATTCAGCGCGTACCCAGGTCGCTATGGCGGCCCGGTGACCAGGAACTAGCGCGAAGCCCTCCGTCTGCTGGAGGTCCGCCTCGTCGGTCACCCAGGTCGTGATGCCGTACGACTCCATCAGCGCGATCGCGAGGAACAGCAACACGCGCTCGTACTTGGGCGAGGCGGCGACCTCTTGGTGGGGAACGCAGAAGGCTCGTCCAACGCCGTCGTGTGCTCGCGCGGGAGCCATCAGCTCAAGGTAGCGGTGCTTGTGCTCGAAGAGCAGCCAGGTCGCGGCTTCCTCCCCTCGCTGTTCGCGGGTCCAGAAGACCGGATCGCCGCCCAGCTGGTCGCGCTGGTCGAGGATGAACCGGGCGCATGCCCGCGAGCCGACGAGCATCTGGGAGCCGTCGGTGAGGCCGTCGAGAGTGACCGACTGACGGCCTACTCCTGACAAGTCCTGTGATGGAAGGTCCAGCTCTCCGTAAAGCGCCGCGTCGTCGCCAAGGATGGTGGAGTCGAACCCTGCCGCAGCCCAGAGGATCCCCAAGGTGAAGTCGTCGAACTCGTAGGCCATGGGAATGGCGAAGGGGCTTCCGGCTTCGTCACGGGCGCCCCCGCGCGCGTCCGTGACGAAGTACCGCTGTGTCCCGTCTCCGCTGTGGTGCACGGCGAGCAGGGCCCTGAGCGGCATCCGACTCCATGCCTCGGCCTCCCCGCTCGACGCGAGAAGCAGAGCGTCGCCCTGTAAGGAGGCGACTGGCCCTGTCAGCGTGGGAAGCGCCGTAGGTGGCAGGTTCCGCCCGGCGGGCAGCAGGAGCTGCCCGTGTCCGTCAGGAAGCGTCAGGTGGTTGCCCAAGCTGTCCGCCATCGACAACGGCCGGTCGACGTCGGGTAACGGTCCCAGGAGGCCGTCAGGCACTCCAAGTGCCTCGCCCCACTGTGCGAGCTGGCGACGGTCGCGGATCTTCTTCCGGCCGCGCTCCAGCCGGCTCACTTCGGCTTGGTCGATGTTGACGAGCCGGGCGACCGCTGCCTGTGAGAGGCCGGTGTGTTGCCGGAAGAGCCGCACGACCACACCGAAATCCCAGACACGGATCGCTGCCACGACTGCGGGTTCCGCCCAGAACTCACGTCCGACTCGGGGTACTGCACCGCCCCTCTGGCAGGGCCCACACTGCGGTCCTACGTTGAATCGGCTGAGCGTCGCACGGCACACCGAACAGTGCCTCTCCACCCCGCGAGCCATCCCGGTCTCACCCCTAGGTGATCAGGCGTATCCCCCAGCTGCCGAACTTTTCACAGGACTACTTTGCCGCGTCGGCCGATCACCCAAACACGGCAGCGGAAGCTCGGTAGCAAGGTGGCCGGTCCCTTGAAAGCCCTTCCTCGGGTTCCTGAACGGACCCCTCAACTGCACTCCGAATCCGCGCAGTTGGTTCGCCGCCCGTAGCACAACATGCTGATCCGTCAACTCTCCTCGCTCCGGAAACCTGCGGACAACCTGTCCGCTCACGATGTGTGCGAACTGGAAGGGTCTCCACCACGAGATGCCGGCCATCCGAGGGCCCGCGACCTGACCGGTCGGTGCAGCCGCGCGGGGCCCGCCGAGTCTCCGCGATCAACTGCACGGCGGGTGCCAACCGGCCTTGGGAGTCAGTCCCGAGGGATTCCCGACACTCGTGCCAAAACCGCTTCCGCCAGATGAGAGGAGTTCAGCGTGACCGCTGTCCAGACCCCCGAGAGGACCGAGCTGGGCAAGTTCTTCCAGGTCTCGGTTCGGCAGTTCGACGCCGGCCAGGTCGCGCCCGAGATGTTCTCGGCCGCCATCGACGCCGAGTGGCACCAGCTCCTGGACAAGCCCGAGTACGCGGAGTTCTGCGCGCAGAGCGCCGGCCGGCTGATCAACCACGTGGAGAACACCGGCTACGGCCGGATCTCCTGGGTCGACGCCTACGTGGAGATGTTCGGCCCGCTGCCCGAGGTGTGGTTCACCGGCGCGGACGGGGTGCTCGACGAGCGGGCCATGGCGCGCTACCGCGAGACCGGCGAGGTGTGGGCGGAGTGGGACTGCAGCCCCATCCCGGGCGACGGCGGCGACGTCGCACCGAAGATCTCGGCACTCGCGGCCGGATGACGACCGGCCCTCTGACCGGAGCGTCCTGGTCCCGTGCCAGGGCGCTCCGCCTGGTCGAGGCACGTACCACGGCTCCGCGGACCGTGGACATCACGGGCTACATCGACCGTGTGTCCGCGCATTGCCCCTACCTCGCTCCTTCCCTACGACACGGTCTGACGGCTTGGACGGTGTACGAGATCGCAAGCAGCGATCCCGAGTCCGTGGAAGCTGGTCTGTTCCATGCGGGAGTGCAGGCCGCGGAGTGGGTTCGTCCACTCGCGGCTCGCCCGAGAGGGGCTCTCGTTTGTGAGAACGTCGTCATCCTGGGGGACGTCCAAGGAGTCGAACACCGTGAGTTGATGGCGTGGCCGCACTGGGCACTGAAGAACCTGTACGGCCCTGTCGGTGTCATGTTCGGGAAGTTCCAGGGAGGCGAGCAGCGGCTCGACAGATCAAGCCGCCCGATCCCGCCTCCCCCGTGTTCCTTCCTCCCTGTTCGCCCCGCCGTGAGAGCCCGCGACCCTCAGTTCCTGAAGGACACCCCTGATCTCGCGGATGCCCTCTCGGTCGCGGTAGACGATGGGAGCGATGTTCTCGAGCGAATCTCACACGATTGGCAGGCGGTAAAGGCATGGTCGCGTTCCCTCCCTGTCCCCCCGAAGCCCTCGCAGCCGCGGAAGCCGCCTGCGGCGGCACTGTCGACCTGAAGGAGCTGACCAACCGGCGTGGCTCCGCGGTCTGGAAGGCCGTCGGCCCCGAGGGCACGGTCGCGGTGAAAATCGGATACGACGACGGTGTGGCCGCCACGCTGCGAGAGGCAACCACCCTGGCGGCCATGGGTCTTGCCGAATACGAGGCGGTCTCCGGTTCGTACGACGGCGGCTCGTGGCTCGTCACGCCCTGGTTCACCGGCCCCTCCACCTGGGCGGTCTTCACCCCCACTCGCGAGGGCACGGGCGGACGTGAAGCCGCACTCCGAGGTGGCGCTGATCTGTGCCGGTCAGTCGCCGACCTGCACGCCTCTGGATGGATCCACGCCGACCTCCAGCCGTCCCACGGCATCCACACCCCGGCGGGCGTCCGCCTGATCGACTTCGCCTGGTCCTGGCGTGAGGGCGAGGAGCCGGTCAGCGGCTTCAGCGGTGGCATCGTGCATCTCATGGCGCCGGAACTTGCTGCCGCCGTCGCACGCGGAGACGGTCCGGTGACGCCGACGCGCTCCAGCGACACGTACGCCCTCGCTGGTGTCCTGTGGACGTGCGCCTCGGGAGGCTGGCCGCTCGACTACAAGGCCGCGGGTATCGACCGGAAGGCCGCGGGCCCGGACGGGGTTCGAGACGCGATCGCCACTGGCCGTCTGCCGTTCGCACCGGCCGTGTGGCCCGAGCTGCAGGACGCCCTCCGGCCCGCGCTCGCTGCCGTACCCGAGGACAGGCCCACGGCCGGTGAGCTGGCGGAGCTCCTGCTCAAGGTTGAGCCGTGATCTCGCTCCGCGAGGTGGCCCTGACCGACGCACCCGCGGTCCGCCGCATCTACAGCGCCGCTTCCGTGAGGTACCTGCCGCGAGCGCCCCTGACCGCTGAGAACGCCGCCTCTTGGGTGACCGATCGCATCGCCGAAAGTCGTGCGACGCCGCGGATGCTGTACTGCTTCGGCATCGATCACGCTGACGACCTGGTCGGCGTGATCAAGCTACGCCCCGCCCGTACCTCGGCGGCGCTCAGCTACATCCTTCGAGACGACGCATGGGGTCACGGGTACGCCACCACGGCGGTGGCGCTCGTGCTCGACTTCGCCTCCACAACGCTCGGCCTGGCCTCCGTTGACGCCAAGCACCACCCCGACAACCACGCTTCCGGGCGGGTGCTGATCAAGTCCGGGTTCACCTGCACCGGCCGCTCCGCGGAGGCCATCACGTACATGAGGAACCTCGCCCCGGGGGCCAGGAGCGCGGTCCGCATGCGCGAACGCCTGCCGGACGGGGCGACGACAGCACGCTCATAAACACTCATAAGCAGGAGGGCTGTTCACCGTCATTGTGGAGTGCGGGCCAACCGCGCGTGCTCCGCATCTCGCGGTGGCTCCCCCATGGAGGTGAAGCCGTGCGTAGGCAAGGGACCACGTCTGGCAAGGGCCAGATGATGACCTTGACGCTCAACACCAGGCAGTCCACAAGGACGCCTCGGCTCCGGTGCTCTCTGGCGGCCGAACCGGTCGCTGCCGGCGTGGCACGCTGCATCGTACACCGCTGCTTCAACGGCTGGTCGGGCCCGGATGTCGTCAAGGACGACGGCCTGGTCACAGACCGAACTCGTCGCCGACGCCGATAGAGCCACAGGGGACTCCGGCGCGACGGGGTGAAGCCTGGTAGGCCGATGACGATGTCGTCGTCGAATTGATTGACCAGGCTGTCGCCGAACCCCGCTGAGGGACAACGGCGAAATCCGACCGAAGCCTGCTCCTGGTCGCGCTCACCGGGCACTGCGGCTGCATGTCGGCCCTGCCGAACGCCGCTGAGCTCGTCGCACTTCTCGCTACATCTGCTGTGTGGCACAGCCATGCCAACTTTCGTTCACATTGTGAGGAATGAGGCGTTATGAGTACCTCTTTACGGAGGCACGGCCCGGACTCGAACCGGGCCCCCTTCCGCCGCGTGGTCGTCACCGGCGGCTGTGGATTCGTCGGTTCACACCTGTGCGACCTGCTGCTCGACAGCGGTGTCGACGTGGTGTGCGTGGACAACTTCCTTACGGGCACGGAGGACAACGTCGTGCACCGACAGCTGGACGACCGGTTCGAGTTGATGGTCCACGACGTCACCGACGCGATCCCGATACCCGGGGAAGTCGATCTCGTACTCCATCTCGCCTCGCCGGCCTCCCCGCAGGACTACCTGCGTCTGCCGGTCCAGACGCTTCGGGCCGGTTCCCTGGGAACCTTCAGCGCCCTGGAGTTGGCCAGAGAGAAGAAGGCCCGCTTCGTACTCGCCTCCACCTCCGAGGTGTACGGCGACCCGCTGGAGCACCCTCAGCGGGAGTCCTACTGGGGCAACGTCAACCCGGTGGGGCCTCGCAGCGTGTACGACGAGGCGAAGAGGTTCGCGGAGGCGGCGACCACCGCCTACCGCGCCGAGCACGGTGTCGACACCGCGATCGTGCGGATCTTCAACACGTTCGGGCCGCGGATGCGCGCGGAGGACGGGCGAGCGGTACCGAACTTCATCCGCCAGGCGTTGGCGGGCGAGCCACTGACCGTCACTGGCGATGGCTCGCAGACGCGGTCCCTGTGCTACGTCGGCGACACGGTCAGGGGCATCCTCGCCGTCGCCGCAGGCAGCCACCCCGGCCCCGTCAACCTAGGCAATCCCGCCGAGACCACGGTCTTGGAACTCGCACACCTGGTGCGTGAACTGACTGGCTCCGCCGCACCCGTCGAGTTCGTCGACCGCCCGGTCGACGACCCGGAGCGCCGCAGACCGGACATCGCCCTCGCCTGGGAGCAGTTCGGCTGGAAGCCGGAGACCGATCCCCGCAAGGGCCTGAGCACCACCATCGACTGGTTCGCCGCGCAGCTCAACGACACCGCAGTGAGGGAACGATGACGCGACACGCACCACGAGAGACGGAGTCCGCCGAGGCCGTGTCGCACAGGCAGCAGCTCGGCGACGGGTTTCTGCAGGACTTCCGTGCGGACGGCTACGCGGTCTTATCCCGGAAGATCGCGGGAGAGTCCCTCGAA
Source organism: Streptomyces capillispiralis (assembly GCF_007829875.1). Taxonomy (NCBI): domain Bacteria; kingdom Bacillati; phylum Actinomycetota; class Actinomycetes; order Kitasatosporales; family Streptomycetaceae; genus Streptomyces; species Streptomyces capillispiralis. The sequence goes on along the minus strand of NZ_VIWV01000001.1, from coordinate 5,554,895 downwards.
GCCCTCCGCACGGAGGCTGATGCCCTGATCCGGCGCTTCACCCAGGACGGGTTCCGCTCGGAGGACTACTGGCACTTCACACCCGCAGGCACGGACGCACCCGTTCTCTATCGCATCCACAACCTGGAGAACCAGGGATCCCCGGCGGCGACACGCCTCTACGCCGACGACGGCCCGCTGCACCCGATGGCCGTCGCGATCCTCGGCGGGCCCGTACGCGCCACCGCCTGCGCAATGATCGTCAAACTGCCGGGAGTGGCCGCCCCCGTACCCTGGCATCGCGACCGGACCAATGTCCCTCCGCACACCGTGTGCAACCTCAGCGTCTTCCTCGACTACTCCGACGTGGGCAACGGATGCCTCGAGTTCGTCCCGGGCTCCCACCTGACGCCCGACGCGGAAGAGGCCGAGGCGCTCCGGGCGCGGGGCCCGGCCCGCGCCCTCCCGCTCTCGGCCGGTGACGTCGCCGTACACGACGTGCGCATCGCCCACGCCTCACGCCGCAACACCTCTCCGAGGATCCGGCGCAGCATCGTCGTCGAGTTCGCCCCCGCTGAGCTGGAGCTGCCGTGACCGTCCCCGACCCCACTGGCGAGAGTCCCAGGGTGCGGGTGGCCACCATCACCGTGGGCACCAACGAGTCCCGCTGGCTGGAGCCTTGCTTCGCTACGCTCCTGGACAGCGACGTCCCCAGGATCGACCTGACGGTCTGGTACGTCGACAACGACTCCCACGACGGCAGCACGGCCTTCGTCAAGGACCGTTTTCCCGAGGTGCGGGTCATCCAGAACGAGAGCAACGTCGGCTTCGCCCGCGCCAACAACATCGGGATGCGCGCGGCCCTCGCCGAGGGCGTCGACTACGTCTTCCTCGTCAATCCGGACACCCAAACCCCGAAGTCGCTGGTGCGCGACCTGGCCGAGTTCATGGAGACCTGGACCGACTACGGCGTGGTCGGCCCCATGCAGTACGAGTACGAGGAGTCGGGCAGCACCGCTCTGGGCGCGTACAACGACTGGTCGAAGTCCGCTCTGCGCTGGGGCGAGCAGCACGCCTTCGCCGGCGACTGGCCGAACCACCCCTCGCCGGCCAGCCCGCCCGAAGGCCGGGCCCCGAACACCCTGGAGCACGCGTACGTCCAAGGCTCCGCCTTCTTCGTACGTGCCGCGCTGCTGCGCACCGTCGGACTCCTCGACGAGGTCTTCCACACGTACTACGAGGAGACCGATCTGTGCCGCCGCGTCCGCTGGGCCGGATGGCGCGTCGCGCTCCTGCTCGATATCGGCATACAGCACTTCGGCGGTGGAGGAACGGCCGGCAGCAGCTATCGGCGCGTCCAGATGCGCCGCAACCGCTACTACTACCTCCTCACCGACATCGACTGGCGCCCGCAGCCCATGCTGCGACTGGCGTCCCGGTGGCTGAGGGACGATCTGCGTGGACGTGGCGTGGGCGGAGTGACCACCTGGTGGCGCGGGACCTGGGAAACCGCGAAAGCCGTGTGCTGGCTCGTGCGCCGCGCACCTCTGATCCGGGCCCGGCGACGTGCCCACCGCCGGCTCGGCTCGCCGACGGGCAGCCCCGCTCAACCGCAGGCAAGGGGTGCGCGATGACCACACCCCGGATTCTGTTCGCTGGCGTCTTCCACTGGAACGCGGGCTCCAGCCACATGATCGCCGAGTACGCCCGGGTCGCCTCGGCATCCGGATGCGAGGTCGGCGTCTCAAGCCAACTGTCGCGCCTGGACGGCACGGTGAACGGTCACCTGCCGCTCGTGGACGACATCAGCTGGGCCACCCACCTGGTCCTCGTCTTCGAGAGCAGGCAGTTCCTCTCGACCCAGCAGCGTGAACTCTGCGAGGCCGTGCCGCGGCAGCGGCGCATCATCGTGGATCCCGACGGTCACTGGGGCCCGTACGTCACCGCCGGCGCGGACGACAACGCGGGTGCGGACACCATCGAGTCCTGGCACAAGCTGTATGCCGACCTCAGCGATCTGATCCTGCAGCCGCGCCTGAATGAACTTCCCGACGGGGCCGAGTTCTTCAGCTACTTCGGAATGCCAGACATCCACCGGCTCGCCAGCGACCTCCCGCACTCGCAGACACTGCCGTACGAGCTGCAGTACGTCGGCGCGAACTGGTGGCGCTGGAACGAGATGACCAGCCTCATCCGGGCCGCAGCCGCCGCCCAGCCGCCGATCCAACGCATCCGCGTGTGCGGACGCTGGTGGACCGGCGCTCCGCACCCCGACCACCTGACCGCCACCACCAGCGTGTCCGGCTGGATGCGGGATCACGGTGTCGAGGTGGCTCCACCCGTTCCGTTCGGGCACGTGGTCTCCACCATGTCCCAGGCGGCGATCACGCCGGTGCTGGCCCGTCCGCTGCTCGCGCGGATGGAGCTGCTGACCCCCCGCATGTTCGAGACCCTGGCCTCGGGCAGCATCCCCGCGCTCTGGCCGGACCTGGGCTATCTGTCCGCGCTCTATGGCGACGACGTGGGGCTCTTCCTGCTCGACGACGATCCGGCCGACAGCCTCGCCCGGATGGTCCGTGAGTCGATCCGGTACCGCGAGCGGCTGGCGACCATCCAGCGCCGAGTACACGAACGCTTCAACTACCGCGCGGTTCTGGCGGAACTCATCCGGTTCACCCGATGATCCCTGAGAGGTCTGCTGTGTCCAACGTCCTGATCACCGGCATCACCAGCTGTGAGAGCCGCGGCGTCGAGGCCCTGGCCCGCTCCATCATCGAGCAGCTGAATACCAAAGACCCCAGGGAAGGCGACAACGTCACCGTCCTCACCCAAACCCCGGTGCTCGACACGGAATCCCTCGCCCCCACCGGCGCGCGTTGCGTGGCCGACCCGTTCGTCGTCTCCCGCTCCTGGCAGCAGATGCGCCCCCAAGAGAGCCCCGCCGAACTCGCCGAACGCCGCGAACAGCTCCTCGCTCAAACCGATCTGGTCATCGCCACCGGGGGCGACCTGCACACCTCGGACTACGGGGTCTCCACGCCGTACCTCCGAGCCCTCACCGCGGCGCAGCAGCGGGACATCCCGACGGTCATGATCGGCCAGTCCGTCGGCCCCTTCGACGACCCGGCCGATGCCGAGGCATGGCTCGCGGTCGCCACCCGGTGCGATCTCCTCACCGTCCGGGAGAGCGTCTCCCTCGACTACCTCGTGGGCAAGCTCGGCCTTCCCGAACACCGTGTGCGGCTGTCCTCCGACCCCGCCTTCCTGCTGCCGACAGCCGCCAGCGAGCGAATAGCGTCCGTGCTCAGACCGCTGGGACTCGCCCCCGAAGACCCGTACCTCTGCCTCGCCCCCAGCCAGGGCATCACCCGCTTCAGCACACTGGAGGAGTCCCAGCACGCGGCAGCACTGACGCGACTCGCCACCTCCCTCGTCCGCACCCGGAAGATGCCGGTCGTCCTCGTCCCGCACTGCCACGACTCCCGCCCGCACAACGACGACCGGATCCTCGCCGCCCGTATCGCCGAAGCCGCCGGCCTGCCCGAGGTCATGGCGTTGCCCGGCGCGCTGACGGCATCCGACTACAAGGGCGTGCTGTCACAGGCCGAACTCGTCATCTCCGAGCGCCTGCACGCCGCGATCGGCGCGCTGTCCGGCGGCGCCCCGGCGATCGCGATCGGCCACTCGCACAAGTTCAACGGAGTGCTCGCCGAAACCTACGGTCACACAGTCGACGTTGCCGGCATCCACGCGGACGTCCGCGCTTTCGCCCAGGACACCACGGTCATCGACCAGATCGTCAACGACACCGACGCGACCGCGCTCCGCACCACCCTGCGTCAGCGGCTCCCGCTGATCACGGACCGCGCCCGCAGCGACTTCGCTCAGATCAACAAGCTCCTCGGAGCCTGAACCACCAGTCGCACAGGCGGTCCGCCTGCCCGCACCGCACCGCACCGCGCACGACCCGCTGCGGCCCAGTCCAGAGCCGCGGCGGGTCCCCACTCACGCCAAAGGGAGACACGCCATGCCCACACATCTGGTGACCGGCGGCGCCGGCTTCATCGGGTCCCACCTTGCCGCGTCCTTGATCGAGCGCGGCGACGACGTCGTCGTCCTAGACAACCTCGACGGCGGCAAGACCGAGAACGTGCCCAACGGCGCGACCCTCGTCGTCGGCTCGGTCGCCGACCAGGCCACGGTCGCCGAACTCTTCGCCTCGTACCGCTTCGACGGTGTCTACCACCTCGCCGCCTTCGCCGCCGAAGGCATCAGCCACGCCGTCAAGCACCACAACTACTCCGTCAACCTGCTCGGCAGCATCAACCTGATCAACGCCTCGCTGGCCGCCAAGGTCAGGTTCTTCGGCTTCGCCTCGTCGGTCGCCGTGTACGGCCACGGACACGTCCCCATGCGCGAGGACGAGCGGCCCGTCCCCGCCGACAGCTACGGCAACGCGAAACTCGCAGTGGAGCGCGAACTCGCGGTCACCATGCAGCTTCAGGGTCTGCCGTACTTCGCCCTGCGCATGCACAACGTCTACGGCGAGCGGCAGAACATGGGCGACCCGTACCGCAACGCCGTCGCCATCTTCCTCAACCAGATCATGCGCGGCGAGCCGGTCAGCGTGTACGGAGACGGCAGCCAGATCCGCGCCTTCACCTACGCCCCGGACATCGTCGGCACCTTCCTCGCCGCCGCCGACCAGCCGGCCGCCTGGGGCCAGGTCTTCAACGTCGGCTCCTCGCACACGAGCACCGTGCTGGACATGGCGCACGCCGTGCGCACCGCCATGGGCGTCCCCGACCACCCCATCAAGCACCTGGCGGCCCGCGACGAGGTCCACGCCGCGTACACCGACAACAGCCTCGCCCGTAAGACGCTCGGCGACTGGGCCGACACCCCGCTCGCCGAAGGTCTGCGACGCACCGCGGCCTGGGCCCGTGAACACGGCCCCGTGGAACCCGTGACCTCCCTCAGCATCGAGAACGACACCGCGGACCAGCCCGAGTGGTTCACCTGGGCCGCCGGACGAGCGGCCACGTCATGACGCGCCGCACCCTGGCCGTCGACGTCGGCGGCGTCCTCTACTACGACGAGCCCTTCGACCTCGCCTGGCTCCAGGGCGTCTGGGAGCTCACGCGCGCGGACGATCCCGCCTTCCCCATGGACGCCTTCCTCCAGGCCATGCGCGGCTTCTACCAGGGCCGCGCGCCCGGATCACCCCCGCCCAGCCTGTTCCCGCCCAACGGCACGAAGAGCTGGCAGGGCGTCCGCGAGCGCTGGACCTCGCTGGTCCAGCCCGTCCCCGGAGCCGTCGACGCCCTCAGGCACCTCGCCGAGGAGTACGAGGTGTGCATCGTCGCCAACCAGCCCCCGGAATGCCTCGCCGCCCTGCGCACCCTCGGAATCGAGCAGCAAGTCCAACTCGTCGCGCTCGACTCCCTCGTCGGCTACGCCAAACCCGACCCCCGCCTCTTCAAGTGGGCCATGGACCGGCTGAGCTGGAAGCCCGAACACACCACGGTCGTCGGCGACCGGCCCGACCACGACGCCGCTCCGGCACTCGCTCTCGGCTGCTCGGCAGTGATCGTCCACGTCGACAGCGGATGGAGCGCGCCTGCTGAGGTCGCTCCCGAGATCGTGACCGCATACCGGGAGCTGAAGATCCAACGCGTCCACACAACCGAGGGAAGCACGAGGCACTGGGCCATCGCCGCCCTCGAAAACCTGGCCGATGTGCTGCGGACCATCAGCCACCAAAAGCGCAGCCCACGCCCCCGCCAGGAGGTGCGCCCATGATCCTCGGCGCCGACTTACCTCTCACCATCGTCATCTGCAGCAACCGCTCCGACAGCCTGTCGGCGGCTGTCACCCGCACGGCCGCGGCCATGGGCCCCAGGGACCGCCTCCTGGTCATAGCGGACATGCCCGCCCAGCACCTGCCCACGCTGTCCACAGACGCCTCGCCGCCTCCGTCCCGCATCCGCGTCATCTGCAACGAGGGGAACCAGGGCCTCTCCCACAGCCGCAACAAGGCCCTGAAGGAGGCCACGACGCAGCACGTCGTCTTCCTCGACGACGACATCGTCCCCACCGCCGTGGCACTGACCCGGATACGCGAAGCCCTGACCGCCGGCGCACACGTCACCGGGACGAGGATCACCGCTCACCTTCAAGGGCGCCGACGCCCGTGGTTCCTCACCTCCGGACAACTGCATTACCTCGGCTCGCACGCGCCGGCCCGGCCGGCGTCGATCTGGGGCGGCAGTTTCGCCATCGATGTCGAGCACGCCCGCTTACTGGGAGTCGGCTTCGACGAGCGCCTCGGCCGGATCGGCGGCTCCCTCATCTCCGCCGAGGACACCACCTTCGTACGGGAGATGACCGCGCGCGGTGCCACCGCGACGATCCTGCACGACGCCGAGGTGCAACACCTGATCCCCGCCCACCGGCTGACCCTGTCCTACCTGCTGCGCCGCGCCTTCTGGCAGGGCCGCAGCGAAGCACGGCGTAACGACGCGCGGCGAGGCATCACCAAGGAATGGAACCGCAACCGCTCGGGAGACGGCGCGCGTGCGGTGCGGGCCGCCCTCGCCCTGCTCTACACCGCCAGCGTGATTCTCGGAGTGTGCCGGGAGGCCATCACACGGAGCCGGGCCAGCGACGCCGACGCCGAGCCCAGGAGCGACCGATGAAGGTAGCCATGGTCATCCCGCCGTACCGGTACGGCGCCGACCCCCGCCAGTGGATCACCGTGCCGCCCCAGGGCTACGGCGGCATCCAGTGGGTCGTCGCCACGCTCATAGACGGACTGCTGGAGGCCGGGTGCGAGATCCTCCTCCTCGGAGCTCCAGGAAGCCCGGTCCAGGACGGCGTCACGGTGTCCGACGCAGTGGAGAAGGCCGAGATCCACGCCGCCATCGAAGCCTTCGGCCCGGACATCGTCCACGACCACTCGAACACCGCCGCACTGCCGGCCAACAACCACAGACCCACGGTGAGCACACACCACCTCAACAGCGTGCCGGAGCTCCAGACCAACGGCATCTACCTCTCCCGCGCGCAACGCGCTGCCGCGGGGTCAGTCTCCGCCCCGGTGATCCGGCTACCGGTCAACCCCGCGCGCTGTCAGTTCCAGGAGGTGAAGGACGACTATCTCCTCTTCCTGGGCCGGGTCTCCGCGCACAAGGGCGTGCGCGAGGCGGCGGCGTTCGCGCACGCCGCCGGCGTGCCGCTGACGGTCGCCGGACCTGCCTGGGAGAAGGACTACCTGGACGCGCTGCTGGCCGACTTCCCGCACACCGTCCGTTATGTGGGCGAGGTCGGAGGCAGCGCCCGTACCCGACTGATCACACGCGCCCGAGCGCAGCTCGTGCTGTCCCAGCCGTGGGGAGGACCGTTCGGCGGACGATGGATCGAGCCCGGCGCCACCGTGGTCTCGGAGGCCGCCGCCAGCGGTACCCCGGTGGTCGCCACGGACAACGGATGCCTGCCGGAGATCGTCCCCGGCGTCGGTACGGTGCTGCCGATCGGACAGGAGATCACACCCGGCGACGCGAAGGGGGTGCTGGCGTCGCTTCCCACGGCCAAGGTCGTGCGCGAAACAGCGGTGGACCGATGGGGCCACCACACCATCGCCCGCCAGTACCTGGCGGTCTACAAGAGAGCGGTCAGCGGCGAGGTCTGGACGTGACCTCGGAAGGTCACGCCTTGCGCTGCTTCGCCAGACGCTGACGGCGCGCTTCGTAGAGAACGACGGAAGCGGCGTTCGACGCGTTCAGGGAGCTGGCCGAGCCCGTCATCGGAATGCTGATCACGTGGTCACAGAGCTCTCGCCAGGCCGAGCTGAGGCCGGCGGTCTCATTGCCGATGAGCAGTAGAACCGGCTGGGTCAGATCGAATTCCGAGACCTCGGCATCGCCGTCCTCGTCCGTGCCGACAACGGCAACCGGCCGCCCCTGAGCGCGTTCCTTCTCCAGCCACTCCATGACCTCGTGGTGCGACTGGCTCCGCACCACGGGCACGGCGAAGAACGATCCCGTGGAGGCACGTACCGACTTGGGGTCGTACGGGTCCGCCGCGTGCCCCGTCACGATAAGCCCGCTTGCGCCGAAGGCGTCGGCCGACCGCACGATGCTTCCGATGTTGCCGGGCTGCGTCGGCCGGTCGAAGACCAGGCCGAGGAAGTCGTCGCGAACCTTGATCCGCGAAAGGCTGTCCGGCGCCATCTCGACCACTGCCAGGACTTCCGCAGCGCCGTCGGCCTTCTCGCTCAGCTCGGCAAGCAACTGCGGTGCCATCGCGACGCGCTCGGCGCCGACCCCGCGCAGTAGATCCTCGGCCCATCGGGAGAGCGGGCGGCTGGCGTCATAGAGCAGGGACCGAACGGTCCAGCCGTGCTCCACGGCCATCGTGATCGGCCGCACACCCTGAACGAGGAACTCCTTGGCACGCCCTCGCTTGGTGCGGTTGTTGAGCAGCGTCTGCAGCTGCTGGAAACGGGCATTGCGGGTCGTGATCCGCTGCACTGCCACCCGTCCTCCAAGCCGAAGATGATCGTTGCGAACCCAGTTGTCCCAGGCGGAACACGGCACCGGGCACCCAGCAGGTTACACGGACTGGATCGTGACTGTACGTGTCCATCCGTTGTGCGGGCGTCTCGGCCTCGGGCGGCAGCACACACGAGGTCTCCCTGTTGGCGACGACTACGACCTCGCCGGGAACGGCCAGCTGACTTCCAACGACTCCTCTACGACCGGACAATCCCTCAATCCGCGTGCAGTTCGGCCACAAGCCGTTCCGTCTCGAGGCCGCCGGGGACGGCCGCTTTGGATCACAGCCTCAGGCAGCCTGATGTCGCTTCCCAGCAGTTGCTGCGCCGAACGACGAGCGCGAGTCGGCCGACAAGGCCCTACGAGCGTCACACTCGGTTCGTCGGACGGCACCGTCACCCGCGAGGGGTGAAGGCGGTTCATCCGCACGGCAATCGCCCGTGCCCTCGGCCCAAGGCTCCGACGTGATCTCGAACCATGTCGTCTTGCCCGAGGGTTCCGGTTGCATCCCCCAGTCGGCCGCCAAGGCGCTCACGAGCAGGAGGCCCCGACCGTTCTCGTCGTTCGGCCCTGCCTCAACACTTCTTGGCAACGATGCATCCGCGTCCGTGACTTCGACGCGAAGCCGTTCATCGGCCCGCGTCACGGAGACGTCGCACGGAGCGTCTGTATAAAGGACAGCATTGGCGATCACCTCGCCAGCCAGCAACTCAACGGTCTCCAGTGTCTGGTCCGACAGCGGAAGCCCCAGATCCCGGGCTAGCGAAACAACTTGGCGGCGTGCGGCCGGGACAGCGTCGACAGCAGCCGCAACCGTGAATCCGTACGTCGGACGTTCGGGACTGCGACGCGCCATGACGACAACCTCACCTGGTAGTGGCCTCAGTGACAAAGAAGCCTTCCACCCGACAAGGGCTGTGGGAGGACAGTCTGTCCGTAGGCACGCCCGGCAAGACGCCTTGACGCTTCGACGTGTTGTGATACGGGTCTGCTCCTGTTGAGGCACGCGAACACCGGAAACGCACGTCGCGTAGACCGTACCCCTCCGCACCTCGCCTCAGACCACCCTGCTGCGGTTACGGCAGTTGCAATCCGCGGGGGCAGATGCACAGCGTCGTGTCCCATCGATCGAGCCAGCTCAGAGGCCTCGCCCGCCCCTCCGCTCCACTCCGCTCCAGGGACTTTTCAGGGACTTTCAGCGCTGTCTGAGGGACTTCCGAGGGACTTTCCACCGCGTAACGCGGCAAGCCCCTGAAAGGTCGGAAAGGGCCTCCGGCGCAGGTCAGAGGCCCTTTCCGAGGCAAAGCCGCAGGTAGCGGCAGACGAGTCGGGCTGTACGCCGGGTTCTGTTCCCGGGGTTCCTCGCGGAGCCCCGGGTGACGGCCATCCATCTAGGGCCGGCGTTGCCGCCGGCCTCGTGCGGTCTACCCGCGGACTCGGGCGGGCAGCCCTCGAACGTCCGCGCAGAGCGCTTTTCACGGCGCTCCTCTTGACCTTGCTCCGGGTGGGGTTTACCTAGCTGCCCAGGTCGCCCTGGGCACTGGTGGTCTCTTACACCACCGTTTCACCCTTACCGAGGACCGAGATCCCCGGCGGTCTGCTTTCTGTGGCACTGTCCCGCGGGTCACCCCGGGTGGCCGTTAGCCATCACCCTGCCCTGTGGAGCCCGGACGTTCCTCGGGGAGTCCCGTGAGGGACTCCACGCGGCCGCCCGCCCGGCTCGTCTGCCGTGCCGACCATGGTACCCGGCGGCTCTCCCGCCCGGGACCGGCGGCGGCCGTGGCCAGCACCGAGCCCGCCAGGATCAGGGTGAAGGCGACGCCGATGCCGAGGGTCAGGTCCTCGCCCAGGAGGAGCGCGCCCGCGGCGACGGCGACCGCGGGGTTGACGTAGGTGATGACACCGGCCCGGGTCGGGCCGACCTCCTTGATCAGTTCCAGGAAGGCCACGAACGCGATCGCGGTGCAGACCACGCCGAGGCCGGCGAGGGCGGCCAGGACCTCGCCCGGGGGCAGGGCGTCGGGCCGGGTCAGGAAGGCGGCGGGGGCGTAGACGACGGCCGCGAGGGTGAGGCAGGGGGTGATGAGCTGGAGGGTCGGGACGTCCTTCAGGTGGCGGGCGGCGATCAGCGGCGCGGTGGCGTAGCCGACGACCGTCACCAGCACCTCGGCCAGCGAGCGGGTGTCGCCGCCGGTGAGGTGCGGCACCGTGAGGACGGCGACACCCCCGAGGCCGAGGGCGAGTCCGGTCGCCCGGCGGGCGCCGATCCGTTCCTCGGCGCCGAAGAAGCGGGCCAGGAGGACGGCGACGATGGGCACGCCCGCGATGAGCAGGCCCGCGGTGGAGCTGGACAGGTGGCGTTCGGCGTCGGTGAGGGTCCACCAGGGGCCGATGATCTCGATGACCGCGAAGGCCAGCATGGGCTTCCAGTGCGCCCGGACGGTGCGGGCGAGGCCGCCCCGGCGGAGGGCGAACGGCAGCAGGAGCGCGGCGCCCAGCGCGCACCGCGTGAACACCACCACGGACGGGGACACCTCGTCCACCGCCACCTTGATCATCAGATAGGGGATGCCCCAGACCACTCCCATCAGGGAGAACAGGAGCCAGCCGCGTGCAGTCATGCGGGGAGTGTCGGCCGGGTCAGGGGGCGCTGTCTTGAACGCTGTTGCGCACGCTGTTGCGGTACGCCGCCGGGGTCACCCCGAGGACCCGCCGGAACCAGCGGGTCAGGTGCGCCTGGTCGGCGAAGCCGACGAGTCCGGCCACCTCGGCGGGGCGCAGTCCGGCTTCCAGCAGGGTGCGGGCCCTGGTCACCCGGTACTGGGCGAGCCAGGCGTACGGGGGCACCCCCATCGTCGTACGGAAGGCGCGCAGGAGCTGGTAGCGGGAGAGGCCGAGGTCGGCGGCGAGGGCGGCGAGGGAGGGCGGGGCGAGGAGTTCGTCGGCGAGGCGGTCGCGGACGGTGCGGGCGATGTGGCCGGCGCCGGGGAGGGTGTCGTCGCCCGCGCGGGCGGTGGAGTGGCGGCGGGTGAGCGCGGTGAGCAGCCAGGGCAGACGGGACTCGGCCTCCAGCGGGTCGGGGTGGGCGCTGAGGTCGGTGTGGGCGCGGCGCAGGGCGGCGGCCAGTTCGGGGTCGTCGAGGACGGGTTCGCGGAAGTGCGGCGGGCGGCGGCCGTCGGTGCCGTCGGTGAGGAGGGCGGGGGCGGCGTAGAGGGCCCGGTAGGCGTAGCCCTCGGGGGCGGCGGGGCCGCCGGTGTGCATCTCGCCGGGTTCGAGGACGACGATCGAGCCGGGTCCGGAGACGATGCGTCCGCCGCGGTAGGCGATGGTCTCCAGGCCGCCGACGGTGACGCCGACCGTGTACTCGGCGTGCGCGTGCGGGGCGTACTCGTGCCGGGCGAAGCGGGCCGTGAGCAGGTCGACGGGGGGACCGCAGCGCCCCAGCCGCGCCCTGGCCCACCGTGCCTGTTCCCGCCCGCCCATGTCCTCGCCCCCGGCCACAGCGTGGCTTGACCCTGTCGCGGCGTCAACGTTTCTACTGGGGGCATGCGGATCGGAGAACTCGCCGCCGCCGTCGGTGTCACCACGCGGGCGGTACGGCACTACCACCATCTGGGCCTGTTGCCGGAGCCGGAGCGGCGGGCCAACGGCTACCGGGACTACACGCTGCGGCACGCCGTGGTCCTGGCCCGGGTCAGGCGGCTGACCGAGCTGGGGCTGGGGCTCGCCGAAGTGCGGGACGTGCTGGCGGACGACGCCGGCAAGGACCTCGCCGAGGTGCTGACGGAGCTGGACGAGGACCTGGCGCGGCAGGAGGCCGCGATCCGGGACCGGCGGGCGCGGCTGCGGACGTTGCTGGAGTCGGAGGGCGGGCTGGTGGCCGGGGGGCCGGTGTCGCCCGGACTGGCCGCGCTGTTCCGGGAGATGGGGGAGGTCACCGACTCCCCCATGGCCGCCAGGGACCGCGAGATCCTGGCGCTCATCGAGACCGCCGCGCCCCCGCGGGAGCGGGAGCGGATGACGGCGCTGCTCAGCGGTGTCGTCGGCGCGCCGGGCGGCGCGGAGCGGGTGCTGGGGCTGTACCGGCTGCTCGACTCGCTCGCCGACGCCGGGACGGACGACCCGCGGGTCGAGGAGGCCGCGCGGGCGCTGGCCGCGTGCGTGCCGGCCGAGCTGGTCCCGGCCGAACTCACCCCGGACGCGGCGGGCGGGAGTTTCCTGCGCGCCTTCTACGCCGACTTCGCGCCGGCCCAGGCGGAGGCGGTCCGCCGGATGCTGCGGATCGTCGCGGAGGGCCGGCCGTGAGGGGCGTACGGGTGGCGTGGGCGCCGGCGCGGCACGAGCTGCTGCTGATGGCGAGCCTCGGACTGTGGCTGGCGCGGCGTACGCACGGTACCGGCGGCGGGCGGGCGTTCGGGTACGCGGGCGGGCAGGCGGCCATGATGTTCGGGTTCGCGTTCGTGTGCGCGGTGGAGACGGTGGCGCTGTCGGTGCTGCTGGCGGACTGGCCGGTCCTGCACGCGGTGGTGCTGGTCCTGGACGTGTACACCGTGGTGTTCGTCGTGGCGCTGCACGCCGCGTCCGTCGTGCGTCCGCATGTGCTGGGTGGGGGTGTGCTGCGGGTGCGCCAGGCCGTCCGCGTCGATGTACGCATACCGCTGGAGCGGATCGCCTCGGTCCGGCGCGAGCTGCGGATGACGCACGAGAGGGCCGACGGCGAGCTCGACGTCGCCGTCGGCTCGCGGACGACGGTCACGGTGGAACTCGCCGAGCCGGTCGCCCACGTCACCTTCTTCGGGCGGCGCCGTGAGGTCCGCGTGGTCCGTTTCCACGCGGACGACGCGGACGGGCTGGTCCGGGCCCTGGCACGGCCGGTCCCGCTGTAGCCCTTCCCTTCGGTGATACCGTCTCACCGCACGTCCCGGGCGGTGACGGCGGAAGGGGCACGGCAGGTGGTGGCGGGCAAGGAGGGGCGGACGCCCCGTGAGCGGTACCGGAGCCAGGTGCGCGCGGAGATCAAGGAGCGCGCCTGGGAGCAGATCGCCTCGTCGGGGGCGCCCGGGCTGTCGCTGAACGCCATCGCCAAGCAGCTGGGCATGAGCGGTCCCGCGCTCTACCGGTACTTCGCCGGCCGCGACGACCTGATCACCGAGCTGATCCGGGACGCCTACCGCGGTCTCGCCGACGCCCTGCGCGCGACCACCGCGTCCGGCGGCACGGACCTGGCCGCGCTCGGGGCCGCACTGCGCTCCTGGGCCCTCGCCGACCCCCAGCGCTACTTCCTCGTCTACGGCACCCCCGTGCCCGGCTACCACGCCCCCGACGACGTCACCACGGTCGCGCGCGAGATCATGGCGATGCTCCTCGACGCCGCCCGGCTCGTGGACGGCCCTGCGGACGGCTCCGGTCTCGACGACCACCTCGCCGGGCACCGCGCGTGGGCGGACGGCCACCCCGCGGACCCGGCCGCCCTGCACCGCGCGCTGTCCTTCTGGACCCGTCTGCACGGCGTGCTGTCCCTGGAGCTCGCGGGCCACTTCACGGGCATGGGCTTCGATCCGGCCCTGCTCTACGCCGCCGAGCTGGACGGCCTGGCGCACGCCGTACGCTGACTGGCGGGTTCGACCGAAGGAGTACGTGTGCTTGTCCTGCTGCCGCCGTCCGAGGGAAAGGCCGCTTCCGGCCGCGGTGCCCCGCTGAAGCCCGAGTCGCTGTCGCTGCCGGGGCTGGCCGCGGCGCGGGAGGCCGTCCTGACCGAGCTGGTGGACCTGTGCACCGGTGACGAGGACAAGGCGCGCGAGGTGCTCGGGCTGAGCGAGGGGCTGCGGGGCGAGGTCGCCAAGAACGCCGGGCTGCGGACGGCCGGGGCGCGGCCCGCCGGGGAGATCTACACCGGGGTCCTGTACGACGCCCTGGACCTGGCCTCCCTCGACGCGGCGGCGAAGCGGCGGGCCGCGACGTCCCTGCTGGTCTTCTCCGGGTTGTGGGGCGCGGTCCGGGTGACCGACCGGATTCCCTCCTACCGCTGCTCGATGGGGGTGCGGCTGCCGGGGCTGGGGGCGCTGGGCGGTCACTGGCGGGCGCCGATGGCCGAGGTGCTGCCCGAGGTGGCGGGCGGCGGGCTGGTCCTGGACCTGCGGTCGGCGGCGTACGCGGCGGCCTGGAAGCCGAAGGGCGAGCCGGCCGGACGGACGGCGACCGTACGGGTGCTGCACGCGCCCACCCGGAAGGTGGTCAGCCACTTCAACAAGGCGACCAAGGGCCGGATCGTACGGAGTCTGCTGACGGCCGGGCCCGCGCCGAAGGACCCGGCGGAGCTGGTGGAGGCGCTGCGGGACCTCGGGTACGTGGTGGAGGCGGCGGCGCCCTCGCGGGCCGGGACGGCGTGGGCGCTGGACGTGCTGGTGGACGAGGTGCACTGACCCGTCGCTGCCCGCCACTGCCCTTCATCGCCCCGCAGCGCCCTTCAGCGCCCTTCAGCGCCCTTCGTTGCAACGTGCGCAACGGCCTTTGCGGAGCGCGCACCGGTGCGGGCAGGATGACGCCATGAGTTCTCCCCTGCCCTCGTCCCCCTCCTCCGCCTTCTCGGTCCTCGACCTCGCTCCGGTCGTGCCCGTCGTCGTCGTCGAGGACGCCGCCGACGCGGTACCGCTGGCGCGTGCGCTGGTGGCCGGGGGGCTGCCCGCGATCGAGGTGACCCTGCGCACGCCCGCCGCGCTGGACGCGATCCGCGCGGTCGCCGGTGAGGTGGCCGGGGCCGTGGTCGGGGCCGGGACGGTGATCACCCCCGGGCAGGTGGGCGAGGCGGTGGACGCCGGGGCGCGGTTCCTGGTCAGCCCGGGGTGGACGGACGTCCTGCTGGACGCCATGCGCGGATCCGGGGTGCCGTTCCTGCCGGGGGTGTCCACCGCTTCTGAAGTGGTGGCACTCCTTGAGCGCGGGGTGCGGGAGATGAAGTTCTTCCCGGCGCAGGCGGCGGGCGGGACCGCCTATCTGAAGTCGCTGGCCGGCCCGCTCCCGCAGGCCCGTTTCTGCCCGACCGGGGGCATCGGTCCCGACTCCGCTCCGGACTATCTCGCCCTGCCCAACGTGGGCTGTGTGGGCGGCAGTTGGATGCTCCCGGCGGACGCGGTGGCCGCCCGGGACTGGGACCGGGTCGAGCGGCTGGCGCGTGCGGCGGCGGGGCTCAGCGCAGGTGCGAGGTGTCGTTGAACAGGCGGACGCTGGCGTTGCCGTCGGCGTAGTACGCCACCGCGGACAGCGAGGCCGCCGAGAGTTCCATGCGGAACAGCGCCTCGGACGGGGCGCCCAGGGCGAGCCGGACGAAGGTCTTGATCGGGGTCACATGGGTGACCAGCAGGACCGTGCGGCCGGCGTACGCGGCGATCAGCTTGTCCCGGGTCGCGGCGACCCGGGCCGCGGTGGCCTCGAAGCTCTCGCCGCCGCCGGTGGGTTCGGCGTCCGGGGAGGCCAGCCAGGCGTTCAGGTCGTCGGGGTGGCGGTCGCGGACCTCGCCGAAGGTGAGGCCCTCCCAGGCGCCGAAGTCGGTCTCGCGGAGCCCGTCCTCCACGCCCACCTCGAGCCCGAGACGGGCGGCGACGATGCCGGCGGTCTCGCGGGTGCGGGCGAGCGGTGAGGCGACGATCGCCTGCACGGTGCCGCGCCGGGCGAGGGCGGCGGCGACCCTGGCGGCCTGCTCCCGGCCGATGTCGGAGAGGGAGGGGTCACTGCCTCCACTGCCCGAGAAACGCTTCTGCGGGGTCAGCGGGGTCTCACCGTGCCGCAGCAGCACGAAGGTGGCCGGCGGGCCCAGATCGGCGGGCCCCCACCCGGCACGGGGCGCGGCCACGGCCCCCGCGGCCGGGGTGTCGGCGGCCTCACGCCCCACCCCGCCCCCGGCCACCGCCCGCGCGGCCCGCACATCGGCGTCGGCCTCCGCGGCGTCGGCACGGGAAGCCCCGGCAGCAGTACCGGAGGCCCCGGCGACAGCACCCGAACGCCCCGCGTCGGCGGCCCCCACCGCACGCGCCGCGCGCACATCCGCGCTGCCAACACCGGAAGCCCCGGCGGCATTGGCGGCATTGGCGGCATCGGCGGCATCGGCGGCAGCCGCAGCGGGCGGGGACTCGGGGTCACCCCCGGAGGCGGACGCGGACGCCAGTGCCGCGCGGGCGCGGGCCGCGCCCGCGGTCGCGTCGCCGGGCGGGCCCGGAGGCTCGGTCGGCTTCGGGGTGTCCAGCTCGGCCCGGGACGTCGAGGCGGACCACGCCTCGCCCCGCTTGCCCGCGTCCATCGCCTCGTTGGCCAGGCGGTCGGCGTGCTTGTTCCGCTCGCGCGGGATCCACTCGTACGTCACCCGCGTCGCGGGGAAGACGCGGGCCGCCTCCGCGGCCAGCGGCTTCATCGCCGGGTGCTTGATCTTCCAGCGGCCCGTCATCTGCTCGACGACCAGCTTGGAGTCCATCCGGACGTGGACCGCGGCCTCCGGGTCCAGCGCGTGCGCGGCGCGCAGGCCGGCCAGCAGGCCCCGGTACTCGGCGACGTTGTTGGTGGCGACGCCGAGGTACTCGGCCGCCTCCGCCAGGGTCTCCCCCGTCGCCGCGTCGCTCACCACGGCCCCGTAGCCCGCGGGCCCCGGGTTGCCCCGCGACCCGCCGTCCGCCTCGACGATGAACTCCCGCATCGCAGGAACCCCTACAGCCCCGACTCGGACGTACGCACCAGGATGCGGCGGCAGTTCTCGCAGCGCACCACCGTGTCGGGGGCGGCGGAGCGGATCTCGTTCAGCTCGGTGATGGCCAGCTCCTGGCGGCAGCCCTGGCAGGTGCGGGCGTACAGCTTCGCCGCGCCGATGCCGCCCTGCTGCGCGCGCAGCTTGTCGTACAGGCCGAGCAGCGCCTCGGGGACGGAGGCGGCCACGACCTCGCGCTCCTTCGTCACCGAGGACACCTCGCCGTCGATCTCCTCGACGGCCGCGTCCCGGCGGGCGGTGGCGTCGTCGATCTTCCCCTGCACGGAGCCGACCCGCTCGGTCAGTTCGGCGACCCGCTCCTGCGCGGACTCACGGCGCTCCATGACCTCCAGGACGACGTCCTCGAGGTCGCCCTGCCGCTTGGCGAGGGAGGTGAGCTCGCGCTGGAGGTTCTCCAGGTCCTTGGGCGAGGAGACGGCACCGGAGTCGAGGCGCTTCTGGTCGCGGGCGGCGCGCTGGCGCACCTGGTCCACGTCCTGCTCGGCCTTGGTCTGCTCGCGGGCGCAGTCGCTCTCCTCGGTCTGCGCGGCGACGAGCAGGTCGCGCAGCTGGGTGAGGTCCCGGTTCAGCGACTCGATCTCGGCGTGCTCGGGCAGCGACCTGCGCCGGTGCGCGAGCTGCTGGAGACGGACGTCGAGGTCCTGGACGTCGAGGAGGCGGATCTGGTCGGCGGGCGCGGCGTTCAGTTGGGGGCTCCAGATGAAGTGGTGACGGTGGATGCCGCGTGGGCGGTCCAGGGGTCGGTGACCGTGGCCGAGACGTGGACCCGAAGTCCCCATCCGTGGCGGTCGGAGATCTCGTCGAGCTGGGCTGCGGCCAGCTCGCACCAGGGCCACTCGGTGGCCCAGTGCGCCGCGTCGAGCAGCGCGAGGGGACTGTGGGCGCGGGCCTCCGACACGGGGTGGTGGCGCAGGTCCGCGGTGAGGAAGGCGTCGACGCCCGCGGCCCGCACGTGGTCGAAGAGGCTGTCGCCGGAGCCGCCGCTGACGGCGACCGTGCGCACGAGCGCGTCGGGGTCGCCGGCGACGCGGATGCCCTGCGCGGTGGCGGGGAGGCGCTCGGCGGCGCGGGCGGCGAGGTCGCGGACGGTCAGCGGGTGGTCGAGCTCGCACACGCGGCCCAGCCCCCGGCGGCCCTCGGCATCGGCGGGGTCCGGGACGAGGGGCCGTACGACCCGGAGGCCGAGGGCGCCGGCGAGGGCGTCGGAGACGCCCGGGTCGGCGGTGTCGGCGTTGGTGTGGGCGACGTGCAGCGCGATGTCGTTCTTGATGAGGGTGTGCACCACGCGGCCCTTGAAGGTGGAGGCCGCGATCGTGGTCGTGCCGCGCAGGTAGAGCGGGTGGTGGGTGACGAGCAGGTCGGCGCCGAGCCTCACCGCCTCGTCCACGATCTCCTGGACCGGGTCGACGGCGAACAGGACCCGCGTGACCTCCTGGTCGGGCTCGCCCACGACCGTGCCGACCGCGTCCCAGGACTCGGCCCGCTCGGCGGGCCACAGGTTCTCCAGCGCGGCGATGACTTCAGACAGACGGGGCACGCCTGCAAGGCTACCTGGCTGTTTCGTGCGGGAGTACCGGCCTCCTGGAGCACAGACCCCTCCCGCTCCTCAGGCGAATCGTTCCTGGAGCACCCTTACGTGTGAAGTGCGGGCCCACCGGTCCGCCGCCCGAGCGCGCGAAAACTACCGTTCGTCACCGGAGGTGACCGAACGATGACGGTCTGTGCCATCGAACCTGCGGCGGAACACCAGGACGGAGCGGGACGGGCGGGCTGCACCATCACCGCGGACGGTTGCTACGCCGCCCGTCTCGCCCTCGCCGGCGACTCCCTCTTCCCGGAGCGCTGGACCCTGGACGGCCCCGAACCGTACGCGGTGCCGCTGCCCGGCAACCAGCCCGAGGAGCCCGGCACGGAGGTGCAGCCCCTGAGCGACGGGCGGGTCCTCATCCACCGGCTGGTGAACGGACGGCACGCCTTCTCCCTGCTGTACCCGACCGGCCCCGGCACCGGTGAGCTGCCGCTGGGCACGGTCGAGTGCCCGGACGAGGACACCCGGCTGCGGCTGCTGCCGCCCGCCCCGGGCGGGGAGCGGGCGTACGCCCTGGCCGTGGGCCGGCGCTCGACGGCGGTGTGGCTGGTGGCGGGCGGCGGGTTCGGGCCCGAGCATCTCGCGGAGGTGCCGGGCCGCTGTTCGGGCGGGGTGTGGCTGGACCGCGCGGGGCGGATACTGGCCCTGGACCGGGAGACCGGCGGGCGCACCAAGGCGGTCGTGGTGGACCTGGAGCGCGGCGGCGAGATGTCCCCGCTGCTCCAGATCGCCGCGGAGAGCGACGACCGGGTCCTGCTCGCCGACCCGGACAGCGGGCTGCTGCTGATCCGCTCGGACGCGCCCTCGCCCGGGCGGGACCGGCTGGGCTGGGGGGTGCTGGGCAGCACGCTGCCGGTGCGTTTCCCGGAGTGCCTGCGGCTGGCGGACTGCGCGGTCACGCCGTTCGCGATCCAGCCGGGCCAGATGCTGACCCCGGAGGGCTGCGCGGTGGCGCTGCGCATCGACGGGGCGCTGGGCAGCTGGGTCGGGGTGTGGCGGCCGGCGCACCGCCGGGTGCACCACTTCCCGGCCCCGGAGGGCTGGTTGACGGGGTCCGGGCTGTGGACGGCGGACGGGGTGCTGCGGCTGCCGTACGCCACCCGGGCGGTGCCGTGCGGGGTGGCCGGGCTGCGGGCGCCGGGGCAGGAGCGCCGCCGGGCGGGGCTGGACGTCCGGCCGGCGGCGGACCTCCCGGACCCGCGGTCCCCGGCCGGCGGCGAACTCCCCGCCCAGGCCGGTCCGGTGGGCCACGGGGAGCAGCCGCCGCCCGCCGGTACCGGCAAGCCCGACGCCGCCGACTCCCCTGCCGCCCCTCGTCCCGTGCCCCTGCAACAGGCGCCTCTGGGACGGCTTGTAACGAACTAGTGGCGGTTGGCGTGGCCGTCTGGATCCGGCCCGTGGTGGGCCGGTTAGACTCGCCCGGCTGTAGGAAAGATCATGTTTACGGGGTGAATTCCTTCTGATGAACGACGTCAGCACGCACGTGCCGCAGTCCGCCGAGAGCGGGCAGGACGCCGCCGGACACGGCAGGCACCGCGGGCCGGTCTCCACGCAGGACGCCGAAACGTCCCCGCGTGGCCGCCACCGCAGGCCGGCCCAGGAGAACGAACACGCGGAGTCGGCCGCCTGACGCACCGTCAGGCACCGCTCGGCACCCGGCCCCGCCCGTCGCACGACGGGCGGGGCCTTTCGTCGTCCGAGGCGCCCCGCGTGCGCCGCGCGCGGGTCAGCCGTGCCGCACGGTGGTGCCGGCCAGCACGGTCACGTCCCCGCGCTCCACGGCGCCCACCACGACCCGCACCTCGCCGTCCCCGCGCCACATCCGGATCCGCAGGGTCTCGCCCGGGTACACGACCCCCACGAACCGGGTGGCGTGGGAGCGGACGCGGGTGACGTCCCCGTCGAGCAGGGTGTCGACGACCGCCTTGAGCGCGATGCCGTAGGTGCACAGCCCGTGCAGGACGGGCCGTGCGAAACCGGCGCGCGCGGCGAACTCGGGGTCGGCGTGCAGGGGGTTGCGGTCGCCGGTGAGGCGGTAGAGCAGGGCCTGCTCCTCCCGGACGGTCCGCTCCACGGTCCGGTCCGGCGTCCCGGCGGGCGTCTCGCGCCGCGCGGACGGGCCCCGTTCGCCGCCCCAGCCGCCGGCGCCGCGTACGTGGACCAGCGCCTCGTCGGTCCACAGCGGACCGTCGGTGTCGGCGGCCTCCCTGCGCAGGACGAGGACGGCCGCCTCGCCCTTGTCGTACACGGCGGTGATGCGGGCGGTGGTGGTGGCGGTGCCCTCGACGGGCAGCGGGCGGTGCGCGGTGAGCGACTGCCCGCCGTGCAGGACGCGGGCCAGGTCGACGTCGACGCCGGGCATGGACAGCGCGTCGATCACTCCGGGCGGCCCGCCGCCCGCGACGGTGGCGAAGCTCGGCAGGACGTGCAGCCGGGACTCCAGGGTGTAGCGCAGTTCGCCGGGGTCGGTGGCGGGCCGGCCCGCGCCGATGCCGAGGTGGTAGAGCAGGACGTCCCGGGCGGTCCAGGAGATTTCGCCGGTCCGGGGCGGGGCGGCGAGCGCCTCGGCTGCGTCGATGGGCATGGGGCTCCTGATCACCGGGGGCGGGTGCGGGTGCGAATGCGGGTGCGGGTGCGTGCGGCACGTCCGGTATAGCCCGCGCACCTGGCGGTTGTCAGCCGGGCCGTCCCGTCAGGCGGCCACCGCCGCACCACCGGCCCCGGTCGGCGCAGGCCGGCACAGGTCGACCCCGGCCGACACCGGCCCGCACCGGCCGACGCCCCCGGCCGTCCACCGCCCGCGCGGCCGCTGTCCGACGCCCCGACCACCGGACGGGCACGCTGAACGGCCCCGCTCGGTGGGCCCCTTCAGTGCGCGTCGGCCGTCTCCCGCGGCAGCCACACCCACATCAGCACCGCGCCCGCGGCCAGTACCGCCGCGCCCGTGCCGAAGACCACCGCGTACCCCTCGGTCAGCGTGCGGGGGGTGCGGGCGGCGCCCGCCGTGTGGGCCGCCGCGATGGTCGACATGACCGCGAGTCCCAGCGAACCGCCCATCGTGCGGGAGGTGTTGACGAGCCCGGAGACCAGACCGGCCTCCTGCGGTGCGGCGCCGGACGTGGCCAGTGCGGCGAGCGGGGTCCCGGCGAGGCCCGCGCCCAGCATCATCAGGATGCCGGGGAACATGATCGCGGTCAGGTACGCGCCGTCGGCGGTCATCGTCGACTGCCAGCCGAAGCCGGCCGTCGCGATCAGCGTGCCGAGCACGGCGACGGTACGCGGACCGGCCGTCCGCATCAGCCGGGGCGCTGCCTTGGAGCCGAGGATCACGGCGAGCGAACTGGGCACCAGGGCCAGACCCGCCTCCAGCGGGGTGTAGCCGAGCACGTTCTGCGCGTACAGGGTCATGAAGAACCACATGCAGAACATGGCGGAGCCGCTGAGGAACATCGCCACGTTCGCCGACGCCACCGAGCGCAGCCGCAGCAGTCCGAGCGGCATCAGCGGGGACCTGGTCCGTGCCTCGACGAGGAGGAACAGGGCGATGAGGAGGAGTCCGGCGCTCAGCGGCACCAGGGTGGCGGCGGCCGTCCAGCCCTCGGCCTCGGTCTGCGAGATGCCGTACGCCAGGGTCGCCAGGCCGGCGGTGACCAGCACCGCGCCCGGCAGGTCGAGCCGCCGCCCGTCCCCGGCCCGGCTCTCCACCAGCCACCGGGCGGCTCCGGCCAGCACGAGCGCCCCCACGGGCACGTTGATCAGCAGCACCCACCGCCAGGACAGCAGGTCCACCAGCACCCCGCCGACGAACCCGCCGGCCGCGCCGCCGCCCGCGCCGACCGCCGTCCAGGTCGCGATGGCGCGGGCGCGGGCCGCGCCCTCCGGCACGGCGGAGGTGACGATGGTGAGCGTGGAGGGGGCCAGCACGGCCGCCCCGAGTCCCTGCACCGCCCGCGCCAGCAGCAGCTGCCAGCCCTCCTGGGCGAGCCCGCCGGCCAGCGAGGCCAGGGTGAACAGGCCGAGGCCGACGAGGAACATGCGCTTGCGCCCGTAGAGGTCGCCCGCGCGTCCGCCGAGCAGCATGAAGCCGGCGAAGGCGATGGCGTACGCGTTCACCACCCACTGCAGGCCCTGCTCGTCGAGTCCCAGGCCGGTGCGCATGGACGGCAGTGCGACGTTCACCACGGAGATGTCGAGCACGACGAGGAACTGACCGGCGCAGGCGAGTGCCACCACCAGCCACACGGGAGGCGCGGAACGGCCGGACATGCGGGTGGTGCCGGTGGCTTCGAGCATGCGTGCCATGTTCCCAGCCGGTCCGCGCGTCCCGCACCGCCATTTCCCCGGTGCCGGACCGGGGGAGCGGCCGGAGGTCACCGTCGAGCGGCGAACCCGGAACCGTTGAAGCGGCGAACCCGGAACCGTTGAAGCGACGAACCCTGGAGCCGTTGAAGCGGCAATCAAGAAACTCCGGGCTTTTTGCGCATTCAAGTCTGACACGGGAGCAACGGGGCACTACGGACGGTGTGAAAGCGACTGCTGATACCGCGTGAGACCAGGGAGACAGCCATGCGCAAACTCGTAGGCACCGTCGCCATCGGCATCCTTCTCGCCGTCGCCCCCGCCGGCGCGGCCCTCGCCCAGAATGCCGAACAGATCACGGCCCAGCCGACCGCCGTCACGGTCGTCCAGGCGCAGGAGGAGGACGACGACGACGGCGGCAACGGCGGGCTGTGGGGCCTGCTCGGCCTGCTGGGGCTGGCCGGGCTCATCCCGCGCAGGAACAAGCGCGACCAGCACCGCGACCACAGCGGCAGCACCCGCATGTGACCCCTCCGACACAGAAGGCGAGGGTCCGCCCGCCCCACCGGCCCGGCCGGGGGCGGGCGGACCGCCGACGCCGCACGCGCGGAGGGACCGGAGATCTCCAAGGGACGGTCAAGAATTCGTTAGTGACTCGAAGCATCGGAATAGTTGCCTGGGTGTACGGGGTTCGGTCTGCACGTATCCCTGCTGAACCGGCCGGCCCCTGGAGGCACCCTTCATGACGCGTACGACGACCGACCGTCCTTCCGGCAGAGCGGGCGGGGCCGTGGTCCCGGTGCTCGCCTTCGCGGGCATCGTTGTCGCGGTGATGCAGACCCTGCTGGTCCCGGTCATCAAGGACCTGCCCCGGCTGCTGGACACGGCCCCCGCCGACGCCACCTGGGTCCTGACCTCGACCCTGCTGTCCGGCGCGGTGGCCACCCCCATCATGGGCCGCCTCGGCGACCTGTACGGCAAGCGCCGCATGCTGGTCACCAGCCTCGCGGTGATGGTGGTCGGCGCGCTGATCAGCGCCTTCACCAGTGATCTGCTGCTGATGATCACCGGCCGTACGCTCCAGGGCTTCGCCATGGGCGCGATCCCGCTGGGCATCGGCCTGATGCGCGACATGCTGCCCCCCGAGCGGCTCGGCTCCGCGATGGCCCTGATGAGCTCCTCCATAGGCGTCGGCGGCGGTCTCGCGCTGCCCGCCGCCGCGCTGGTCGCCCAGCACTCCGACTGGCACGCCCTCTACTTCGGCGCCGCCGGCCTCGGCGTCCTGGCGATCGCGCTCACCCTGCTCGTCGTGCCGGAGTCCCCCGCCCGCGCCGGCGGCGGCTTCGACCTGCCGGGCGCGCTGGGCCTGTCCGCCGGGCTGGTGCTGTTCCTGCTCCCCGTATCCAAGGGCAGCGACTGGGGCTGGACCTCCGCGACCACCCTGACCCTGTTCGGCGCGGCCGCCCTGGTCCTGCTGCTGTGGGGCCTGATGGAGCTGCGCGTCTCCGCGCCGCTGGTCGACCTGCGCACCACCGCCCGCCGCGAGGTCCTGCTCACCAACCTCGCGTCGATCATGGTCGGTGTCTCCTTCTTCGTCGTCTCCCTGGTCCTGCCGCAGCTGCTCCAGCTGCCCGCCGCCACCGGTCACGGGCTCGGCCAGTCGATGGTCGTCGCGGGCCTGTGCGTGGCCCCGCTGGGCCTGACGATGATGTTCACGGCCCCCCTGTACGCCCGCCTCTCCGCCCGGTACGGCCCCAAGAGCACCCTGATCCTCGGCCTGCTGATCATCGCCGCCGGCTACGGCGGCGGCCTCGGCCTGATGGACGCCGCCTGGCAGACGGTCGTCACCTCGGTGGTCCTCGGCGCGGGCATCGGCCTCGCCTACTCCTCCCTGCCCGCCCTGATCATCGGCGCGGTCCCGGCCTCCGAGACGGGCGCGGCGAACGGCCTGAACACCCTGATGCGCTCCGTCGGCACCTCGGTGTCGAGCGCCGTCATCGG
Source organism: Streptomyces capillispiralis (assembly GCF_007829875.1). Classification (NCBI taxonomy): domain Bacteria; kingdom Bacillati; phylum Actinomycetota; class Actinomycetes; order Kitasatosporales; family Streptomycetaceae; genus Streptomyces; species Streptomyces capillispiralis. Next base: position 5,529,721 of record NZ_VIWV01000001.1, on the reverse strand, counting down.
CATGGTGCTGGCCAACACCGCGGACACGGTGGGCGGCGTGGAGATCCCCACCCTGCACGGCTTCCGTATCTCCTTCCTGATCGCGACGGCGGCGGTGGCCGTGGGCCTGGTCCTGGCCCTGTTCCTGCCCGGCGGACGCCCGTCGGAGACGACGCGGCTGCGGGCGAGCAGCGAGGAGGACGCGAACCTGGAGCGTGCCGAGGCGGCCCTGCGCGGCTTCCGCGGCCGGGTCCTGGACGCGGCCGGCGCCCCGGTCGCCCGCGCCCGGGTGACCCTGATCGACCGCAGCGGCCGCCGGGCGGGCGCCACCGTCTCCGCCGACGACGGCGGCTACGCGCTCACCGTCCCCGCGCCGGGCCCGTACGTCATCGCCGCCCGCGCCGCCGGACACGCCCCGCTCGCCGCCCCGGCGACCCACGCGGGGGACGAGCGCCCGGTCGAGCTGGACCTGTCCCTGCCGGGCGAGACGGTCTCCGCCTGACCCCCGTCACCCGGCGGCACCCCCGCCGGCCCGGGCCGGCGGGGGTACGGCAGCATGGGCCCGTGCACACACGGACGACCCCGGAAGGGGCAAGCCCCATGCCGACGACGCCCGAGCCCGGGATCCTGGCCGCGTTCGAGGCGGCGAAGGGCTTCATGCCCGCGGACGAGGGCCTGGCCCTGTACGCGGCGGCCGCCGAGGCCGCCCGGCTGGGGCTGCCGCTGCTGGAGGTCGGCACCTACTGCGGCCGCTCCACGATCCTGCTGGCGGACGCGGCCCGCACGGCCGGCGTCACCGCGCTCACCGTGGACCACCACCGCGGCAGCGAGGAGCAGCAGCCCGGCTGGGACTACCACGACCCGGAGACCGTCGACCCCGAGCTGGGCCTGATGGACACCCTGCCCACCTTCCGCCGCACCCTGCACCGGGCGGGCCTGGAGGACCACGTGGTGGCGCTGGTCGGCCGCTCCCCGCAGATCGCCGCCCTGTGGAACGCGCCGCTGTCGCTCGTCTTCATCGACGGCGGCCACACCGACGAGCACGCCACGGCCGACTACGAGGGCTGGGCCCCGCACGTCGCCGACGGCGGCCTGCTCGTCATCCACGACGTCTTCCCCGACCCGGTGGACGAGTTCACCGGCCAGGCCCCCCACCGCGTCCACCTCCGGGCCCTCGCGTCCGGCGCGTTCACCGAGGTGTCCGCCACCGGCTCGCTGCGCGTACTGCGCCGGACGGGCGCGGGCGTCTGAGCCCCCGCTAGGGTGGCCGACGTGTCGTACACAGGACCCGGCTTCGAACCGCCCCAGCCCCGACGGTCCCGGCGTGGACCCCTGACCGTGGCGCTCGCGGCGCTCGTGCCGGGAGCGCTGCTCGGATGGGCGGTGTACGCCGCCGTCGGCGGCTCCGAGGACGCCAAGGGGACGGCGGGAGGCCCGTCGGCGTCCCCGTCGGCATCCGTGTCCGCCACGTCGCGGGCGCCGTCCTCCCCCGGCGCCTCCCCGACCGCCGGCCCCGACGGCGGGAAGCCGGGCGCCTCCCCGTCGAGCGCCTCCCCCTCGGCCTCGCGGCCGGCCGCGTCCGGGCCGCTCAAGGGCAAGGTCGTCGTCATCGACCCGGGGCACAACCCGGGCAATGTCCGGCACACCGCCGAGATCAACCGCCAGGTGGACATCGGGACGAACCGCAAGGAGTGCGACACCACCGGCACCGCCACCAACGACGGGTACGCCGAGGCGGCGTTCACCCTCGACGTCGCCCACCGGATGCGCACGCTCCTCGAAGAGCAGGGCGCCACCGTGACGTTGACGCAGGATGCCGACCGGCCGTTCGGGCCGTGCGTGGACGAGCGGGCCCGGATCGGCAACAAGGCGGGGGCCGACGCCGTGGTGTCGATCCACGCGGACGGCTCGGGCGCCGGCAACCGCGGCTTCCACGTCATCCTGCCGGGCAGCGTGCGGGCCGGCGCCGCCGACACCCGGGCCATCGTCGAGCCCTCCCGCGAACTCGGCGAGCGCGTCGCGGGCCATTTCGTGCGCGTCACCGGCAGCGCACCGTCCAACTACGTCGGCGACGGTACCGGTCTCGTCACACGTGAGGACCTGGGCGGTCTCAATCTGTCAACGGTTCCCAAGGTGTTCATCGAGTGCGGCAACATGCGCGATAGCAAGGACGCGGCACTGCTGACCAGCGGTGCCTGGCGGCAGAAAGCGGCGCAAGGAATTTCCGAGGGAATCGTGAGTTTCCTGCGCGGGCAGTGATCGGCGCGCTGATCCAGGCGGACAGCCCGATCGTACGGACGATAGTGTCGTCCGTACGATGAGGGGCCACCCCCGCGCTTCAACCCGGGCCTTCGGGCGACACGGTGACAGCGACGCCTCTTCCGACGACGAGACGACCTACGAAGGACCTGAAGTGAATATCCGCTCCCTCACTCGAGGCGACGGCGTGGTGATCGGAGCAGCGGTATTGCTGTTCATCGCGTCGTTCCTCGACCTCTACTCCGTCGACGGCGCACCCGACAGTTACGACCTGCCCAGCCTGTGGGGCAGCGGTCCGGTCGTGCTCGGGGTCGTGCTGGCGGGCATCATCGGCGCCGCGCTCGTCGTCGTCGCCCGGGGCCTGCCGCAGCCGCCGAAGGTCGCGGGGCTCGACCTCGGCCAGTTCGGCATCGCGTTCACCGTGTTCGCCGCCTGGAGCGCGCTGGGCAACATCTTCGACGTCGCCGGCGGCGTCGACAACATCGGCGGCGGTTCCTCGGACGGCCCGGACGCCGGTACCGGTCTGATCCTGGCCCTCGTCGCCACGCTCGTCATGGCCGCCGCCGCTGTCGCCACCCCCCTGGTGCCCGCCCTCAAGGGCGCCCTCCTCCCGGCCGCCCGTCCCGCCGCCCCGCAGCCCTACGGCGCGCAGCCGCCCGGCGGTTACGGCTACCCGGGCGCGCAGCAGGCGTCCTTCGGCGGCCAGCCGCAGCCGGGCCAGCCCGGTCAGCCCGGTCAGCCGGTGCAGCCCTACCCGGGCCAGCCGCAGCAGGGGCAGCCCGCCCCGGCGCCCGCCGGTGACTTCTCGCCGTTCTGGTTCGCGGTGCCGGTGCCCCGGCCGCTGTTCCCGGAGGACGGCTCGCCCACGCCGATCGCCGAACTGGCCCCGGGTACCTGGTACCTGGCGGTCGAGCAGCGCGGCCCGGCGCTCGTCGCCCAGACGCAGGACGGCCGTCGCGGTGTCCTCCAGGACACCTCGGGCATCCAGCGCGGCTGAGCCCCCGGCCCCTCCTCGTCGCGGCCCCTCGCCCTTCCGGGCGGGGGGCCGTTGTCGTACGGGCCGGGTTTCAAACGGGCTTTCGGGGCCATCCGGAAGGCATGTCCCCTCGATATCGCACTGGTTCCAATTCCGCGGGGACGGTCGTCGCGGTGATCGCGGACATCATGGCCGTCATCCTCGGACTGTGGATTCTGATGTACCTGTTGGACGCCAACCGGGCCAATGACCTGGTGCAGTTCGTCCATGACGCCGCCAACTGGCTGGCCGGTTGGTCGCGTGACCTGTTCACCTTCGACGAGGCGTGGGCCCGGGTGGTCGCCGGCTACGGACTCGCGGCGGTCGTCTACCTGTTCGTCGGCCATGCCATCGCGGGCCGCCTGCGCCGGCACTGAGCCGGCCTGACCGGGGCCGGCCCGGGCCGACTCGGACCGGCCCGGGTCGCGTCGGCTCAGGCGGGCGCGCAGCAGTCCGGGTCCAGGCCCCTGGGCAGGCGTTCGCCGCCGAAGACCGCGCAGGTGGCCTCGTGGCCGCCGAGGGCGGCGACCGCCAGCAGCAGGGAGCCGGCCGTCCAGGTGGTCAGCTCCCGGGGCCAGATGGCGTCGTCGTCGAAGACGTAGCCCGTCCAGTACAGGCCGGTCCGCGGATCGCGCAGGTGCTGGATCGACTGGAGCACCTCCAGCGCGCGATCGGACTCGCCCATCACCCACAGGGCCAGGGCGAGTTCGGCCGACTCGCCGCCGGTGACCCACGGGTTGGGCACCACGCAGCGCACCCCGAGTCCGGGCACGACGAAGCGGTCCCAGCCCTCCTCGATGCGCGCCTTGGCCTCGGCGCCGGTCAGCGCGCCACCGAGCACCGGGTAGTACCAGTCCATCGAGTAGCGGTCCTTGTCGAGGAACCGCTCGGGGTGGTGCCGTATCGCGTGCCGCAGCGCTCCCGCCGCCAACTCCCAGTCGGGTTGGGGCTCTTCGCGCTGCTCGGCGACGGCGAGCGCGCAGCGCAGCGCGTGGTGGACGGACGAGGAGCCGGTGAGCAGCGCGTCCGCGGTGGGCGTGCCGTCGTCGTCGCGCCGCCAGCCGATCTGTCCGCCGGGCTGCTGCAACCGCAGTACGAACTCCACCGCCGCGTAGACGCACGGCCACATGCGGTCCAGGAAGGTGTCGTCGCCGGTGGAGAGGTAGTGGTGCCACACCCCGACCGCGACGTAGGCGACGAAGTTGGTCTCCCGGCCCCGGTCGGTGACGTCGAGCGGGTCGCCGTCGGCGTAGGCCGCGTACCAGGAGCCGTCGTCCAACTGGTGCCGGGCCAGCCAGAGGTAGGCCCGCTCGGCGGCCTCGTGCTCACCGGCCGTGTCCAGCGCCATCGCGGCCTCGACGTGGTCCCACGGGTCGAGGTGGTGCCCCCGGAACCACGGGATCGCCCCGTCCTCCCGCTGCGCGGCGAGGACACCGGCGACGGTCTCGGCGGCCTGCCCGGCGGTGAGCACCCCGGGCAGGACGAGGTGTTCCGTCCGAGGGGTCCGGGGGGTCGTCACGCGGCGTCCGCCTCCGTCCCGGCGCGGGGCAGATGGGGCTTGGTCGCGTACGCCACGAAGCTCTTGCCGATCAGCGGGTTCAGCGCCCGCTCCGCGACCCGGGTGGCCAGCGGCTTCTTCATGATGTCCCAGACCAGCAGCTTGTGGTACGCGCGCACCGGCAGGGCCTTGTCGTTGTCGACGCCGAACGCGCACTTGAGCCACCAGTACGGGGAGTGCAGGGCGTGCGCGTGGTGGCTGCCGTAGGGGCGCAGACCGGCCTCGCGGATCCTCGTCAGCAGTTCGTCCGCCCGGTAGATGCGGATGTGGCCGCCCTCGACCTCGTGGTAGGCGTCGGACAGCGTCCAGCACACCTTCTCCGGGCCGTAGCGCGGCACGGTGATCGCGATCCGGCCGCCGGGCCTGAGCACGCGCACCATCTCGGCGAGGACGCCCTTGTCGTCGGGGATGTGCTCCATCACCTCGGAGATGATGACGACGTCGAAGGACTCGTCGGGGAAGGGCAGGGCGAGCGCGTCGCCCTCCATTGCGGTGGCCGTCGCCCCGGCCGGTGCCTCCCCGGCCTCCTTCATCGCGGCGAACCACTTGGCGACCTCGCGGATCTCCTCGCCGTTCCGGTCGAGTGCCACGACCCGCGCGCCGCGCCGGTAGCACTCGAAGGCGTGCCGGCCGGCCCCGCAGCCGAGGTCCAGCACGCGGTCGCCCGGGGCGAGCGGGAACCGGGAGAAGTCGACGGTCAGCACGTGGCCCTGCTTTCGCGGTCGGAGGATTCGGCTGCGGGGAGGGACACGGCGCCCGCGGGGGCGGTGTCCCGGTCGGCGGGGGCCGCGGTGCGGCCCGGGGGCGTGGCGAGGGTGGCGGCCGGTGCCGCGGGGCGGGTGTCCGCGGTGCCCGCGCGGGCGATCGCCTCGCGGTAGCGGGCCACCGTGCCCTGTGCCGCGCGAGCCCAGGTGAAGTGCCGCAGCACCCGCTCGCGTCCGGCCGCGCCGAGCCGTGCGCGCAGTTCCGGGTCGCCCAGCAGCCGGCTCAGTCCGGCGGCCAGCGCCCCCGCGTCGCCGGGCGGTACGGCCAGACAGGTCTCCCCGTCGCGGCCGGCCACCTCGGGGATGGCCCCGCCGGTCGTGGCGACCAGCGGGGTGCCGGTGGCCATGGCCTCGGCGGCGGGGAGGGAGAAGCCCTCGTACAGCGACGGTACGCACGCGACCTGGGCCGACCGTACGAGGTCGACGAGTTCGGCATCGGAGATGCCCTTGACGAACTCGACGGCGTCCCCGAGTCCGTACCGCTCGACGGCCTGCGCGACGGGTCCCTCGGAGGGCCGCTTGCCGACGACGACGAGGTGCGCCCCGGGGTGTTCGGCCCGTACCTTCGCCAGTGCCTCGACGAGGAAGACCAGGCCCTTCAGCGGCACGTCCGCGCTGGACGTGGTCACGATCCGGCCCGGTACGACCGGCACCGACGGGTCGGGGGAGAACAGGTCGGTGTCGGCGCCGATGGGGACGACGTGGATGCGGTCCTGCCGTACGCCGAGGTCGTCGACGATCTCCTGGCGGGAGCTGCCGGAGACGGTGAGCACGGACGGCAGGCGGCGCGCCACCCGCTTCTGCATGCGGGTGAAGGCGTACCAGCGGCGCACCGAGTACCGCCGCTGCCAGGTCCCGGCGGCCTCCAGCTCCAGCCGCCGGTCGACGGTGATGGGGTGGTGGATGGTGGTCACCAGGGGGGCGCCGAGGTCGCCGAGGAGGCCGTAGCCGAGGGTCTGGTTGTCGTGGACGACGTCGAAGTCGCCGCGGCGGGCGCGCAGATGGCGGCGGGCGCGCAGGGAGAACGTCAGCGGTTCCGGGAAGCCGCCCGTCCACATCGTGCCGACCTCCAGCGCGTCGACCCAGTCGCGGTACTCGTCGCGCTTCGGGGTGCGGAAGGGGTCCGGCTGGCGGTAGAGGTCGAGGCTGGGCAGTTCGGTGAGGCGCAGCCCGTCGTGGCCCTCGTCGAGGACGGGGTAGGGCTGGGCGCCGATGACCTCGACGCGGTGCCCTAGGCGGGCGAGCTCGCGGGAGAGGTGGCGTACGTAGACGCCCTGTCCGCCGCAGAACGGGTTTCCCTTATAGGTGAGGAGTGCGATGCGGAGCGGTCGCAAGCCGTCGGATGCGGGACCCTCCGAGGGCCCGGCCTGACTGGCCTCAGCGGTCACTCTGGGCCCCCTTCTGCCTGCGCTGTCCCGCGAGATTACGACGGGACGCCAATCTAGAACAAGTTTCAGAGTTGATCGTTCGGAGGATCCGAATCTACCGGCAGGTAGCCGCGGTGTGAGCAGTGGATCAGGTGATTCACGCCACGACGGACGGCGTGCCATGCTGTCTGATCATCCACCCTCACCGATTGTCACGGACGGGACCCATGCCCGCGGAAGCCCACAGGGGTCAGGCGACCAAGGCGGCCGGCGCCGGCACCACGCGCACCTCGCAGGCCTCTCCGGCCTCCCAGGCCTCCCCGCTCACCGAGCGGCAGGAGGCGCGCCGGCGCCGCATCCTCCACGCGTGCGCCCAGCTGGCCTGCCGGGGCGGCTTCGACGCGGTGCAGATGCGCGAGGTGGCGGAGTCCTCCCAGGTGGCGCTCGGCACGCTGTACCGCTACTTCCCGTCCAAGATCCATCTGCTGGTCGCCACGATGCAGGACCAGCTGGAGCACATGCACGGGACGCTGCGGAAGAAGCCGCCGGCCGGTGAGACCGCGGCCGAGCGGGTGGCGGAGACCCTGCTGCGGGCCTTCCGCGCGCTCCAGCGCGAGCCGCAGCTGGCCGACGCGATGGTGCGGGCGCTGACGTTCGCGGACCGCAGCGTGAGTCCGGAGGTCGACCAGGTCTCCCGCCAGACCACGATGATCATCCTGGACGCCATGGGGCTCACCGATCCCACGCCGGACCAGCTCTCCGCGGTCCGCGTCATCGAGCACACCTGGCACTCGGCCCTGATCACCTGGCTTTCGGGCCGCGCCTCCATCGCCCAGGTCAGGACCGACATCGAGACGGTGTGCCGTCTGATGGACCTGACGGCCCCCGAGGCACCCCGCCCCCGCTGACGAAACCCTCGACGGCCTTCCGGTACGACCCCTCCCGCACGGACTGCCGGACTGTCCGCGGCGACACCGAACCCACCCCGCGCGAACGGTTGCCCCTCTTCACCCGGGTGGTTCGCGGCGACGGCGGCACCGTGGCGGGCGAGCGGCACGCCCGGATCGCCCACCCTGGGACGGCAGCGGCACCGTCATGACCGTGAAGTCCGGGTCCGAGGCCCCCCTGACCCCTTTCCTACGGGCGGGTAGAGTGTCGGGGTCGTCATCACACCCGTACGGGGGGAAGCCGGTGCAATTCCGGCGCTGACCCGCAACCGTGAACCGTCCGCCCGACGGTGAGCCGGACTGCCCCGCACGGTCGTGACCGGCTCACGTGCCCGGCGCTCCGCCGGTGCACGGCACCGTCGAGGCATACGGAGCCGAGCCGCCGGGGTGTCCCGCGCTGCCCGGCCCTGTCGCAGGGAAGGCACCCGCCGATCATGAACGTCCTCCGCAGCGCCGCGGTCCTGGCCGCCGCCGTCGTGATCGGCGCCGCCACTCCGGCCGCCGCCGACACCTCCCCGTCCCCCGCGCCGTCCCCGGCGCTGCCCTCCGCCCTGTACGGCGACGGCGACCCGCAGTACGACGGCGTCTGGCGCCAGTCGCTCGCCCTGCTCGCGCAGCACACGGTGGGCGTCGAGCCGCCGCGGGCCACCGTCGACTGGCTGGCCGGGCAGCAGTGCGCCGACGGCTCCTTCGCCCCGTACCGCGCCGACACCTCCACGCCGTGCGGCGCCAAAACGATGGCCGACACCAACCAGACGGCCGCCGCCGTCCAGGCCCTCGCCGCGCTCGGCGGCCACGACGACGTGACCGAGAAGGCCGTCGACTGGCTGAAGTCCGTGCAGAACGAGGACGGCAGCTGGGGCTACACGGCGGGCGGCGCCGGCGACACCAACTCCACCTCCCTCGTCATCGGCGCGCTCGCCGCCGCCGGGGAGAAGCCGGCCGAGGTGAAGAAGGACGGCAGGTCCCCCTACGACGCCCTGCTGAAGCTGGCGCTGCCCTGCGAGGGGGACGGCGCGGGCGCCTTCGCCTTCCAGCCCGGTAAGAAGGGCGAACTGGCCGCCAACGCGGACGCGACGGCGGCGGGCGTGCTCGGCGCGCTCGGCGCGGGCCTGGCCGTCGAACCCGGCAAGGGCGGGGCCGAGGACGCCGCCTGCGAGAAGGCCGACGGCCCCGAGCAGGCCGCCGCCAACGGTGCCGCCTACCTCGCCGACGCCCTCGCCGAGGACGCCCACCTCGTCTCCGCCCTCCCCGGCGCCGAGGACCAGCCCGACTACGGCAACACCGCCGACGCGGTCGTCGCGCTCGCCGCACAGGGCGCCACCGGGCAGGCGGAGAAGTCCGTCGCCTGGCTGGAGAAGAACGCCGCCGACTGGGCCGCGCAGAGCGGCCCGGCCGCCTACGCCCAGCTGATCTTCGCCGCCCACGCGACCGGCGCCGACCCGCGCGCCTTCGGCGGCACGGACCTCGTGAAGCAGCTCGGCGCGATGGGCCCGGCCGCCGCCGAGCAGTCCGCGGAGCCGAAGCCGGACGAGACGAAGGACGAGAAGAAGGACGAATCCGGCTCCGGCTTCGGTGTCTGGTGGTTCGTCGGCGTCTGCCTGGTCGCCGGTATCGGCATCGGGTTCCTGATCAGCGGACGTACGAAGCGGCAGCAGCCGTGATCCGCCGGGCGGCCCCGCTGTTCCTGGCCGGGCTCCTGCTCCTGTCGGCGGGCGCCGGCCAGGCGCAGGCCGCCGGCTACCGCTACTGGTCGTTCTGGGAACGGGACGGCGCAACCTGGACGTACGCCACCCAGGGCCCCTCGCTGGTCCGCCCCGCCGACGGCGACGTCCAGGGCTTCCGCTTCGCCGTCAGCGAGGACTCCGCCGACGCGGCGAAGCCCCGCGGCACCGCCGACTTCGCCACCGTCTGCGCCAGGACCCCGGCGCGGGAGGGCAGCAAGCGCGTGGCCCTGGTCATCGACTTCGGCACCCCGGCGGACGCCCCGCCCGGCGAGACCCCGCCGTCCCGCCGCACGGCCTGCGCGCAGGTCCCCCCGGACGCGACCACGTCCGAGGCCCTGGCCTCGGTCGCCGCGCCCCTCCGCTACGACACCAACGCCCTGCTGTGCGCCATCACGGGCTACCCGGGGAAGGGCTGCGGCGAGCAGATCGAGCGGATACCGACGGAGCCGGCCCCGTCCCCCGCCGACGAGCGGGAGGAATCCGGCTCGGGTCCCTCCCTGGGCCTCGCGGCCGGAATCGCGGTGGTGGCCCTCCTCGGCGCAGCGGCCTTCTGGCAAACCCGCCGCCGTGCCTGACGCACGCAACGGCGAGCGGGCGTCCCTCCAGGGCGGCACGGGTGGGCGCGGCGGCCCCCGGCGGCCCCGCGCCGCCTCCCTCCACCCGGGCGCCTGGTGGCTCTGGTCCCTCGCCCTCGGCACCGCGGCCACCCGCACCACCAACCCCCTCCTCCTCGCCCTCCTCATCACCGTCTCCGCCTACGTCGTGGCGACCCGCCGCCCCCACACTCCCTGGTCCCGCTCCTACGGCGCCTTCGTCAAGCTCGCCCTCGCCGTCCTCCTCATCCGCCTGGCCTTCGCCGTCGTCCTCGGCTCGCCCATCCCCGGCACCCACGTCCTCCTCGCCCTCCCCGAAGTCCCCCTCCCCCACTGGGCCCAGGGCATCCGCCTCGGCGGCGACGTCACCGCCGAGGCCCTCGTCTTCGCCCTCTACGACGGTCTGAAACTCGCCACGCTCCTCATCTGCGTCGGCGCGGCGAACGCCCTCGCCAGCCCCTCCCGCCTCCTCAAGTCCCTTCCCGGCGCCCTGTACGAACTGGGCGTGGCCGTCGTCGTGGCGCTGACCTTCGCGCCGAACCTGATCGCCGACGTGCGGCGCCTGCGTTCCGCCCGCCGTCTGCGCGGCCGCCCCGACAAGGGCGTACGCGGTCTGCTGCACGTGGGACTCCCGGTGCTGGAGGGCGCGTTGGAGCGCTCGGTCGCCCTCGCCGCCGCGATGGACGCGCGCGGTTACGGCCGTACCGCCGAGGTCCCGCCCGCCGTCCGCCGTACCACCGCCGCCCTCACCCTCGGCGGTCTGCTCGGCGTCTGCGCCGGAACGTACGGGCTGCTCACCGCCGAGGGCGGCACCTACGGGCTCCCCGTCCTCCTGGCCGGCGTGGCCGCCGCCCTCGCGGGTCTGTGGCTGGGCGGCCGTCGCACCCTGCGCACCCGGTACCGCCCCGACCGCTGGGACGTCCGGGCCTGGCTGGTGTCCGCCTCCGGAGCGGCGGTCGCCGCCCTGCTGGCCCTCGCCGCGTCCCGCGACCCGGCGGCCCTGCATCCGGGGGTGGTCCCGCTCGTCGCACCGGCCCTCCCGCTGTGGCCGGCGGCGGCCGTCCTGCTCGGCCTGCTCCCCGCCTTCCTCACCCCCGCGCCCGAGCCCCCCGCCTCCGAGACCTCCGCCCCCGATGCCGCGAACACCCGCAAGGAGCCGTCGTGATCCGCTTCGAGAACGTGTCGGTGACCTACGACGGAACGCCCGGACCCACCGTCCGGGATGTCGACTTCGAGGTCCCCGAGGGCGCACTGGTGCTCCTGGCCGGCCCGTCCGGCGTCGGCAAGTCCACGGTGCTCGGCGCGGTGAGCGGCCTGGTCCCGCACTTCACCGGCGGTACCCTGCGCGGCCGGGTCACGGTCGCCGGACGGGACACCCGCACCCACAAGCCGCGTGAACTCGCCGACGTGGTCGGGACGGTGGGCCAGGACCCGCTCTCCCACTTCGTGACGGACACGGTGGAGGACGAACTCGCCTACGGCATGGAGTCGCTGGGCCTGCCCCCGGCCGTGATGCGCCGCCGGGTCGAGGAGACCCTCGACCTCCTCGGCCTCTCCGGTCTGCGCGACCGCCCCCTGTCCACCCTCTCCGGCGGCCAGCAGCAGCGCGTCGCCATCGGCTCGGTCCTCACCCCGCACCCCCACGTCCTGGTCCTCGACGAACCGACGTCCGCCCTCGACCCCGCTGCGGCCGAGGAGGTCCTCGCCGTCCTCCAGCGCCTCGTCCACGACCTCGGCACCACGGTCCTCATGGCCGAACACCGACTGGAACGCGTCATCCAGTACGCCGACCAGGTGGTGCTGCTGCCCGGCCCCGGTGAACGCCCCCTCCTCGGCGCCCCGGCGGAGGTGATGGCGGTGTCGCCCGTCGTCCCCCCGGTGGTGGACCTGGGCCGCCTGGCGGGCTGGTCGCCCCTGCCCCTGACGGTGCGCGACGCCCGCCGCCGGGCGGCCCCCCTGCGCGACCGCCTGACCGGCCGCGCCCCCCGGCGGGACGACACCGCGCCCCCGCCGCCCGCGCCCGCCCGCGGCCGGCGCCTGTTCCGGCGCACCGGCCCGGACACCGCCGCCGCCGTCCCCGTGGCCGACGTCCGCTCCCTCGCCGTCCGCCGCGACCGCGTCCAGGCCCTGCGCCACGTCGACCTGACCGTCACCGCGGGCGAGACCATTGCCCTCATGGGCCGCAACGGCGCCGGAAAGTCCACCCTGCTCAGCGCCCTCGTGGGCCTCGTCGAACCGTTCTCGGGCTCGGTCCGCACCGGCGACGCCGTCCCGCACCGCACCCGCCCCCGCGACCTGGTCCGCCGCGTCGGCCTCGTCCCGCAGGAACCCCGCGACCTCCTCTACGCCGACACGGTCGCGGCGGAGTGCGCGGCCGCCGACGACGACGCGGGCGCACCCCCCGGCACCTGCCGCGCCCTGCTCTCCGACCTCCTCCCCCGGGTCGCCGACGACACCCACCCCCGCGACCTCTCCGAGGGCCAGCGCCTCACCCTCGCCCTGGCCGTCGTCCTCACCGCCCGCCCGCCCCTGCTGCTCCTGGACGAGCCCACCCGCGGCCTGGACTACGCGGCGAAGGCCCGCCTGGTGACGATCCTGCGCGGGCTGGCCGCCGAGGGACACGCGATCATCATGGCCACGCACGACGTGGAACTGGCGGCGGAACTCGCCCACCGGGTGGTCCTGCTCGCCGAGGGCGAGGTGATCGCGGACGGTCCGGCGGCCGAGGTGGTCGTGGCGTCCCCGTCCTTCGCCCCGCAGGTGGCGAAGATCCTCGCCCCGCAGCACTGGCTCACGGTCTCCCAGGTCCGCGAGGCACTGCGATGACCCCCGCGCGCCCCACGGAACGCCAGGCCCGCGCCATCCGCCTGGGCCCGCGCTCCCTGCTGGCCCTGGCCCTGGTCAGCGCGGTGGGCGTGGCCGGTTTCGGCTGGCCCTTCCTCGCCCCGCCCGCCTCCACGCTGAACGCCCACGCCCAGGACGCGCCGTGGCTCTTCGCCGGACTGCTCGTCCTCCTGGTCGCGGTCGTGGCGGCGACGATCTCCGAGTCCGGTCTGGGCCCCAAGGCGGTGGCGATGCTCGGTGTCCTCGCCGCCACGGGCGCGGCACTGCGCCCCATCGGCGCGGGCACGGCCGGACTGGAGCCCATGTTCTTCCTCATGGTCCTCAGCGGCCGGGTCCTCGGGCCGGGCTTCGGCTTCGTCCTCGGCTCGGTGACGATGTTCGCGTCCGCCCTGCTCACGGGCGGTGTCGGGCCGTGGCTTCCGTTCCAGATGCTGGCGATGGGCTGGTTCACGATGGGCGCGGGGCTGCTGCCGGGCGCCGACCGCCTGCGGGGCCGCGCGGAACTCTGCCTGCTCGCGGCGTACGGCTTCCTGGCCGCCTTCGCCTACGGCACGGTGATGAACATGGCGGGCTGGCCCTTCATGTCCGCCCTCGCCTCGAACATCTCCTTCTCCCCCGACGCCCCGCTCCCCACCAACCTGGCCCGCTTCCTCGCCTACTGCCTGGCGACCTCCCTCGGCTGGGACCTGGGCCGCGCGCTGGTCACCGTGGTCCTGACGGCCGTCCTCGGCACCCCGCTCCTCAAGGCCCTGCGCCGGGCCACCCGGAGGGCGGCTTTCGAGGCGCCGGTCACCTTCGCGGACACCCCTCGGTGAGGCCCCGCGCGCTCCCCGTGACCGAGTGGGTGAAGCACCCCACATGACCCGCGTCACATACGAACCGGGGCCGTAGCCGCGCGGTTCGGCGCAGGGCGCCCCCCGCCCCCCGTACCCCGCCCGCTGCACGTGCACGGGGCCGGCCCTGCGACCCGGCTTAGTAAAAGGGACCTTTGCGGACAATCCCGGGATTTGTTTCTGTGGAGCAGTCGCCAGGCGCCGACGTGCCCCCCACGGGCCGCGGCGCCGTCGCATGTCACCCGCCGCACTCCCGTGGCGTCCGGCACGCATACGTGACCTCCCTGCTTCCGACCGAAAGGCCGCCTGTGTCCGCCGCTTCCGTCCTCCGCACCGTCGCCACCCCGAAGAAGGCCCTCGCCGGCGCCGCTCTGGCCGCCGCCACCTGCGGCACGCTGATCGCCGCCGCGCCCGCGCAGGCCGCGACCACGGGCACCGCCTCGGCCCAGGCGACCGCGAAGAAGATGATCGGCAACTCGGCCGAGTACCAGTGCTTCTCGAAGATCGTCCAGCACGAGAGCAGCTGGAACCCCACCGCCACCAACGCCTCCAGCGGCGCGTACGGCCTGGTCCAGGCCCTGCCGGCCTCCAAGATGGCCTCGGCCGGCTCCGACTGGAGGACCAACCCCGCCACCCAGATCGAGTGGGGTCTGGACTACATGAAGGACCGCTACGGCAGCGCCTGCGACGCCTGGAGCTTCTGGCAGTCCAACGGCTGGTACTGACAGCCCACCCGTACCGAAGGCGGCGGCCCCCTGATCCCCGGGGCCGCCGCCTTCGCCATGCGCGCTGTCCGGCGCTCCGGTCCCTCCTCAGCCGAGGACGAACGGAAGCCTGTCGGCGAGTCCGGCCAGCGTGGACCTCTCCGAGTCGGTCGGAGCGCGGCGACCCGTGCCGATCAGCAGGACGTCCGTGTCGGAGAGCGCGGCGGGGAACGGGGTTCCGGCGATCCTCTCCAGCGCCGCGCGGGCCGCCGCGAGGGTTTCGGCGGGCGGGGCGGGGGGCGGCTCGGGAGCCGACGGCAGGTGGGCGATCAGGTCCAGGTGGTGCAGGGTCCATTCGAGGACGTACGCGGAGAGGTAGTCGCCGACGGTCAGGACTTTGTCCTGAGTGCTGACGCGGGCGGCGGGGTCGGCGAGTCCGGCGGCCCGGCCCGCCGCGGAACCGACGTCGTCGAGGTGGAACCTGAGCAGTCCCGGATCGCCGTACGCGGCGGCCAGCCGTGGGATCAACGCGTCCAACGGGTCGTCACCGGTCGGCGGTTCGACCAGGTTCCAGTACGTGGTCGCGTCCGCCGTGGGTTCGGTGTCGGCGGGGGTGACGAGGGTGATCAGGACGTCCTGAGCATCGATCACCAGGTGGCACACCAGGTCCCGTACGAGCCAGCCCTTGCAGCCGGACGGTCGCGTGAAGTCCTCGTCGGAGAGGTGCGCGACGGCTGCGAGCAGGGCGGTCCAGGAGCGGGAGAAGTGGTGCATCAGGGCAGTTCGGGGCGTGCGGTCGCCGCCCAGTTCAGGAACGCGGCGAAGGTGGCGGGGCGGGCCGTGACGATCGACTCCGTCGGGATCTTGGAGTCGCGGACGGCTATGCACAGAGGGGTCACGGCCACCTCCACACAGTCGCCGCCCTGGTCACTGCTGTAACTGGACTTACGCCACTGGATCCCGGCCGGAATCGCGGTGCTCTCCATAGCGCTCCTCCATCACACGTCGGATCAGCTCCGCCGAGTCCCGTAGAGGCAGGGCGGCTGCCTGGAGGTGATCGTAACGGAGCGAACAGTTCCTGACGGTTTCCGGATTCGCGGTCGGATGCCCGCTCCCATAGCCCTCCATGTAGACAATGTCCGGGTCGCCGGCGAAGCGGTAGAGGTTGAATGAGCCTGTCAGCCCGGCATGAGCCCCGGCCGAAAAGGGCAGCACCTGCACGTTGACCCGTGGGTTGCCCGCGAAGGACAACAAGTGGGCCAGTTGCCCCTTCATGACCTCGGCCCCGCCGATCCGCTGGTACAGCGCGGCTTCGCTGAGGATCGACCAGGAGGTCGGCGGTTCCGCCTTCTCGAAGATCCGCTGCCGAGCCAGCCGTACCGCCGTCCGGTCGTCGAGGTCGGTGTCGTCCAGGGCGCCGAGCACCGCACGCGCATAGGCCGGGGTCTGGAGGAGACCGTGGACCATGTGCGTCTGGAACGTACAGATCTCCACCGCTCGTGACTCCAGCTCGGCCACCTGCTGGAACCAGGACGGGAGTTGGCTGCGCATCACCAGGGTGACGAGGCGGGACAGCAGTCCGCCCGTCCCCAGCGCCGCGTCCACCCGCTCGCTGAACTCGGCCGTCGGCAGTTTCCTCGCCGTCTCGATCTGGCCGACCAGGGAGCCCGTGTAGTTGACGATGTCCCCGAGTTGCCGCTGGGTGAGGCCGGCGGCCTCCCGGTGACGGCGCAGCTCGAAGCCGTAGTAGTCCAGCGGAGACGCGCCCGGGTCGAGGACGTTGATGTGGGTCACGCGCAGCCCCTTTCGCGCAACTCGGTCCACGGGGGAACCGGTTGTATTCGTGCTGTAGCCGAGCGTAGTCAGTGGAGGTCAGCCTTGTGCCGTGAACGAAAACATTGCTCCGGCTCTTCTCGCCCCACGTGGTGCCCAGTACACGCTGCGCCTGACCGTCGGTGAGCACTCGGCACGGCATGTCCGGCGCATCGCGCGGTCGCTCCTGCGCGAGTGGGAGATGGCCGAGTTGGCCGACGCCGTGGAACTGGGCGTGACCGAATTGCTCGCCAACGTCGTGCGCCACGTCCCGGACCGGCGCTGTGTCGTGCTGCTGCTGCGGTTGCCGGGCGGGATGCGGGTGGAGGTGACCGACGGCTGCGACGAACTGCCGCGCGTGCCGGTCGGATTGGCGCTCGACTCCGAGCACGGAAGAGGGCTCGCACTGCTCGACGCGGTGAGCGACACCTGGGGTGTGGAGCCCGAGCCCGGTGGCGGGAAGACCGTGTGGTTCGAGTGCGGCGCGGCTCACCGGCGTTGACGGTTGCGCGGCCGCGTCTCGGCGACCGGCACAGGAAGAGAGGTTGTGTTTTGAGAACGGTGAACAGTCGGGGCTGAAGTGCCCACAAGCCGCTCAACTGAGCAGTGGAGCAACAGTCGGCGGTGAAGTGTTCACGCGTTTACCCCACCCCTGGTGTCCGCCGCTGCACCGTCCCGGCTTCCACACGCGGCGCCGGACGGGTACCGGATCAGCTCGGAGTGCGGTCCTTCTCCGGCACCGACGGCTCGCTGCCGAGTGCGGCGGCGGGCGCGGCCGTACGGGCGCGCGGGCCCTGGAGCAGGTACGTCAGGGCGAAGCCGGCGCCGACGACGAGCGCGCCGCCGGCCGCGTCCAGCACCCAGTGGTTGCCGGTGGCGACGATCGCCGAGGCCGTGAAGAGGGGGTGGAGCAGGCCCACCGCCTTCATCCACGTCTTCGGCGCGATGACCGCGATGACCAGGCCGCACCACAGGGACCAGCCGAAGTGCAGCGACGGCATCGCCGCGTACTGGTTGGTGAGGGCGGTCAGGGTGCCGTAGTCCGGCTGGGTGAAGTCCTGCACCCCGTGGACCGTGTCGATGATGCCGAGGTCCGGCATCAGGCGGGGCGGGGCGAGCGGGTAGAGCCAGAAGCCGACCAGGGCGAGCAGGGTGGCGAAGCCGAGGCCGGCGCGGGCCCAGCGGTAGTCGACGGGGCGCCGCCAGTAGAGCAGGCCGAGGACGGTCAGCGGGACGATGAAGTGGAACGACGTGTAGTAGAAGTCGAAGAACTCGCGCAGCCAGCCGATCTTCACCACGGCGTGATTGACGGCGTGCTCGATGTCCAGGTGGAACACGCGTTCGAGGTCGAGGATCTGGTGGCCGTGTTCCTCGGCGCGGGCCCGGCCCGCCGAGTTGCTGCCGCCGGTCGCGGCGAGGCGGACCTTGGCGTACGCGGCGTAGGTGACGCGGATCAGCAGCAGTTCCAGGAGCAGGTTGGGGCGGGTGAGCACCCGGCGCAGGAAGGGCAGCAGCGGGACGAACGCGAAGCGGGTGGGGACCGGCGGGGCGTACTGGGCGGGGACGGGTGAGCTGAAGTACGGCGAGGTGCGGGACAGGAAGGGGACGGCGGTGGCGGCGGCCAGCGCGGCGAGGAGGACGACGTTGTCGCGCAGCGGGTACAGCGCCGCCATGTTCGGCAGCATCATCTTGGCGGGCAGGGTCATGGCCAGGACGACGGCGACGGGCCACAGCAGCCGGTCGGAGGCGCGTTTGCCGACCCGGCCGACGACGGCCGGCAGCACCCACAGCAGCTGGTGCTGCCAGGCGGTCGGGGACACCGCTATGGCGGTGCAGCCGGTGACGGCGACCGCGAGCAGCAGCTGGCCGTCGCGGGCGTAGCGGACGGCGCGCCGGACGCCGAGGGTGACGACCGCCGCGCCGAGCAGCAGGAAGAGGCCGATCTCCAGGGGGCCTTCGAGGCCGAGCCGGAGCAGGGCGCCGTGCAGGGACTGGTTGGCGAGGTCGTCGGCGGGGCCGCCGAGGCCGACGCCCGCCATGTGGTGCACCCAGTAGGTGTGGGAGTCCCGGGGCATGGCGGCCCTGGCGAGCGCGGTGGCCGCGGCGAAGGTGACGCCGGTGGCGGTGGCGGCCCGGCGGCGGCCGGTGAACCACAGCAGCGGCGCGAAGAGCAGCAGGGTCGGCTGGAGGGCGGCGGCGACGCCGATCAGGGTGCCGCTGGTGCGCTGGCCGTGGGCGACGAAGCAGCCCAGCAGGACGAGCAGGACCGGGATGATGCTGGTCTGGCCGAGCCAGAGGGTGTTGCGCACCGGCAGGGACAGCATGAGCAAACTGATGGCGACGGGCGCGGCGAGCAGCGCGGTGCGCCGGCCGACCGGTTGCGGCAGGGCGCGGGCGGCGATCACGCCGAGGGCGACGACGAGTAAGAGGGTGCCGAAGGTCCAGCCCCACCCGAGGGCCTGTTCGGCCGACCGGGTGAGCGGTTTGAGGACGAGCCCGCCGAAGGGGGTGCCGGTGAAGCGGGTGGAGTCGTAGAGGGAGCCGCTGACGTGCAGCACGCCCTCGGGGCCCACCCAGGTCTCCAGGTCGGTCAGCCGCTCCCCGCGCGGGGTGGTGAGGACGACGGCGAGCTGGCGCACGGCGAGGACGGCGGCGAGTATCCACAGTCCGAGGCGCGCCGCGCGCAGCCGCGCCCGGGTGCCGCCGACGGCCGTCGCTCCGAAGGGCTCCGCCGGTCGTCCGCTGTGCTCCGCATTCGCCACGCCTCGTCGGCCTCCCGCCCCGTCGTGTCCCGCGCGCGCCGCGCACGCGGGGGTGCACTCTGCGAACCCTATGAGCTCGCACCTCCCCCGGAGAGGGACGCAGGCAACCGCGGCTTCACCTGACGGCCCTCTCGCTTTTGTCCGGATGACGATAGTCCGAGGGGGTCGGGGTTGCCCGCGACGGACGCGAGAAGCATCACAGCGGGGGGACGGCCACCGGGCCGCGGGGCGGGGCTGCGTGCCTGCACACACCGCGTTCATGTGCCGTGTGCAGCTGAGTGCGTACCGCCCGTAGAGGGGCCAACGGCGCCTATCGTCGCTTCGTCGGTCCGCCGACAGCGCCGCCGCGCGGTCCCGTGTCCCTGTCCCCGTCGAAAGGTAGGCGAGCGAAGTTTTGTCGACTGCCCCAGTCGCCACTCCCCACGTCGCCCCTCATCCGGCCGGCTCCCCCTCCCCCCGGAGGACCGGCTCCGCGCAGGCGCCCGACCCGTCCACCGTCTCCCCCACCGTCACCGACCCCGCGCTCGTCCGGCGTGCCGTGAAGGCGGCCGCCCTGGGCAACGCGATGGAATGGTTCGACTTCGGTGTCTACAGCTACATCGCGGTCACCCTGGGCAAGGTCTTCTTCCCCTCGGGCAACCCCACCGCCCAGCTGCTGTCCACGTTCGGCGCGTTCGCCGCGGCCTTCCTGGTCCGCCCGCTCGGCGGCATGGTCTTCGGCCCGCTCGGCGACCGGGTGGGACGGCAGAAGGTCCTCGCCCTCACGATGATCATGATGGCGGCGGGCACCTTCGCCATCGGCCTGATCCCCTCGTACGCCGCGATCGGCGTCGGTGCCCCGGTCCTGCTGCTCGCGGCCCGGCTGGTGCAGGGCTTCTCCACCGGCGGCGAGTACGCCGGCGCCTCCACCTTCATCGCCGAGTACGCCCCCGACCGGCGGCGCGGCTTCCTCGGCAGCTGGCTGGAGTTCGGCACGCTCGCCGGGTACATCGGCGGCGCGGGCCTGGTCACGCTGATGACCGCCCTGCTGTCCTCGGACGACCTGTTGTCGTGGGGCTGGCGGATCCCGTTCCTGATCGCCGGGCCGATGGGCATCATCGGCCTCTACCTGCGGATGCGCCTGGAGGAGACCCCGGCGTTCGCCGCCGAGCTCGAGAAGGCGGAGAGCAGCCGCCCGAAGGTGCCGCTGCGGGAGATGGTGACCGGCCAGTGGCGCGCGCTGCTGCTGTGCGTGGGCCTGGTCCTCGTCTTCAACGTCACCGACTACATGCTGCTGTCGTACATGCCGAGCTACCTGACCAGCGAGCTGGGCTACGACGCCACGCACGGCCTGGTCGTCGTGCTCGGCGTGATGGTCCTGATGATGATCGTCCAGCCGTTCGCCGGTGCGCTGACCGACCGGGTCGGCCGCCGTCCGGTGATCGCGGCCGGCTGCGCCGGGTTCCTGGTGCTGTCCGTGCCGGCGCTGCTGCTGATCCGTGACGGCGGGCTGCTCGCGGTCGCCGCCGGCATGGGCGCGCTCGGCCTGCTGCTGGTCTGCTTCACCGCGGCCATGCCGTCGGCGCTTCCCGCGCTGTTCCCGACCCGGGTGCGCTACGGCTCGCTGTCGATCGGCTTCAACGTCTCGGTGTCCCTGTTCGGCGGGACCACCCCGCTGGTGGTGACGGCCCTGATCGGCGCGACCGGCGACATGATGATGCCCGCCTACTACATGATGGCGGCGGCCGTGATCGGCGGGTTCGCGGTGTGGCGCATGGCCGAGTCGGCGGGCCGCCCGCTGCCGGGTTCGGCACCGTCGCTGGAGGCCGGGACACACCGGGAAAAGGCCTGACGGAAAGCGAACGCACGGCGTATCTTCGCTGGCGGAACTGGTTAGAGAGCCTAACTAGCCGTACGGAAGGTACAGGTGCATGAGCGAGCCGCAGCTCTGGCACGAGGTGGACGCCTACTTCACCGACCGCCTCCTGCCCGACGCCCCGGACGACGCCCTGGCGGCCGCCCTGCGCGACAGCGACGCCGCCGGACTCCCGGCCATCGCCGTCTCACCGCTGCAGGGCAAGCTGCTGCAACTCCTCGCACAGGTGCAGGGGGCCCGGCACATCCTGGAGATCGGCACCCTCGGCGGCTACAGCACCATCTGGCTGGGCCGCGCCCTCCCGGCCGACGGGCGGCTGATCTCCCTGGAGTACGACCCCCGGCACGCCGAGGTCGCGGTCCGCAACATCGCCCGCGCGGGACTCGACCAGCAGGTCGAGGTGCGGGTGGGCGCGGCACTGGGCTCGCTGCCGCAGCTGGCCGACGAGAACCCGCCCCCGTTCGACCTGGTCTTCATCGACGCCGACAAGGTGAACAACCCGCACTACATGGAGTGGGCGCTCCGGCTGACCAGCACGGGCAGCCTGATCGTCCTCGACAACGTCGTCCGGGGCGGCCGGGTCGCCGACCCGGCCAACACCGACCCGGACGTGGTGGGCACCCGCGCCGCCCTCGACATGATCGGCAGCCACCCCCGGCTGAGCGGCACGGCGATCCAGACGGTCGGCGCCAAGGCGTACGACGGTTTCGCGCTGGCCCGCGTGCTGGCGTGACCGGGGGCGGGACGCCTCACACCTCGTGGTAGAAGCCCACGTTGACGCTGCGCGGGGCGGTGGGGTCCTGGACGACGACCTCACCGCTGCCGCCGCGGGGCAGCGCGACGGTGCCGCCGTAGGCGACCGGGTGGGCGTACTCCCCGAGGGTCAGCCGGACTTCGCAGGACGGCTCGGGCAGGGAACCGCGCAGCCAGGTCAGCTGCCAGGTCCCGTCCTGCGCGCACTGGAACTCCAGGTGGACGCGGGAGACGAACAGCCAGTCGTCCGGCGTGGAGAGCCGGCACACCGTCTTGTCCCGGCCCACCCGGAGCACGGTGCCCGGCTCGTCGGGCGCGTCGGCCATGAGCATGCCGGCCGTGGCGCCCGCTTCCGCCGCGGACACCGCGGCCATGGTGAGTTCGAGCACGTGCGCTCCTCCTGAGACGTCCTGGCGGGCCGGACGGGCCCGGGACCGGCGGCGGCCGGGAACGGCCGTGTGCGGCGGCCGGATCTGCTCGCCGCCGCCGAATGATAAAACGCCCGGCTCCGTGGCGTCCGGCACAATGGCCTCATGACCGAGCGAAAGCCACCGGGGGTCGACTTCGAAAGCTGGGTCGACAAGCAGATCCGCGACGCCGACGCGCGCGGCGAGTTCGAACGGCTGCCGGGAGCGGGCAAACCGCTGCCGCGCGAGGTGGAGACCGCGTACGACGAACTGTGGTGGGTCAAGCGGAAGATGGCCCGCGAGGGCTTCTCGGTGCTGCCGCCGACGCTGGCCCTGCGCAAGGAGGCGGAGGACGCGCTGGAGGCCGCGTACGCGGCCCCCTCGGAGCGGATCGTGCGGAAGATCCTCACCGAGGTCAACGCGAAGATCCGCGACATGATGTTCAAGCCGCCGCCCGGCCCCCCGCTGGGAATGAAGCCCTACGACGTCGAGGACGTGGTACGGCGGTGGCGGGAGCGCCGGGCGGCGGCGGACGGGTCAGACGCGTAGCAGCCGTTCGGCCAGCTCGCGGTAGTCCCGCAGGGCCAGGCGCAGCTGCTCGGTGTCGGCCGCCGTCGTGGCCCTGCCCTCGTCGGTCTCCGCGGTCCGCCAGGACCCCCGCAGGGTGCGGCGCCGTTCGGTGACCGCGTCCGTGAGGAGCGCGGTGAGCTGCTCCAGGACCTGGTCGGCCTCCTGGACGGCATCCCGCGGCGCGTCGACGAACTCGGCCACGGCGTGTTGCAGCCGCGCCGCGAGCTTGTCGCCGTCGTCGTGCCGGAGGAGACGGGCCCGCGCGCCCTTCTCGCCCGCGTGGTGGGGACCCGCGTGCTCCGGTCCGGGGCGGGCGGAGTCGTGCGGGGTGGTGCGGTGGACGCCGGTGTCGTGGGGCGCGCTGCCCAGGCGGTCCGTGCCGTGTGCGTCCGTGCGGTGGGGGTCGGCGCCGTGGTGGCCGGTGTCGTGGGGCGCGGTGCCCAGCCGGTCCGTGCCGGGGCGGTCCGTGCCATGGGGCTCGGTGCCGTGGTGGCCGGTGTCGTGGGGCGCGGTGCCCAGCCGGTCCGTGCCGGGGCGGTCCGTGCCATGGGGCTCGGTGCCGTGGTGGCCGGTGTCGTGGGGCGCGGTGCCCAGCCGGTCCGTGCCGGGGCGGTCCGTGCCATGGGGCTCGGTGGCGTAGGGGTCGGTGGCGTGGGGATCGGTGGCGGGGGTGGTGCGGGCGCTGTCGGGGAGCGGTACGTCACCGGGGCGCCGGGTGGTGTCGGACATCGCGTCAGCCCTCCTTCGTCTGGCGCCGGTGGAACAGGGACGGGGTGTGGTGGCCGCGGCGCGCCGGGGCGGTGCGGTCGCCGTCCGCGTGGGCGCGGTGGCGTCCGCCGTCGTGGCCCGACGGCTGGAGCAGGTCGTCGAACAGGGCGCGGGCCTCGACCATGGCCTCGCGCAGGTCCTCGGTGCCCGCGCCGTCGTATGCGCCGCCCGCGTGCGCCTGCGCCACCCGGTGCACGCGCCGGTAGCCCTCGACGTGGTGGGCGTGGTGCACGGACAGCGCGGCGACCTGGTCCTCGTAGTGGCCGTCGCCGGGGAAGCCCCGGGCGGCGGCGAGTTCGGCGAGCAGCCGGTCCGCCTCGACGACCGCTTCCCGCGGCGCGTCGACGAACCGCTCCTGCGCGGCCGTCCAGCGCACCTCGTACCGCTCCCGCTCGACGGGCTCCAACGGCCGTTCCCGCAGGGCGCCGTGGCGCTGCACGCGCTCGGCGAGCTCCCGCTCCGCGGCCTTGGTGTCCCCGTCGTGCCGGGCGACGGCACGGTCGTACTCGGGCCCGAAGCGGCGCTTCAGGCCCGCGCCGTGCCGTGGGCCGCGGGCGCGCAGGGTCACGACGGCCGCGACGACGACGACAAGCGCAACAATCACGATCAACGCAATGATCAGGCCAGTGGACATGGATGCCTTCCGGGTTCTCGGCCCAACCGGCACTCCTCGCGAGCCGGTTCGGCTACCGGGTTGCCCGAAGGACCGCCCACAAACGGGGCCGGGAACGGCGCACCCGCGCGGCACACGGGTGCCGGGTGGACCGGACGCCCCCTCAATTCGGTTGCGCGCGCACCCGAGGGACCGCCGACAATGCGGGCATGACCTGGACCGTCACCCCGGAACCGTACGACTCCCCCGTCGCCGCCGCGCTCTGGCGGGCGTACTACACGGAGGTCAGCGACCGCTGGTACCTGCTGCACGAGGGGCGCCGGACCGACCCCGGGGAGCTGGAGCGCGAGATCGCCGCCGGGACGGGGGCCGACCTCGCGCCCCCGCGGGGACGGCTGCTGGTCGCGCGGTACGCGGGTGAGCCGGCCGGCACCGCCGGCATCCGGCTGCTGGACGGCGCGACCGCCGAGCTGACCCGGGTCTTCCTGTACGAGAGGATGCGGGGCAGGGGTGGCGCGGCGCTGCTGGTGCGGGCCGCCGAGGACGCGGCGCGGGCCTCGGGCGCCCGGCGGATGGTCCTGGACACCCGCGGTGACCTCGTCGAGGCCCGGACCCTGTACGCCCGGCTCGGCTACACGGAGACCGAGCCGCACAACGCCGAACCGTACGCCGAGCACTGGTTCGCCAAGGAGCTCGGCTGAGGGCGTCAGCCCGTCCGGGTCACCGTGTGCCCGTTGTGGGGGCGTTCCCCCCGGGAGCCGCACAGCTCGTCGTTCAGCTCGTGCACCAGCTGCACCAGGTCGGTCGGCCGGTCCGGCCCCCACCAGTCGCCGAGCAGTTCGGCCAGCGACTCCTCGCGGGCCCGCGCCAGCCGCTCCGTCACCTCGCGCCCCTCGGCGGTCAGCACCATGTCCAGTCCCTGGCGCACGGCGAGGTGGCGCACCTCGACCTGGCGGGCGGCCTCGAGGACGACGCCCAGCGGGATGGGGCTGTGCTCGGCGAGCCGGGCCGGTTCCACCGAGCCGTACTTCCTGATCCGCAGCAGCAGCCAGCTCGCCGCGGGCAGCAGGTCGTAGCCCGCGCGTTCGGTGATCCTGCGGTAGATCTCGCGCCGCCCCTCGCGGGTGCCGAGCACCGACAGCGCCCGGCACACCTCGTCGTACGAGGACCGCTCCACCGGATTGCTGGCCAGCGTCTCCGTCACGTCGGGCGCGGTGACCGACGCGCGCAGCCGGTCCTCCCTGAGGAACCAGGCCAGGACGAAACCGAGCAGGGCGACGGGTACGGCGTACAGGAAGACGTCGGTGATGGCGGCGGCGTACGCGTCGATCGCGCGGGGACGCAGGGCGGACGGCAGGGCGGCGATGCCGCGCGGGTCGGCCTCCAGCGAGTCGGCGGAGACGCCGGGCGGGAGCCGGGCCCCGCCGAGGGCGTCGGTGAGCTTGTCGCCCAGGCGGCCGGCGAAGATCGTGCCGAAGATGGCGACGCCGAACGAGGCGCCGATGGAGCGGAAGAAGGTCGCGCCGGAGGTGGCGACGCCGAGGTCCTCGTAGGAGACGGCGTTCTGCACGATCAGCACCAGGACCTGCATCACCAGGCCGAGTCCCAGACCGAAGACGAAGAAGTACGCGCTCATCTCGGCGGTGGAGCTGTCCGCGTCGAGCTGGTGGAGCAGCAGCAGTCCGAGGGTGGTGACGGCGGTGCCCGCGATCGGGAACACCTTCCAGCGGCCGGTGCGGCTGACGATCTGCCCGGAGCCGGTGGAGGACAGCAGCATGCCCGCCACCATCGGCAGCATGTGCACGCCGGACATGGTCGGGGTGACGCCCTGCACCACCTGGAGGAAGGTCGGCAGATAGGTCATCGCGCCGAACATGGCGAACCCGATGATGAAGCTGATCACGGCGGAGAGCGTGAAGGTGCGCGTCCGGAACAGCTTCAGCGGCAGCACCGGCTCGGCGGCCCGGCGCTCCACCGCCACGAAGGCGACGATCAGCGCGGCGCCGAGCAGCGCGAGCCCGGCGATCTGCGGCGAACCCCAGCTCCAGGTGGTGCCGCCGAGGGAGGCGACCAGCACCAGACAGGTGGCGACGGAGGCGATCAGGAAGGTGCCGAGGTAGTCGATGACGTGCTTGCGCGGACGGCGCGGGATGTGCAGCACCGCCGCGATCACGGCGAGCGCGACAACCCCGACGGGCAGGTTGACGTAGAACACCCAGCGCCAGCTCAGGTGCTCGGTGAACAGTCCGCCCAGCAGCGGCCCGAGCACGCTCGTCGCGCCGAACACCGCCCCGAACAGGCCCTGGTAGCGGCCGCGTTCACGGGGCGGGACGAGGTCGCCGACGATCGCCATCGACAGCACGATCAACCCGCCGCCGCCCAGTCCCTGGAGCGCGCGGAACGCGATCAGCTGCGGCATGTCCTGCGCCGCGCCGCACAGCGCCGACCCCACCAGGAAGATCACGATGGCGGTCTGGAACAGCTTCTTCCGCCCGTACTGGTCGCCGAGCTTGCCCCACAGCGGGGTCGCGGCGGTCGAGGCCAGCAGATACGCCGTGACCACCCAGGACAGGTGCGCCAGGCCGCCCAGCTCGCTGACGATGGTGGGCAGCGCGGTCGCCACGATGGTCTGGTCGAGGGCGGCGAGCAGCAGCCCGAGCAACAGGGCGCCGATCGAGACGAGGACGTTGCCGGGTACCTGTTCCCGGCCGTCGGCGCCGGCGTCCCACGCCCGCGGTCCGGCGCCGGGTCCGGACCGCGCGTCGCTCGCCTCCGGCGCCGTGCCGTGTGCGTCCCCGGCCATGCAGACCTCCACAAGGTTCTCGTTCCACCCTCCATCGTGATCGGTGTGACCTGTTATGGCCTGTTGAGTCCGATCGGAAGTCCACATTCCGGGGGCGTGCGCGCGGAGGTGTGAAGAAGATCTGCATAATCTCTGGAGTTCGCGAGGGGAGGGACGACACGTGGAACAGCCGAGCGACCATCCGTGCCCGGAGTGCGGTGCGCCCAGGAACGGGGACAGCACGCCCTCCTGCGGCTGCACCCTGCGCGCGTCCGACGCCCTCCGCGACGCCCGCACCGCTGAGGCGGCGGCGGCCGAGGACTTCGACCCACTGCGCATACGGCCGTACGTCGAGCTGGACGGCCAAGCCGGGGGGAGTACGCCGGAAGGGCCGGCCGGGGAGGCCGGTGCGTCGGCGTCACCGCCACTGCCGCCCTCCGCGTCCGCGCCCGGAGCCGTGGAGGGCGCCTCCGTGCCGGAGCGGCCCGGCGCCGGGGCGAGCGACGCGACCATGAGCCTGCGCGCCGTCCCGCCGGGGCCGCCGGACGCCCCGGGAGGGTCCGGCGCCGTGGACGCGACGTCCGTGCTGCCCACGCCGCTGGCGCCCGCGACGACCCCGCCGAGCGCCACCGACCTGCATCTGTTCGACACCGCGCGGCCGACCGGAACCGGCCCCGGCACACCGGAGCCGGACACCGGCGGCGAGCCGGCGCCGCGCCGCCGCCGCGCCGGGATGCTGTTCGCCGTCGCCGGGACCGTCGTCGCCGTGGCCGGGGCGGCGGGATGGGCGAGCGGGCTGTTCTCCTACGAGACGCCGTCCCGGAACAGCGCGGCGCCGCAGGACATCCGCGAGGGCGTTCCGGACCCGTCGCCCGGCTCCCCCTCCGCGACGCCCACGGCGAGCGCGTCGGCCACCGCGCCGGCGTTCTCCGTCTCCCCGTCGGCCTCGCCGTCCGCGAGCGCGAGCCCGTCGGCCTCCGCGTCGCCGTCGGCGGCCGAGACCTCGCCGGGCCCTTCGCGGCCGGCCGAGCCGTCCTCGGCCCCGACGACCACCGCGGCCTCCGCACCCGCCGAGGAGACGGACGAGGACGACGAGGCCACCGCTCCCGTGCTGCGGCGCGGCGACCGGGGCCCGGAGGTCACGGAACTCCAGCTGCGGCTGCGCCAGCTGTACCTCTACAACGACGACATCGACGGCCAGTTCACCCACCGCATGGAGGAGTCCCTGCGCAACTACCAGTGGTCGCGGGGCCTCAGCGACGAGCTGGGCGTGTACGGCCCCCGGACCCGGGAGCGGCTGGAGTCGGAGACCCGGGAGCCGTAGGCGGCCCGCGGCGGTCCGGCGCTACGGCGTGATGTGCAGCCGGACGACGCCGTCCGCCCCGGCCTCCACGCGTACCTGGGTCAGGTCCCGTACGACCACGTCCGGCCGGTGGAAACCGGCCCGGGGGCCGACCCCGACGACCCGCATCCCGGCGGCGCGGCCCGCCGCGATGCCCGCGCCGGAGTCCTCGAAGACCACGCAGTCGGCCGGGTCCACGCCCAGTTCCGCCGCGCCCTTCAGGAAGCCCTCGGGGTCCGGCTTGCTCGCGCCGACGGACTCCGCGGTGATGCGCACATCGGGCTGCTCCAGTCCGGCGGCGGCCATCCGCGCCGTCGACAGGGCGACGTCGGCGGAGGTCACCAGCGCGTGCGGCAGCCCCGCGAGGGAGGCGAGGAAGGCGCGGGCGCCGGGGATCTCGACGACGCCGTCGGTGTCGGCGGTCTCCTCGGCGAGCATGCGGGCGTTGTCCGCGTGGTTCTGCTCCATCGGGCGGCCGGGCAGCAGCAGCGCCATCGACGCGTAGCCCTGGCGGCCGTGCACGACCTTCATGACCTCGTTTCCGTCGAGCCCGTTCCGCTCGGCCCAGCGCCGCCAGACGCGTTCGACGGAGGCGTCGGAGTTGACGAGGGTGCCGTCCATGTCGAGCAGGAGGGCGCGGGCGGTGAGTACGGCGGTGGCCGTCATCGGCAGCTCCAGGGCGCGGAGGTGGGGGCCCGCGGTGGCGGCCCCGGGGAAACAAGGCGGCCCCGCCCGCCGGTCAGGGAAAACGGGCGGGAGCCACTTTGTTCATCCACGGTACAAAACGATCCGGCATCCCGCCAGCGCCTTCGCCCACCGTTCACCGACGCTTCGGTCCGCCGCCGTCCGGCAGGAACCGCCCGGAGAGGGTCACCCGGTGACCGCCTCCCACAGGCTCCACACCCCGAGCCCCAGCATCAGCAGCGCCGCGATCTGCGTGATCAGCCGCAGCGGCACCCGCTTCATCAGCGCCTTTCCGCCGACGATGCCGAGCGCGGCCACCGACCACAGCGCGAGCACCGCGCCCAGGCCGACGGAGAGCGGGTCGTCGTAGCGGGCGGCGAGGTTGGCCGTCATGATCTGCGTCAGATCGCCGAACTCGGCGACGAGGATGAGCATGAAGCCCGCCCCGGAGACCTTCCAGAAGGACTGGTTCTCCGGCTTGCGGACCTCCTCCTCGTCCTCGTCCTTCTTGAAGAGCAGCATCGCCGCGCCGCCCAGGAAGAGCACGCCCGTGAGCGCGTGCACGATCTGCTGCGGCAGCAGCGTGAGCACGCTGCCGGCCGCCACGGCGAGCGCGACGTGCAGCGCGAAGGCGGCGGCGACACCGGCGAAGACGTACGAGGCGCGGTAGCGGGTGCCGAGGACGAGACCGGCGAGGGCGGTCTTGTCGGGCAGTTCGGCGAGGAAGACGACGCCGAAGACGACGGCCGTCACGGTCAGGCTGATCAACGGATTCCTCAATCGGTCGGGGCCGCCCCACCGAGAGTGCTGTGCGCTTGCGCGGGACACCTCGGCACGGCAGCACACGGCACCCGCGCCGGGGGCACGGGTGTGCACTGCTTGCCGAAGGTCTCGCTGGCCGGCCCCGCTCGCGCGAGGTCCGCCTCCGGGCGCCGGCTCAGGCGGGCTGAGCAGTATGTCGACGGTCCGGCGAAGAGCTACTCCCCTTCTGCGCCGTCCATGGTACGCGAGGCCCGCGGCGGTCCCCGCACGCGGAACTTTCACCACCGGACCGTAGACGTGACATGGCCGCGTCACTAACTTCTTACCGGACGCACCCCTCCCCGCAACCCGGAGCCGTGAGCATTCCCCTGCCCACGCTCCAACACGCCCACCCCACACAGGAGTTCGCATGGCCAAGTTCTACGCGCGTCGACAGCTCGGCATCGTCGCGGCACTCACCGGACTCATAGCCTCCATCGGCCTGTTCAACGGCCCGGCCGCCTCCGCCGCCCTCCCCACCCCGGTCAGCGCCGACACCGCCCGCGGCTACCTCGCCACCCTGCCCGTGCGCACCGAGGACCGCACCGGCTACAACCGCGACCTGTTCCCGCACTGGATCACCATCAGCGGCACCTGCAACACCCGCGAGACCGTCCTCAAGCGCGACGGCTCCAACGTGCAGACCGACTCCTCCTGCGCCTCCACCAGCGGCAGCTGGTACTCCCCGTACGACGGCGCGACCTGGACCGCCGCCTCGGACGTGGACATCGACCACCTCGTCCCGCTCGCCGAGGCCTGGGACTCCGGCGCCGACGCCTGGACCACCTCGCGCCGCCAGTCCTTCGCCAACGACCTGACCCGCCCGCAGCTCCTCGCCGTCACGGACAACGTCAACCAGGCCAAGGGCGACCAGGACCCGGCCACCTGGATGCCCTCGCGCACCGCCTACCACTGCACCTACGTCCGCGCCTGGGTCCAGGTGAAGTACTACTACGGCCTCTCCGTCGACTCGGCGGAGAAGTCCGCCCTGCAGAACCGCCTCGCGAGCTGCTGAGCCGTTCCCGCGAACCGCTGAGCCCCGGGATCTCCCCGCCGGCCTCCGTCGTTCCGTACCGTACGGGGCGACGGAGGAAGGGGTCACCATGGCCGGACTGCGGCTCGGACCACTGCTGAGGTACATCGACGGCTCGTCCGCGACCATCTGGGTCGAGACTAGCCGCCCGGGCACCGTCGAGGTGCGCTGCGACGACGGGCCCGGCGGCAGCGCCGGCACCTTCCAGATCGCCGGCCACCACTACGCGCTCGTCACGGTCACCGGCCTCACCCCGGGCACGTCCACGCCCTACGAGGTGTTCCTCGACCGCACCCGGGTGTGGCCGGTGGCCGAGGAGCCCTTCGCCTCGCTCCCGCCGTCCGTCATCGCCACCCCGGGCGCCGACGACCGCGTGCGCGTCGCCTTCGGCTCCTGCCGCTGGGCCGCCCCGCCCACCGGGGAGGCCGACCCCGTCGGCCCGGACGCCCTGGACGCCCTGGCCCGCCGCATCGCCGCCGACCCGGCGGGCGCACGGCCCGACGTACTGCTGCTCCTGGGCGACCAGGTGTACGCCGACGAGACCTCCGACGCCACCCGCGACTGGCTCGCCGCCCGCCGCGACCTGAACGACGCCCCGGGCGGCCAGGTGGCGGACTACGAGGAGTACACCCACCTCTACTACGAGTCCTGGCTCGACCCTCAGGTGCGCTGGCTGCTGTCCACCGTGCCGACGTGCATGGTCTTCGACGACCACGACGTGATCGACGACTGGAACACCTCCGCCTCCTGGGTCGCCGACATGCGCGCCCTGCCGTGGTGGCGGGAGCGGGTGCTCAGCGGTCTGATGTCGTACTGGGTGCACCAGCACCTGGGCAACCTCTCCCCCGCCGAGGTGGACGCCGACCCGCTGTACGCGTCCCTGCGCGACACCCCCGACGGCACCGACGCGCTGCGCGCCTTCGCCGCCCGGGCCGAGGCGGACGCGGCCTCCGTGCGCTGGAGCTACCGGCGCGACTTCGGGCGGGTCCGCCTGCTGATGGTGGACAGCCGCGCGGCCCGGGTGCTGGAGGAGGGCCGGCGCTCCATGCTCGACCCGTCCGAGGCCGGCTGGCTGCGCGAACAGGTCCTGGACGGACACGGCTCGTACGACCACCTGCTCATCGGTACGTCCCTGCCCTGGCTGCTGCCTCACCTGGTGCACGACGTGGAGGCGTGGAGTTCCGTGCTGTGCCGGGGCGACAAGGGAGCGCGCTGGGCGCGGCTGGGCGAGAAGCTGCGGCGCGGGGCGGACCTGGAGCACTGGTCGGCCTTCCCGGAGTCGTTCGACGAACTGGCGGAGCTGATCGCCGAGGCCGGCACGGGTGCGGGGGCGCCCGCGACGGTGTGCGTGCTCTCCGGCGACGTCCACCACGCCTATGTCGCCGAGCCGGCCTGGCCCGGCGACACCGGGCCCGACGCCCGGGTCGTGCAGCTCACCTGCTCCCCCGTCCACAACTCCATCCCCCAGTCGCTGCGGCTCGGCTTCCGCTTCGGCTGGAGCGCCGGTGCCCGGGCGCTCGGCCGGGTGTTCGCACGGCACGGCGGTCTGGGACGGCCGCCGGTCGAGTGGCGCAAGACGGGCGGACCCTGGTTCGGCAACCAGCTGATGACGCTGACGACCCAGGGGCGTTCGGCGGCGCTGCGCCTCGAACACGCATCGCCGGGAGAGGCCGGGGCGCGGCTCAGGACGGTGATGGAGACCCGGCTGAGCCCGTGAGGCCGTGAGGCCGTGAGGCGGTGAGGCGGTGAGCCCGTGAGGCTGCAGGAACCTGTCGGTTGCTTATCAAAGAAGGGGCGGATCCGGTCACCTGAGGGAGCATCGAGGTGGGTGGGGCGCCGTATGACATGCGGCAGCGGGCCTCGGAACGGCACGGACGACGTAAATCCGTGGCCAAAACTTGAACTTGCAACTATCAATTAGGCGCTCCTAACGTGGTCCCAACTCGGTTCGTCCCCGGACCGGCCCCATCCGGGGGCCGGCCTGACCGAAGGAGACCCCCCATGACCGGACGCCTCAACAGCGCCCAGCCATATGCCCTGGGCATGTTCCGCATCGTCGTCGGCCTGCTCTTCGCCTGCCACGGGGCCGTGTCCCTGCTCGGCGTCCTCGGCGGCGTGGACGGCAACGGCGGCACCGCCGAGACCGGCGCCTGGCCCAACTGGTACGCGGCCGTGATCGAACTCGTCGGCGGCAGCCTGGTCCTGCTCGGCCTCGGCACCCGCGCCGCCGCGTTCATCTCCTCCGGCGCGATGGCGTACGCCTACTTCAAGGTTCACCAGCCCGAGGCGCTGTGGCCGATCCAGAACAACGGCGAGGGCGCGGCCATGTACTGCTGGGCCATGTTCCTGCTGGTGTTCACCGGTTCCGGAGCCTTCGGCCTGGACCGCCTGATCACCAGGCGCACGTCCGCGAACGGGCAGCGCACGCCGGAGCAGACCCCGGTGGCCGTCTGACCCGCTCCCCAGGGTGTCCTCCCCGACCCGGGGAGGACACCCTCCGCCGTCCACGGGGCCGTCGGCACGACGAAGGCGAACTCCCGGCGTCGGACGCGCGAACCCCCAGTGACCCTTCTGTCACAGCTCACGCGTACGCTGTGTGGCTGTCAAAGGTCACTCCTGCCGCTCCCCCCGCGACACCGCGGCACGGTCTGGCCCACGGGGGCGCCAACGGGGAGTTCGGGTGGAGAGTGTGGGGTCGCTGGTCGGCAGCCCATGGATCTATGCGGTGGTGGCCCTCTCGGTCCTGCTCGACGTGTTCCTGCCGGTCCTGCCCAGCGGGGTCCTGGTGATCACGGCGGCCACGGCGGCGGCCGCGGGCACGGCGACCGACGTGCCCGACATCCTGGTGCTGACGCTCTGCGCCGCCACCGCCTCCGTCCTGGGCGACCTGGTCGCCTACCGCCTCGCCTGGCGCGGCGGAGCCCGGCTGGACAGGGCGCTGGCCCGGTCCCGGCGGCTGAAGGGCGCGCAGGAACGTCTCGGCGCCGCGCTGGCCCGAGGCGGCGGCGCCCTGGTCGTGCTCGCCCGGTTCGCCCCGGCCGGCCGCTCGGTGGTCTCCCTCGGCGCCGGCGCCGCACACCACCGCGCCCGCGACTTCCTCCCCTGGTCCGCCCTGGCCGGCCTGTCCTGGGCCGCGTACAGCGTGGCGCTCGGCTACTTCGGCGCCCACTGGCTGGGCGCGACCTGGCTGGCGACGGCGGTGTCGGTGGGCGCGCTGTTCGCGGCGGGCGCGGGCGCGGGGTATCTGATGCGACGGGGGCCGCGGGCGTCGGAGGCTTCTTAGGGCCGTCCGGCGGGCGCGTCACAGGGCCTCTTTGGGGCCGTCCGTCGGACACGCCGCAGGGGCCGGTTCGGTCCGTCGGGCGCGTCGCAGGGTCGGCACCTCTGAGGCGCCCGTCGTGGTGCCCGCCCCTCGGAGGCGTCCGGCGTAGGGCCTGCCCCTGGGAGACGTCGTAGGGCCCGCCCCTCGGAGGCATCCGGCGTGGGGCACGCCCCTCGGAGGCAGTCGGCGTGGGGCACGCCCCTCTGGGGCGTCATGGGCCCCGCCCGTCCTACCCCGCCCGGCGGGCCGTGGCGCCCCGTACCTCCAGGCCCTCCAGCAGGTCGGCCGTGGCCTCGGCGATCGCGTCCACGGCCCGGTCGAAGACCTCGCGGTTGTGGGCGGCGGGCGCCCGGAAGCCGGACACCTTCCTCACGTACTGCAGGGCGGCGGCCCGGATCTCCTCCTCCGTGGCCTCCTCGGGCTGCACGGGCGGACGCAGGGTCTTGATACTCCGGCACATGCCCCCAGTCTGCCGCGCCCCGCCGGTGATGACCACGGAGCCGGCGGCTGCGATGATCGCGGCAGGCGGCCACCGTCCAGGGGCCGACCGACGAGAGGGGTTCCTCATGGCGAACGATCTCACCGTGGCCGTCCTCGGCCCCGGCGGCGTGGGCGGACTGCTCGCCGCGCTGCTGTCCCGCGCCGGCCACCGGGTGATCTGCCTGGCCGGTGACGAGACCGCGACAACCCTGCGCGAGCACGGCGTCCGGGTCCGCAGCGGGCGGTTCGGCGACTTCACCGCCCGCGTCGAGGCGGACACCCGGCTGCGGGAGCCCGTCGACGCCTGCCTGATCACCGTGAAGCACACCGCTCTCGACGCCTCCCTCCACCGGGTCCCGGCGGAGGTTCTGGGCGACGGCCTCGTCGTCCCGTTCCTGAACGGCGTCGAGCACCCGGCCGCCCTGCGTGCCCGCTACCGGCCCGACCGGGTCGCCCCCGGCGTGATCCGCGTCGAGTCGACCCGCGTGGCGCCGGGGGTCGTCGAGCACGGCAGCCCGTTCGCGGAGATCGACCTCACCGGTGACCCCGTGCCCCGCGACCGCCTGGACGCCTTGGCCGCCGCCCTCGGCGACGCCGGCCCGGTGACCGCCGTCCTGGACGACGAGACGGCGGCGCTGTGGGCCAAGATGTCCTTCCTCGCCCCGCTGGCCCTGCTGACCACGCGGTACGGCCTCCCCCTGGGGGACGTGCGCACCGCCCACCGCGACGAACTGACGGCCGTGGTGACGGAGACGGCCGCGATCAGCCGCGCCTGCGGCGGGCCGGGCGACCCGGCCGGGGCGCTCGCCCGCTACGACGCCTTCCCGCCGGGGATGAAGTCGTCGATGCAGCGCGACGCCGAGGCCGGCCGCCCCCTGGAACTGGACGCCATCGGCGGCGCCTTGCTGCGCGCCGCCCGACGGCACGACATACCGGCGCCCGTGACGGCGGCCGTGGTGCGGGAGGTGACCGGAACGGGTGAAGCCCAGGGGGAGACCCCCGAGTGACTCGCCACCCAAAATCGAACAGGCGTATCATTGGGTCGTGGCTGCGACCTATGACTTTCCCAGTGATCTCCTCGCCGGTCAGGAGGAACTGCATCAGGTCCGGGCCGAGCTGTCGGCCCTGCTGAAGCGGCTCCCGTGGTCGGTCGAACCCCTCGACGGCTTCAGCGACGACAACGGCTGGCGCAAGGTCGAGCGCCCCGCCTCCCCCGGCTGGACGGAGGACGAACAGGCCGAGGTCGAGAAGCTCAGACGACGGGAGCACGAGCTCGCGGTCTTCGTCAGCACCCACCGCTACTGGGCCGAACTCACCGGCTCCGACCGGATCGACGCCCGCTCCCGGCTGAAGCACGCCCACGGCGCGGCGGCCCGGGGCGCGGAGCAGCCGTCGTAGGGCACCCGCACCCGCACCCGGCCGAGATGCCCCGCGCGGAGCATTCGCGGGAGCACGACGACAAGGGCCCCCGGAGAACTCCGGGGGCCCTTGGCCGCGGTGGGCGCGGACGGTTTCGAACCGCCGACATCCTGCTTGTAAGGCAGGCGCTCTACCCCTGAGCTACGCACCCGTGACCGGGGCGCGCGCCCAGGCCGAGTGGACAGCCTACATGGCCGGGGCCGCCGTCCCGCAAACCCGTACCGGGGGTTATCCCCACCTCCGATCCGCCAGCCGCCCGGATCCCCCGGCGGGCCCCTCGTCCGTACGGTCGAAGAACGCTCGACCTCGCTGGAGAGCGCCGCCGTCCGTCCCAGGGGGAGACCGTCATGACCCGCACCACCCGCAGGACCCGCACCGCCCGCGTCATCGGCTCCGCTCGTGCGGTGCGGGTGCACGCCCTCGCCCTCGTCGGGGCCTCCGTGGTGCTCGTCGCGGGACTCAGCGCCTGTGGCGCGTCGGCCGCCGACGACGACGATCCCGACCGCCGGTCCTTCGACCTGCCCGGCCGCACCCTCACCATCGACTCCGACGACTCCGCGCTCGACATCGTCGCCGCGGACGGCAACCCCCCGGGCAGGGTCGAGGTCACCCGGTGGTTCCAGGGCACGGTCGCCATCGGCAAGGACCCCGAGGTCACCTGGTCCATGGACGGTGACCGGCTGGTGCTGCGGGAGAAGTGCTCGGGCGTCGTCGCCGACTGCTCCACCCGGCACCGCGTCGAGGTGCCCCGCGGGGTCTCGGTCAAGGTCGTGGAGAAGGACGGCAGCGTGCGGGCCCGGGGCTTCCGCGACGCGCTGAGCATCCGCACGACGGACGGTTCGGTCCACGTCACGGACTCCACCGGCCCCCTGGACCTGCGCACCGGGGACGGATCCGTGCGCGCGGAGGTGTCCTCCCGCACCGTGCGCACCCACAGCGGGGACGGCTCGGTCCGCCTCGAACTCGGGGCCGTGCCCGACCTGGTGGAGTCCCGCAGCGGCGACGGATCCCTGACCATCGACCTGCCCCGGGCCGCCTACCGCGTGGACACCGGGACCGGCGACGGCGCCGAGGACGTGTCCGTGCCCCGCGACGACTCCAGCCCCCACGTGGTGAACGCCCGCACCGGCGACGGCAAACTCACCGTCCGCACGGCGAACTGACCGACCCGTGTCTTCGTCCTTCACCGGTGGGAGAATGACACCGGGCCGGGCGAACGACAGTACGGGAGAGGGATGTGACGGCGACACCAGCGCAGCCGTACTCGCCGTCGGAACCGCGCGTGCCCCGCACGCCTCCTCCCCTCGCCGTCCTCTCGCGGCCACCTCTCCCGGCGCGGCCCCGTCCGCGCCGGACACCCGGCCCGCTGCGTGACGCGCTCGCCCTCGTGGCCCTGCCGCTGGTGGCGGCGCTGGCGCTGCCCGCCGCGTTCGCCGGGGGCGGCACCCGGCGCTGGTTCGGCGGGCGGGCCGAGAACCAGCGGGCCGAGGCCCAGGCCGCCAAGGACGCCGCGGCGGCCGCGTTCTACGAACTCGACACCGCCCAGCGCGACCTGCGGATCTCCGTCGAGACGATCACCGCCGTCGACGACTCCCCCGCCGCCCGCCGCGCCGTCGCCGACTTCGAGGCGCTCGGCCGGCGGATCGACGAGGCCAGCCACCGCTACATCGGCGCCGTCGACGCCCATGACCTCGACCGCGACGACCTGGAGGCCGCGGCGGCCGCCCGGGCCCGCACCGAGCTGACCGCCGCCAAGGACGAGCTCGACCGGGTCAAGCAGGAGCTGGACCGGTACGCCGACGGGCTCGGCCCCCTCCTCGGCAAGGCCGAGACCCAGCTGGCCCGGCTCGCCCCCGCCGTCGAACGCGCCCGCCAGGCCCTGCTCGCCGCCTCCAACGCCCTCGACACGGCCCGCGGATCGGGACTGCGGGCCGACGACCTCGCCGCCCGGCTCGCCGCGCTGTCCCCGGAACTGACCAAGCTGAACCAGGGCGCCGGCCGGCACGGCGTCCCCCAGACCCTGGAACGGGCCGACCGCGTCACCCGCGAGGCCGAGGCCGTCCGCGTCGAAGCCGAACGCCTGCCGGAACGGGCCGCCGAGATCGACCACCGGCTGGTCTCCCTGCGCACCCGCGCCCAGGCCCTCACCACCCGCTCCGAACAGGTCGAACCGGTCCTGAGCGAACTGCGCCGCCGCTTCACCGCCGCCTGCTGGCAGGACCTGCAGGGCGTCCCCGACGTGGCCTCGCGGAACGTCGCCCAGGCCGAAGCCCGGCTCGCCGAGGCCAGAACCGCGCGCGACGAGCAGCGCTGGGCGGACGCGACCGCGCTGCTGTCGACCGCGCGGGCGCTGCTGAACACGACCGACGAGGCCGTGTCCGCCGCCGGTGACCGGCTGCGGCGGCTGAACGCGGTGCAGAAGGATCCCGAGCAGGAGATCGAACGCACCCGCTTCGCCCTGCGCGACGCCCAGCGTCTGGCCATGGCCGGCCGCCACACCCCCGACCCCCGCCACGCCCGCCCCCTGGACGACGCCGTGGCCCGGCTGGAGCGGGCGATCACCGGCCTGGAGGGCCGGCACCCCGACTACTGGCACTTCCTGACGGAGACGGAGGAGGTACGGGCGTCGGTGAGCCGTGTGGTGGCCCTGATCCGGGAGGAACGCGGCTCCACCGCCCCCTGACCGTCACGGCGCCGGTTACCCTGTGCCCATGCCTCGCTACGAGTACCGCTGCCGGACCTGCGGCGACACCTACGAACTGAGCCGCCCCATGGCGGAGTCCTCCGCCCCCGCCCCCTGCCCGGCGGGTCACGACGACACGGTGAAGCTCCTTTCCACGGTCGCGGTGGCCGGCACCGCCTCGGCCCCGGCCCCGGCTCCCCGCGCGAGCGGTGGCGGGGGCTGCTGCGGCGGAGGCTGCTGCGGCTGACCCCCGGCCCCGGCGGACGGTCGTGGCCCTTCGTGGCGTCCCGGCTGTCCGAGCCGCCCGTCCGGTGTCAGCTGCCGAGGTAGCGCAGCACCGCCAGCACCCGGCGGGAGTAGCCCTCACCTCCTGTCAGTCCCAGCTTGTCGAAGATCGCGTTGGTGTGTTTCTCCACCGCGCTCTGCGAGATGTGCAGGCGCCGCGCGATGGCGGCGTTGGTGTGCCCCTGCGCCATCTCCGCCAGGACCGCCCGCTCCCGTGCGGTGAGGCGGGCGAGCGGGTCGGTGTGGGTCGTGCCGCCGAGGAGCTGCCGTACGACCTCCGGGTCGAAGGCGGCGCGGCCGCCGGCCACCCGCTCCAGAGCGTCCAGGAACTCGTCGACCTGGACGACACGGTCCTTCAGCAGATAGCCGACCCCTTCCGACTCACCGGTCAGCAGCTCCGTCGCATACCGCTTCTCCACGTACTGCGAGAGCACCAGCACCCCCACCGACGGCAGGCGCCGACGGATCTCCAGGGCCGCGCGCAGCCCTTCGTCGGTGTGCGTGGGCGGCATCCGCACATCGGCGACCACCACGTCCGGCGGATCCTCGGTCACCGCCTTCAGCAGCAGTTCCGCGTTGCCCACGGCGGCGAGCACCTGGTGGCCCTCCTCCGCCAGCAGCCGCACCAGGCCCTCCCTCAGCAGGGTGGAGTCCTCGGCCAGGATCACGCGCATGGCAGCTCCGCGGTCACCAGGGTCGGCCCGCCCGGCGGACTGCTCACCTCGAGGCGCCCGTCGAGCGCGGCGACCCGTCTGGCGAGCCCGAACAGTCCGCTGCCCGACGCGTTCGCCCCGCCCCGGCCGTCGTCCTCGACGCTCACGTACAACGCTCCCTCCCTCGATCCCACCTCGACCACTATCCGGCTCGGCGCCGCGTGCTTCACCGCGTTGGTGACGGCCTCGCAGACCACGAAGTAGACGACGGTGGCCACCGCCCGCAGGGGCTCCCCGGTGAGCCCGTACTCCACCCGCACCGGCACGGAGGCCCGCTCGGCGACCGTCTCCAGGGCCGCCCGCAGCCCCGCCTCGTCCAGCGTGGTGGGGTAGATCCGCCAGGCCACCTCGCGCAGGTCCTCCAACGCGTTCCGGCTCTCCTCGTGGGCCTGGCGCAGCAGCCGGTCCACACGGTCGGGGTCCTCGCTGCGCAGGGCGCGGCCGAGCAGCATGCCGAGCGCCACCAGACGCTGCTGCACCCCGTCGTGCAGGTCCCGCTCGATGCGCCGCCGCTCGTCGTTGACCGCGTCGACCACGGCCGCCCGGCTCGCGGACAGCTCCGCGATGCGCCGCTCCAGCGCCTCGGGGTGATGGGGGCCGAGGAGGCGGCGGGCCAGCTTCCCCTCCAGCTCGGCCACGCCGAGTATCCCCTGCACGGCGAGGAAGAGCAGGAACAGTCCTCCGAGGGACGTGTAGGCGATCGCCTCGGTTTCGCGTATGTCGTCGACCAGCAGCCACAGGTACATCCAGGACGTGCCGTAGCCGAGGCCTATCGCCACCGAGAGCATCACCACCGCGCCCAGCAGGCCCAGGGGCCAGCGGCCGGCCACATAGCCCGCGGCCTGGGTGTCCCCGTAGACCGGTGGGACGTGGAACCGCAGCCAGATCCGCAGCCGGGCGCGCTCCAGCTCCGTCAGTCTCCGCGCGCCCGCGAGGACCGGGCGGAGCACGGCGCGGCGGCCGCGCGGCCAGGCCACGACGGGCAGCAGGACCAGACCGGCCAGAACTGTGCAGAGCAGCTCGACGACGGCCGCGGCGGCCCCCCAGATGAGGCCCACCGCGCACCGCACCACACGCCGCACCATGTCTCGCATGATCGCGAGGCTAGTCGGGGGCAAGGGCCGCGCACACTGCGGAAAACCGCAATTGCGGCTGCGGGAGACCGCAGCGCATCGTGCGGATTTCCTCAGGGTTCCTTCAGGTCCGGTTTTCTAGCGTGGTCGGCATGACAGCCATCGCAGCGCACACGATCACAGCGGCCGCCGACGCGAGCGCCGGACCGCAGTGGGTCCACGACCTGATGGACGCCATGGGCGCCCCCGGCGCCGGCCTCGCCATCGCGCTGGAGAACCTCTTCCCTCCCCTGCCCAGCGAGGTGATCCTGCCGCTGGCGGGGTTCGCCGCGAGCAGCGGCCGGATGAGTCTGCTCGCCGCGCTGCTGTGGACCACGGCGGGCTCGGTGATCGGCGCGCTCGCGCTGTACGGGGTGGGTGCGCTGCTCGGCAGGGACCGGACGGTGGCGATAGCGGAGCGGCTGCCGCTGGTGAAGGTCGCGGACATCGAGCGGACCGAGGCGTGGTTCGTGCGGCACGGGCCGAAGGCGGTGTTCTTCGGCCGGATGATCCCGATCTTCCGCAGTCTCATATCGGTGCCGGCCGGTGTGGAGCGGATGCGGCTGCCGCTGTTCCTGGGGCTGACCACACTGGGCAGCGCGATCTGGAACACGGCGTTCGTGCTCGCGGGCTATGCGCTGGGGGACAACTGGCAGCAGGTGACGGACATCGTCTCCGCCTACTCGAAGGTGGTCCTCGGCGTGGCCGCGCTGGCGGTGCTGGTGTTCGTGGTCCTGCGGCTGATACGTCCGGGAGGCGGCAGCCGGAGGCGGGACGGGCGAGCGGCGGCCGACGGCACGCGTCCGCTCACCCGTTCCCGCGAGGGGTGAGGCAGGGCCTCATCCCGGCGAGCGGACCGTCCGGAGGAATTCGCGCAGGATGCGTTCGCCGGCGAGGACGCCTCGCTCGGGCAGGGCCCTGATCGCGGGGGCCGTCCAGTCGGCGTCGGCGAGTTCTCCGTGGCCGGGGCGCCAGCCCCGGTCCGCGGCGAGCAGCAGGTCGGCGTCGAGGAGGGAGTCGCCGGCTGCGAGGGTGAGTTCGGCGCCGGTGCGGCGGGCGACCTCGTGCATGGCCGCGCTCTTGGTGAGGGGCTTGGGCACGGCGTAGATCTTGCGGCCCTGGAGGGACACGGTCCAGCCGCGGTTCTCCGCCCAGACCGCGAGTTCCTTCACCCACTCCTCGTTCAGCAGCTCACGCTCGACGACGAGGTAGGCGAAGAGGTCCTCGGCGATGCGGTGCTTGCGGACCCAGACCGGGTCGGCGGTCCGCAGCAGGTGTTCCTGCACCTCGGACAGCGGGGCGCACTCGTCGGCGAGGCGGGCGAGCACCTGAGCGTGCCAGTCCGGGTCGGACACGCCGTCGACGAGGAGGTGGCCGCCGTTGGCGCAGATCGCGTAGGTGGGCGCCGGCCCGGGCAGGTTGATGCGCTGGTACTGCTTGCGGGTGCGGGTGGTCGTCGGCACGAAGAGGGCCGTGTCACCGAGGTCGGTGAGGAGCTGGGCCGCCGTCTCCGTCATGAAGGACAGCGGTTTGCTCTCGTGGACCTCCACGCACAGCAGCCGGGGCGCCCGCGCGTCCGGCATGGTCAGGGCGAGGGCCGCGGCGGAGTAGATGAGGGTGCGGTCGAGGTCGCTGGCGACGATGACGGGCATCAGAGGGTCACCGCCTTGCCGTCGGCTCCGGTCGCGCCCCGGGTGTAGCGGGGGTGGATCAGTCCGACACAGGTGTAGGGCAGGTCGGCGACCTCCTCGACGGGGACGCCCCGCTGCTCCGCGAGCAGCCGCACATGGTCGAGGTCGGTGCCGGCTCCGGCGCGGGCGAGCACCTTCCAGGGCACTCGGCGCAGCAGCACCCGGGTGGTCTCGCCGACGCCGGGCTTGACGAGGTTCACGTCGTGGATGCCGTACTCCTCGCTGATGCGTTCGACCGCGGCCCAGCCCTCCCAGGTGGGGGTGCGGTCGGCGGAGAGGAGTTCCTTGGCCTGGGCGCAGGCCGCGTCCGTGACCTCCGGGAAGCGGGCGGAGACGGCGTCCAGGAAGGCCACCGACAGGTCGGCTCCGGCGAGTTCGCGGTAGAACTTGGCGCCGTGGAAGTCGTGCGGGCCGACCAGGTCGGCGCGGAGCACGGTGCGGGAGATCAGGCCGGAGACGGTGGAGTTGAGGCAGGCCGACGGGATCAGGTAGTCGTCGCGGGTGCCGTAGGTGCGGACGCAGGAGCCGGGGTCGGCCAGGACCGCGATCTCCGGGTCGAAGCCGGTGACGCCCTCGGTCTTCTCGAACTCCTCGACGGCCTGGGCGAGTTCGCGGGTGATGGCGCCCTTGCCGGTCCAGCCGTCGACGAACACGACGTCCCGGGGGTCGTGGTGGGCGGCCAGCCAGCGCAGTGCGTTGGCGTCGATGCCCCGGCCGCGGACGATGGAGACGGCGTAGTGGGGGAGGTCGAGCTGGTGGCGGTGCTGGGCCCAGCGGCGCATCAGGATGCCGACGGGGGTGCCCGCGCGGGCGAGGGAGACGAGCACGGGGCGGGGCGACCGTTCGGCGAGCACGGTCTCGGTGACGACGCCCACCGCGTGGGCGAGGCGGGCCGCCGAGTCGTCCAGCGCGGCGTGGAACAGCTCCTGGTACTGCTCGCTGGGCTGGTACTCCACGGGCAGCGACTCGGCGTAGTGGGCGCCGCCGCTCTGGATGGCCTCCTCGCGCTCCTCGGTCGGCGCCTCCAGCGTCACGTCCGAGAGGTCCTGGAGCAGCCAGCCGACCTCCTCGGGCGCGTACGAGGAGAAGGCGGGGCCTCTGAGGGGCTCGGGCAGCATGGTGGCGGGCCTTTCGGGGGCGTCCGGTCGGGCGCCCCGGGGTGCGTCCTGGGCGGCGGGCACGTACGACGGTACGACGGCGAGGAGGACGTGCGGGGTGTGCTCGGCGAGCCGGGCGAGCAGGCCGTCGGGGGCGTGCAGCGCGGGGGTGTCGGCGACGGAGTCGACGACGGCGACGACGGCGTCGAAGCCGTTGCCGGCGACGTTGTAGGCGTAGCGCTCGCCGGGGCCGTCGGCCGGGTCGTCGTGGGCGGGGAAGACCAGGCGGGTGCGTATCGCGTAGCCGGGGTCGTCGACGGCGAGGACGGGCGAGCGGGTGGTGGTGGAGAAGCGCACGTCGGTTTCGGTGGTGCGCTCCAGCTCGTGGGCGAGGCGCAGCGGGGCGTACATCAGTTCCTCGCAGCCGAGGACGAGGACGCGGCGGGCGCCGGCCGGGAGCGCGCCGGCGAGGCGGGCCGCCATGTCCGGGAGCGCGGATTCGAGGTGGGCGCGGTGTGCCGGGGTGAAGCCGTGGCGTCCGCCGTCGGGGAGGCCGGAGGGCCAGCGCAGGTCGACGCGGGTGACGTGCCGCGTCGGCTCACCGGCCGGGTGGGGGCCGCCCCCGGACACTGGCGCGGTTCCGCGCGTCCCCGGGTGGGCTGCCCCACCGTCCGCCGCGGAGCCGACGGGGCCGGCAGCACCCTCCGGGGGCGCGGCTGCGGCGACCTGCGCGGCCGGCGTCGGGGGCGCGGCTGCGGCGACCTGCGCGGCAGGCCCCGACGCGGACGCGGACGACCGGCCGCCTTCCGCGGCGCTCTCGTACCGCGCCACCAGCTCCTGCCCCTTCTCCAGGACGCCGTCCGGCAACCGGACCGTGCCCCGCGCGGTCGTCACCAGGTCGATGCGCGCCCCGATCTCGCGGGCGAACTCGTCCAGACGGCCGGCGTCGGCGGGCGACCTCATGTCGACGAGGGCGACCACCACGTACCGCCCGCGCGGATACCGCGCGTGGAGGTCCCGGACGGTGTTCAGCACCGTGTTGCCCGTGGAGAACTCGTCGTCGACCAGGACCAGTGGGCCGTCCCCGGCCAGCAACCGCGGGTTCTCCGGGAGCAGCAGGTGGGAGGTCGCGTGGGAGTGCGCCTCCTCGAAGCCCCCGGCGGTGGCGGACCCGGCGACCGGGCGGCGGGTGGAGTGCAGGTAGGGGGCGACGCCCAGGCCGTCGGCGACCGAGTGGCCGAGCCCGGTCGCGGTCTCGGCGTAGCCGAGGACGACCGCGCCGTCCGCCTCGTCGCCGA
Organism: Streptomyces capillispiralis; assembly: GCF_007829875.1. Taxonomy (NCBI): domain Bacteria; kingdom Bacillati; phylum Actinomycetota; class Actinomycetes; order Kitasatosporales; family Streptomycetaceae; genus Streptomyces; species Streptomyces capillispiralis. Next base: position 5,484,849 of record NZ_VIWV01000001.1, on the reverse strand, counting down.
GCAGTTCGCGCACCCGGCGGCCGAGTGCGACGCCGTGGCCGTGGACGACGGACGGGGACTGGGGCACGTGCTTGCCGAGCACGTTGGACACCAGCAGGTGGGCCCGCTTGGGGTTGCGGCGCAGGGCCAGCCCCAGCAGCTCGGTCAGCCGGTCGTCCCCGGCCAGCTCGACCCCGAGCCGCTCCGTGACCCAGCTGCCGGACCAGACGGCCTCGCCGGCCGGCGTCGGCCGGCGCACCGGGCGGTGCATCCCCTCGTTCACAACCTTCTCCATGAATTCCTTGCGGTCGGTTCCGTCAGTTCCATCGGTGCCATCGGTGCAATCGGTGCCGTCCGTGCCATCGGTGCCGTGGTTGCCGTCGCGGCGGTCGCCGTGTCCGGCACGGTCGGTGCGGTCGCCGTGTCCGGCACGGCAGGCGCAGTCGATGCGGTCCGTGCGGTCACTCCGCCAGGCCTGCCGCGAGCAGCTCCACGAAGCCGACGTCCTCGTTGGCCACGCCGAAGACCTCGGCGCGCAGCAGGGTCCGCTCGGCCCAGGCGCGGTGCGGCTTCACCTCGTTCATCTTGTTCGTGTAGGCCGACCTGAGTACACCCCCACCGCAGCGTTCCGGCCGGAGGATGTCCTGGGCGTCGCTGTACTCCTCGTGGCTGACGACGGACAGCGCGTGCACCGGCAGCACGTGGGAGGGGTGGATGCAGGTCTTGCCGAGCAGGCCGTTGGCCCGGTCGAGGGAGATCTCGCGCAGCAGACCGTCCATGGCGTGCTCGATCAGCGTCTCGCGCAGCGCCACGGCCTGCCCCTCCAGGAAGGGGCTCTGCCGCAGCATCGGCTTGAACATGCGCTCCTGGACCCGGAAGTACTCCCAGACGGGCCCGGTCACGGTGAATCCGGTGCCGTCGGCGCGGCCCAGCATGTTCACCACGTCGGCGATCACGGAGGCGACGACCTGGATGTCGTACGCCGTCATGTCGGGGCCTCTGCGCAGTCCGTAGGAGGAGCAGAAGTCGGTCACGCCGAGCCGCAGCGCGAGCACGCGGTCGCGGTACTTGTCCACGGCGCGGAAGATGCCTTCCAGGGTCTCCACGCGGGACTCGCGGTAGAGCAGCTCGGGCGACTCCAGGACCGGCATGGCGAACAGCCGGTGGCCGCTGTCGGCCTCGGCGGTGGCCAGCGCCTCCAGGTAGGGCAGGCCGCGTTCCGCGGTGAACTTCGGCAGTACGAATCCGGACAGCAGCCGGACGGCGGGGCCTAGGCGGTGGACGAGGTCCGGGATCTGCTCGGGGGCGCGGACGCGGATGAACAGCAGGGGCAGATCCGCCCCGGTCCGCCCGGCCAGGTCCGCGAACTGGCGCACGAGGTTCTCCTCGCCGGCGCTGACGTCGGCGTCGTCGATGGAGTCCTCCAGGCACAGCACCATCGAGACCACGCCGCGTCCGCCCTGCTTGACGATGTCGTCGGCGAGCCGGGGCCGGGTCGCGGGGCTGTAGAGGGTGGCGCCGAGGGCTGCGGAGAGCAGCCGGGCCGGGGAGTCGCGCGTGAACTCGCCCGGCTCCCGGTAGAAGAGACGTTTCCGCACCGCAGGGCCGATGTGCCCGAAATGACGCATTGAACTCCCCCGTGGCCTGGGTGATCGTGATGGGAAAAGGTGGCCGGTAATAGTACGTAGAGATGCATGTCGGAGGTTCCCTCCGGCTATGAACATCCGGTAACCCCGCTGTGTCGGCTCCACACCCCCACGTTGTCGTGACCAGGACGGAGAAGGCAGGATGACCGCATGACGCACGCGATGCTGAAGGGGTCGAACGTCCCACTCGAGGCCACCACGGTACGTGCCGTGCTGCGCTGGTCGCCCGGGCAGGGGGTACCGGACGTCGACGCCTCCGCGCTGCTCCTCGGCCCCGACGATCGTGTGCGCTCCGACGAGGACTTCGTCTTCTACAACCAGCCCCGGCACCCCTCCGGGAAGGTGTGGCGACTCGGCAAGAAGCGCGTCGCCGAGGGCCTCACCGACACGATCCAGACAGACCTCGCCGGTGTCGAGCCCGCCGTCGGCCGGATTCTGCTCGTCGCGTCGGCGGACGGCGTCACCTTCGACGGCGTACGGGCGCTGCGCATCCTGCTGTACGACGCACAGGCCGCCGACGGGGACGCGCTGGCGTATTTCGACGTCAAGCCGGAGACCGGACAGGAGACCGCGCTGATCTGCGGCGAGCTGTACCGGCGCGGGGACGGCTGGAAGTTCCGCGCGCTCGGCGAGGGCTATTCGAACGGGCTGAAGGGCCTGGCGACCGACTTCGGCATCTCGGTGGACGAGTCGGAGGCCGCGCAGGAGCCCGACGCCGCCGTCACCCAGCAGGTGCCCGCGACGGCGCAGACGCACGTCCAGGCCCCCGACGGGGCGCCGGAGCGGCCCTCTTCCGAGGCGCTGACCCAGCCGCACGCGCCGGCCGCCCCGGCGGCTCCCGAGGTGTCGCGCCCGCTGCCGCCCGAGCAGCCGGCCGGGGTGCCCGCGCAGCCCGCCTACGGCTACCCGCCGCAGCAGCCCGCGGCAGCGGCCGCCCAGCCGGCCTACGGCTACCCGCATCCGGCCGGGCAGTCCGCCTACGGCTATCCCCCGGCGCCCGCCACGGCCGCCCCGGCGGGCGCGCCGTCCGGGTACGGGTTCCCGCCGCCGGCCACCACCGCGGCTCCCGACCCGGACTTCCGGCTCCCGCCGCAGGGGCCGCAGTTCATCGGCCGCTGAGTCCTGCCGCCCGACTCCGCCCGCCGCGCTCCGGGCGGACCGACCGGGCCCGGGAGCCGCCCGGCTCCTCCCCGACCGTCACCCGACGTGCCTGGACGACCAAGACGCCGTCACCGCCCGGCCTTCGTTTTGAAGCCCCTGCCCCACTGCAGTCCCCACCCGTACAGGCGGTCCAGTTCCGCCTGGAAGCCGTAGACGAACTTCACCTCGCGGCGGACGATGATCTCGTCCTTGACGTTCTCCAGCATCACCACCGCGCAGGAGCGGGCCTGGGGGTGGCGTTCGTCGAGGCCTATCTCGATCCGCGGGCCGTTGCTGGGGTACAGCGTGACCATGGCGTGCGTACGGTCGAAGGCGGGCGTCTGGTCGTAGATGTAGGCGAAGACCAGCAGGCGTTTGATGTTCTCCCGGTGGTCCAGGTTGACGTACATCGTCTCGCCGGAGCCCGAGCCGAACCGGTCGTCGCCGCTGAGCTTGACGTACGGCGGTTCGTTGACGTCGCCGAGGAAGCCGCCGAGGGGCTGGACCACGCCCTTGGTGCCGTCCTGGAGCTCGTACAGGCAGCCCAGGTCCAGGTCGACGTTGACCATGCTCTGGCTGTGGCCGATGACCTCCGGCGGTTTGAGGGCCTTGAAGGGGTGGCGCAGCAGGCTCTCCCGCTGGGAGCCGCCGAAGTCGGAGGTCCGCATCCGCCAGCTCAGGTTGATGCGCAGATGGCCGGTGGCCGCGCCCTGTTTGGTCAGCGACACCTGGCCGTGCCGTTTGGTCAGCTCGATGGCGTTGGTGGCCGCGTTGCCCGAGTCGAAGGCGCTCTCGTTGCTGCGCCACAGTCCGTCCAGGAAACCCATTCCCGCCCCAAGTCCAGTCGTCGAACCCCGCCAGAACCGCCGGGACCCGTGGTGTCCCGGACGGCCGACGGGGCGGCCCCGAGGAGTGGTCCTCGCAAGCCGCCCCGTCGAGAGCGTTCCTCACCCGAAGGGCTGTCACACCCCGGAGGTGACCTCAGTCTTGTCGTCGGCGTTTCCCTCGGCCGCCGCCAGCCGCTTGTTGCGGCGTACGGAGGACCAGAAGGACCAGCCGATCAGGATGACACCGATGGAGCCGGTGATCAGCTCGGGGATCTCGTACTGGATGGTGACGAGCAGGATCAGCGCGAGGGCGCCGATGGCGTAGTGGGCGCCGTGCTCCAGGTAGACGTACTCGTCCAGGGTGCCCTGGCGGACCAGGTACACGGTCAGGGACCGGACGTACATGGCGCCGATGCCCAGGCCCAGGGCCATCAGGACGATGTCGTTGGTGATGGCGAAGGCGCCGATCACACCGTCGAAGGAGAAGGACGCGTCCAGGACCTCCAGGTAGAGGAACATGAAGAACGCGGCCTTGCCGGCCATGGCCACCACCGTGCGGGGCTTGCCCTCCCGCGCGGCCTTCTCCTCCTCCTCGTGTTCGTGCTCCTCCTCCTCTTCGAGCTTGTCCTCGAAGAAGCCGGAGAGCCCGCCCACGATCATGTAGGTGATCAGGCCCGCGATGCCGGACAGCAGCACCGTCTCGGCCTTGTCCACGTGCGCGCCGCCGTGCTGGTGGGCGTGGGTGGCGAAGGTCATGGCGGAGACCAGCAGGATGATCAGCGCGATGCAGACCGACAGCATGTCGATCCGGCCGAGCTTGGCCAGCGGGCGCTCCAGCCAGCCGAGCCACTTGATGTCACGGTCCTCGAAGATGAAGTCGAGGAAGATCATCAGCAGGAACATGCCACCGAACGCGGCGATCGCCGGGTGGGCGTCGGTGACGAGTTCCTGGTAACGGTCCTTGTCGCTGAGCGCGAGGTCGACGGCCTCGATCGGGCCGAGCTGCGCGCTGACGGCGACGATCACGACGGGGAAGACCAGCCGCATGCCGAAGACGGCGATCAGAATGCCGATGGTGAGGAAGATCTTCTGCCAGAAGGCATTCATCTTCTTCAGGATGCCGGCGTTGACCACCGCGTTGTCGAAGGACAGCGAGATCTCGAGGATGGACAGGATCGCCACGATGCCGAAGGCGGTCCACCCCCCGAAGAGAACCGCTGCGACCAGTCCGAGCGCGGTGACCGCGAACGACCAGCCGAAGGTTTTCAAAACCACTGGCTACCCCAGGTGTGTTAACGGGTCTCCCCCGCTGCCGTGACCGGCTTTACGAAACGTTGACTCCGAAGTCTAGAGCGATGCCCCGCAGCCCCGACGCGTACCCCTGCCCCACTGCACGGAACTTCCACTCGCCCTGGTAGCGATAGAGCTCGCCGAAGATCATGGCGGTTTCGGTGGAGGCGTCCTCGGACAGGTCGTAGCGGGCGAGTTCCTGGCCGTCCGCCTGGTTCACCACGCGGATGAAGGCATTGCTGACCTGGCCGAACGTCTGGCCGCGTTCGTCGGCCAGGTGGATGGAGACCGGAAAGACGATCTTGTCGCACTGGACCGGCACCTTGGAGAGGTCGACCAGCAGGGACTCGTCGTCGCCGTCGCCCTCGCCGGTGAGGTTGTCACCGGTGTGCTCCACCGAGCCGTCCGGGCTCGTGAGCTGGTTGTAGAAGACGAACCACTCGTCCCCCATGACCCGGCCGCCGGTGCACATCAGCGCGCTGGCGTCCAGGTCGAAGGGTGCTCCGGTGGTGGATCGCGCGTCCCAGCCGAGCCCGACCATCACCTGGGTGAGGTCGGGTGCGGCCTTGGACAGGGAGACATTGCCTCCCTTGGCGAGTGTGACGCCCATGCTGGTCCCTCCCCTTGGGGCCTGTTCTCAGGTGGTACTGCACGTCCGGCGCCGCACGTAAACCGTGCGACGCCGGGCGGTGTGGCCGTACAAGGCGGCCGGGCTCGGGCGTGCCCGCCCGGGACGGGTCCGTCTCAGACGTTCACGCCGAAGTCCTGCGCGATGCCGCGCAGGCCGGAGGCGTAGCCCTGGCCGATGGCGCGGAACTTCCACTCGGCACCGTGCCGGTAGAGCTCGCCGAAGACCATGGCGGTCTCGGTGGAGGCGTCCTCCGACAGGTCGTAGCGGGCGATCTCGGCGCCGCCGGCCTGGTTGACGACGCGGATGAACGCGTTGCGCACCTGGCCGAAGGACTGCTGGCGGTTCTCGGCGTCGTAGATGGAGACCGGGAAGACGATCTTCTCGATGTCCGCCGGGACGCCGGCGAGGTTCACCTTGATCTGCTCGTCGTCGCCCTCGCCCTCACCGGTGAGGTTGTCACCGGTGTGCTCCACCGAGCCGTCCGGGCTCTTGAGGTTGTTGAAGAAGACGAAGTTGGCGTCGCTGCCGACCTTGCCCGAGTTGTTCAGCAGCAGCGCGCTGGCGTCCAGGTCGAAGTCGGTGCCGGTCGTGGTGCGGACGTCCCACCCCAGTCCGACGATGACCGCGGTCAGGCCCGGCGCCTCCTTGGTCAGCGATACGTTGCCGCCCTTGCTGAGGCTGACTCCCACGAGTCCTCCCTTGGTGTCCAGGGGCGGGGAGCCCCGTAGTGCGTTGGATGTCGGATCAACGAGTCGATCCTAGTGACGGGTTCCCGGGGCCCGCAGGCCCTGGAACCGAAGAATCACAGGGTGTCGAGTGCCTTGACGTACTCGTTCAGGTCACGGGCGTCCGGCAGACCGTTGACGACGGTCCAGCGCACGACGCCCTCCTTGTCGATGATGAAGGTCCCGCGCACGGCACACCCCTTGTCCTCGTCGAAGACGCCGTACGCCCGCGAGACGTTGCCGTGCGGCCAGAAGTCGCTGAGCAGCGGGTACTCCAGTCCCTCCTGCTCGGCGAAGACGCGCAGGGTGTGGATGGAGTCGTTGGAGACGGCGAGCACCTGGGTGTCGCGGTCCGAGAACTGCGGCAGCCGGTCGCGGACCTCGCACAGCTCGCCGGTGCACACGCCGGTGAAGGCGAACGGGTAGAAGAGCACCACCACGTTCTTCCGGCCACGGAAGCCGGACAGCGTCACGGTGGCGCCGTGGTTGTCCTTGAGTTCGAAGTCGGGGGCCTTGTCGCCGACCTGGATCGCCATCGTCGTGTTCGTCCCTTCGGGGGGTGATTCGCTCGGAAACACCCTACGCAGGGAGCAGGCCAGGCCTTCGGACGGGCCGACGCACGACGTGGCCGGCCCGTCCCGGGCAGTGGTCTACCGCTTCGACTTGGCCGCCTTCGGCGTCGCCAGCCGGCTGCCGCTCCAGTCCTTGCCGACGCTGACGCTCTTCGACGCCGTCAGGCCGGCCGTGGTCGCGGCTTCCGAGATGTCACTCGGCTCCACGTACCCCGAACGGCCGGTCTTCGGCGTCAGCAGCAGGATCGCGCCGCCCTCTTCGATGTACGTGGTGGCATCCACCAGCGCATCCGTCAGGTCGCCGTCGTCGTCGCGGAACCACAACACAACGGCGTCGGCCACGTCGTCGTAGTCCTCATCGACAAGGTCGCTCTCGATGACGCCCTCGATGGCCTCGCGGAGCTCCTGGTCGACGTCGTCGTCGTAGCCGATCTCCTGGACCACCTGCCCGGGCTGGAACCCCAGCCTGGCGGCAGGGTTCGTCCGCTCCTCCGCGTGGTCCGCGGTCGCGCTCACGGGTTGCCTCCTGATCATGTCTTGGGAATATCTCAGCCACGCGCGTGCGCGAAGCATTGGCCGTAGTCCACACGGGCGGGACCGATCGCGCAAGTACCCGGCCATCCGGACCGCCGAAACGGTGACGTTCCCGGCCGGGTCACCGCAACTCCAGGCACACCATCATGGCCCGCAGTGACGTGCACCACACCTTTGTGCCCTGTTTGGGCGTTTGGGAACCGTCTGAGGGTACGAGACTCGCAAGTACGTCCCATGCGTCACCGTACCGGTCCCACCACCGGATTACCTCTCGGTAGAGATGACGTCCGGGGCCCCGGGGTGGACCATGGGAGCGGCGCAAATCCGGCCGTATCAGCGAAACAGCGGCCTTCTCACGGCCCTCTGACAGGTAAGGAACAGCGTGGCTTCCGCATCCGATCGCAACCCGATCATCATTGGCGGCCTTCCGAGTCAGGTTCCTGACTTCGATCCCGAGGAAACGCAGGAGTGGCTCGACTCGCTCGACGCCGCGGTGGACGAGCGCGGCCGGGAGCGGGCCCGCTACCTGATGCTGCGACTGATCGAGCGTGCCCGCGAGAAGCGCGTGGCCGTGCCCGAGATGCGCAGCACGGACTACGTCAACACCATCCCGACCCGGGCCGAGCCGTTCTTCCCGGGCAACGAGGAGATCGAGCGCAGGATCCTCAACGCCACCCGCTGGAACGCGGCCGTGATGGTCTCGCGGGCGCAGCGTCCGGGCATCGGGGTCGGCGGCCACATCGCCACCTTCGCCTCCTCCGCGTCGCTGTACGACGTGGGCTTCAACCACTTCTTCCGCGGCAAGGACGAGGGCGACGGCGGGGACCAGGTCTTCTTCCAGGGCCACGCCTCGCCGGGCATCTACGCCCGCGCGTACCTGCTGGACCGGCTGAGCGAGCGGCACCTGGACGGCTTCCGGCAGGAGAAGTCGAAGGCGCCCCACGCCCTGTCGTCGTACCCGCACCCGCGGTCGATGCCGGACTTCTGGGAGTTCCCGACGGTGTCGATGGGGCTCGGCCCGATCGGCGCGATCTACCAGGCGCGGATGAACCGCTACATGCACGCGCGCGGGATCGCGGACACCTCCCGCTCGCACGTGTGGGCGTTCCTCGGCGACGGCGAGATGGACGAGCCGGAGTCGCTGGGCCAGCTGACCCTGGCCGCGCGGGAGGGCCTGGACAACCTGACCTTCGTGGTCAACTGCAACCTGCAGCGGCTGGACGGCCCGGTGCGCGGCAACGGCAAGATCATCCAGGAGCTGGAGTCGGTCTTCCGGGGCGCCGGCTGGAACGTGATCAAGCTGATCTGGGACCGCACCTGGGACCCGCTGCTCGCGCAGGACCGGGACGGGATCCTGGTCGACCGGATGAACACCACGCCGGACGGGCAGTTCCAGACGTACGCCACCGAGTCCGGCGCCTACATCCGGGACCACTTCTTCGGGGACGACCACCGGCTGCGCGCGATGGTCGAGGGCATGACCGACGACCAGATCCTGCACCTGGGGCGCGGCGGTCACGACCATCGCAAGATCTACGCGGCGTACAAGGCGGCGGTCGAGCACAAGGGCCAGCCGACGGTGATCCTGGCCAAGACGGTCAAGGGCTGGACGCTGGGCCCGAACTTCGAGGGCCGCAACGCCACGCACCAGATGAAGAAGCTGACGGTCGACGACCTCAAGCGCTTCCGGGACCGCCTGCACCTGCCGATCCCCGACAAGGACCTGGAGTCCGGTGTGCCGCCGTACTACCACCCGGGTCCGGACACGGAGGAGATGCAGTACATGCACGACCGCCGCCGGTCGCTCGGCGGGTACGTGCCGACGCGGGTGGTGCGGTCGAAGCCGCTCGCCCTGCCGGACGACAAGGCGTACGCGACCGTGAAGAAGGGCTCGGGCCAGCAGTCCATCGCGACGACCATGGCCTTCGTCCGGCTGCTGAAGGACCTCATGCGGGACAAGGAGATCGGCCGGCGGTTCGTGCTGATCGCGCCCGACGAGTACCGCACCTTCGGCATGGACTCGTTCTTCCCGAGCGCGAAGATCTACAACCCGCTCGGCCAGCAGTACGAGGCCGTGGACCGGGAGCTGCTGCTCGCCTACAAGGAGGCGCCGAACGGGCAGATGCTGCACGACGGCATCTCCGAGGCCGGCTGCACGGCCTCGCTGATCGCCGCGGGATCGGCGTACGCCACCCACGGCGAGCCGCTGATCCCGGTGTACGTCTTCTACTCGATGTTCGGTTTCCAGCGCACCGGCGACCAGTTCTGGCAGATGGCCGACCAGCTGGCGCGCGGGTTCGTCCTGGGCGCGACCGCGGGACGGACGACGCTGACCGGTGAGGGGCTCCAGCACGCGGACGGCCACTCCCAGCTGCTGGCGTCCACGAACCCGGCGTGCGTCGCCTACGACCCGGCCTTCGGCTTCGAGATCGCGCACATCGTCAAGGACGGCCTGCGCCGGATGTACGGCTCCGACGAGCGGCACCCGCACGGCGAGGACGTCTTCTACTACCTGACCGTCTACAACGAGCCGATCCAGCACCCGGCCGAGCCGGACGGCGTCGACGTCGAGGGCATCCTCAAGGGCCTCTACCGCTTCAGCGAGGGCACGGCGGGCGCGCTCCCGGCGCAGATCCTGGCCTCCGGTGTCGCCATGCCGTGGGCGATCGAGGCGCAGCGGATCCTCGCCGAGGAGTGGGACGTCAGGGCGGACGTCTGGTCGGCGACCTCCTGGAACGAGCTGCGGCGCGACGCGGTGGCCTGCGAGGAGCACAACCTGCTGCGTCCCGAGGAGGAGCAGCGGGTGCCGTACGTGACCCGCAAGCTGGCGGGGGCGCAGGGGCCGGTGGTGGCGGTGTCGGACTGGATGCGGGCGGTGCCGGACCAGATCGCGCGCTGGGTGCCGGGGACGTACCAGTCGCTGGGCGCCGACGGGTTCGGCTTCGCGGACACCCGCGGGGCGGCCCGGCGGTTCTTCCACATCGACGCGCAGTCGGTCGTGGTGGCGGTGCTCACCGAGCTGGCCCGGGAGGGCAGGGTCGACCGGTCCGTGCTGAAGCAGGCCGTCGACCGCTACCAGCTGCTCGACGTCGCCGCGGCCGACCCGGGCGTGGCGGGCGGCGACGCGTGACCGGCCCGGTGTGACGGGCGGCGGGTGACGGGGCGGGGTGGTGCACCTGCGGGTACACCGCCCCGCCCCGTTTCCTACGATGCGGGCCATGAAGCAGCACTCGGCCCAGGTCCGCTGGGAACACCGCACGCAGCGGCCGCTCCTCGGCCTGGCCGTGGCCTTCGCCGTCGCCTACGCCGTGCCGATCGTCCGGCCGGACGCCGGCCGGGACGTCGTGGCGGTGTGCGCGGCCGTGGAGTGGGTGGTGTGGGGCGCGTTCGCGGCCGACTACGCCGTCCGTCTCGTGCTGGCCGAACGGCGCCGGCTGTTCCTGCGCACGCACTGGCTGGACCTGTGCGCCGTGCTGCTGCCCCTGATCCAGCCGCTGCGGCTGCTGCGGCTGGTGTCGACGCTGCTGCTGGTCGGGCAGCGGGCGCGCCTGGCCTCGCAGATCAGGCTGACGACGTATGTCGCCGGGTCGGTGGTCGGGCTGCTGATGTTCGGTTCGCTCGCGGTGCTCTCGGTGGAGCGGGACTCGCCGGACGGCAACATCCGGACGCTGGGCGACGCGGTGTGGTGGTCCTTCACCACGATGACGACCGTGGGGTACGGGGACCACGCGCCGACCACCGGACTGGGGCGCGTGCTGGCGGTGGGGCTGATGCTGTCCGGGATCGCCCTGCTCGGTGTGGTGACCGCGAACATCGCCGCGTGGTTCATCGCCCGGTTCGAGAAGGACGACGTGGAGGAGCGGCGGCAGACGGAGGCCATCGAGACGCTCACCCGGGAGGTCCGGGCGCTGCGCGCGGAGGTGGCGGCGCTGCGGGCGGCGCCGCGCGAGGAGCGGCAGCCGGAACACGGGTGAGCCCCCGGCGGCATGCCGGAGGCCCGTCCCTGCACGCCCCGGGTCAGAACATCCCGTAACCCGACGTGGTCGCTCCGGCCAGCACGACGAGGGCCAGGAGCGTGTCGATGGCACCCAGGACGAGGGCGACCACGGCCGTCACCGGGCGGGAACCCGCCCAGTTGCGGCCCATGGCGAGCCAGCCGCAGACGATCGCCGCGGGGCCGAGGACGATCCCCAGCGCGAAGAATCCGGCGACCGCGCAGATGACTCCGATGATCCCGAGCGTCGCGCGATCCGGCCCGGTCCGTGACCAGGTACGGCCACGTGAGCGGGGGTGCCTGCGCGTTCCGTGTCCGAAGCTCGCCATCATCAACTCCCTGAACCCCGTAGTCGGTTGGGGTTGGTCCGGGGTTCGTTGACATGGCGGGTACCCCCGCTTCGGCGGTGAATTCACGCCGTACGGGCGGCAGTAGGGGGCCGCTGCCCGCGCGCTGCCCCCCTCCAGCAGCGCGCCGCAGCCGGCGTCCTCCAGTCCTGCGGAGGACGTGACCCACTGTGACCCGCGGTGCCCGCCGGAGGGGAGGGATCACCGCGTCGGTTCACCCTGATGAGGGAACCGGGTCACACGGTCCGTCAGATGTGGCCGACTCCCGCGCCGGCCTCCGCGTTCGCACCGCGCTTGGTGAGGAACGCGACCAGCACCGCCACCGCGGCGACCCCGGCGGCCGTGAGGGACGCCATGCTCATCCCGGAGATGAAGGTGTCGTGGGCGACGTCGGTGATCTTCGCGGCGATCTGCGGCGGGGTGCCCTCGGCCACCGGCGCCACACCGACCTGGACGGCCTCGGACGCCTGCCCGGCCTGCTCCGGGGTGAGCGGCGGGAGTCCCGCCTTCGCCCAGTTGCCCTCGAGGTCGCTGTCGACCTTGGAGGCCATCACGGCGCCGAGCACGGCCGTGCCGAGGCTGCCGCCGATCTGCATGGCGGCCTGCTGGAGACCGCCGGCGACGCCGGAGAGCTCCATCGGCGCGTTGCCGACGATGACCTCGGTGGCGCCGACCATGACCGGGGCGAGGCCGAGGCCGAGGAGGGCGAACCAGAGCGACATCACACCGCTGCCGGTGGTCTTCTCCAGCGTCGACATGCCGTACATGGCGAGCGCGGTGAAGGCCATGCCGCCGGCGAGCGGGATGCGCGGGCCGACCTTGGTGATCATCGCGCCCGCGAGGGGCGAGCCGACGATCATCATGCCGGTGAGCGGGAGCAGGTGCAGACCGGCGTCGATCGGGCTCATGCCGTGCACGTTCTGCAGGTAGAAGGTGACGAAGAACAGGCCGCCCATGAAGGCGATGGCCATCAGGACCATCAGCACGACACCGGCGGACAGCGGCACGGAGCGGAACAGGCCCAGCGGGATCAGCGGCTCCTTGACCTTCGTCTCCCAGAAGGCGAAGAGCGCGAAGCCGACGACCGCGACGGCGATGAACGCCCAGGTCTTGGTGTCGCCCCAGCCCCACTCGGGCGCCTTGATCAGGGCCCAGACCAGGCAGAACATCGCGCCGGACAGCAGGCCTATGCCGAGGAGGTCGAAGGAGCGCGGGGCGTTCTCCGCGCGGTGGTCGAGCAGGATCCACGCGCCGAGCGCGACGGCGAGGACGCCGACCGGCACGTTGATGAAGAACACCGACTGCCAGTTGACGTGCTCGACGAGGACACCGCCGAGGATCGGGCCGCCCGCGGTGGAGGCACCGATGACCATGCCCCAGATGCCGATGGCCATGTTGAGCTTCTCGGCGGGGAAGGTCGCCCGCAGCAGGCCGAGCGCGGCCGGCATCAGCAGGGCGCCGAACAGGCCCTGCAACACACGGAAGACGATGACCAGCGCGATGCTGTCGGACAGGCCGATGGCCCCCGACGCGGCCGCGAAGCCGACGACGCCGATGAGGAAGGTCTGGCGGTGTCCGAAGCGGTCACCGAGCTTGCCCGCGGTGATCAGGGAGACCGCGAGGGCGAGGAAGTAGGAGTTGGTGATCCACTGCACCTCGGCGAAGGTGGCACCCAGGTCGCTGGCGATGGCCGGGTTGGCGATGGCCACGATGGTGCCGTCGAGGGCCACCATCATGACCCCCACGGCGACGGTGATCAGGGTGAACCAGGGGTGCCCGCGCAGCCCCCTGCCCGGCGTCGCGTCCGACGGGGCAGCCGGTGTCCCGTCCCCCGGCCCCGCCTTGTCGATGGTGGTCTGACTAGTCATGCGTTCGAGGCTAATGACAGCCACTGACAGTTGACAAACCAATTCACTAGTCGGTAACTGACACGACATCCCCCTATAGCCTGAACTGGGGAAACAGTTCGAGGAGGACCACCGATGAAGACGGCCGGGACCGTCGTGGACGCGCTGCCGCGGCCGGGACTGCGGGAACGCAAGAAGCAGCGCACCCGGGACGCGCTGGTCCGGGCCGCGCTGGAGCTGATCGCCACGCGCGGGTACGAGGGGACGACGGTCGACGACATCGCCGAGGCCGTCGACGTCTCGCAGCGGACGTTCTTCCGCTACTTCGCCAGCAAGGAGGAGGTGGCGCTGTTCGTCCCGAGGCTCGCCGAGTCGCACGTCGTCGACGCCCTGCGCGCGCGTCCGCCGCACGAGGTGCCGCTGGAGGCGCTGCGCCGGGCCGTGATGGACAGCTGGGACGGCATCAACGCGGCCGTCGAGCGGCTGGTGCCGCTGGAGCTGCACATGCGGGTCTACCGGGTGATCGAGTCGACGCCCGCCCTGCTCGCCGCCCATCTGCGCCGGGCGGCGGAGCTGGAGGAGGAGCTGGCGCGGATCGTCGCCGAGCGGGAGGGGCTGGACGTGGACGCCGACCCCCGGCCGAGGATCCTGCTGGCCGCCTTCGGCGGGGTGATCCGGGTGACGGAACGCCTGTGGTCCGCCGGGGACGACCTCGACGTCGACGCCATGCGCGACCTGATGGCGACCTATCTGGACCAGCTGGGCCCGGCCCTCGCGGGGAACTGGCGTACGGAGTGATCCCCGAACCGGCGCACCGAAACGTGATCCCGGTCACTTGATTCACGCGAGACCCGCTCGTTCTCCTAGTGTGTCCTCCCAGTGACTTCCTTCGACACCTCCCCGCAACTGAACGTCTGGCGGGCGCTGCTCGCGCTCGCCGTCGTGTTCGTGATGCTGGCGACCACCGGCTGGACGGCGCTGCGCCACCAGCGCCACCCCGCTCCGCTCCAGGCCTCGCTCAGCGCCTGGGAGCACGGCCGGATAGCCGGTCACCGGCTGCCGGACCCGCAGTCGGCGCCCGCGCGGCTGGCCCGGTTCTTCGCCTCCCTCACCGACGGGCAGCGCGCGTCCCTGGCGCGCCGCTATCCCCTGGCGGTCGGCAACATGAACGGGGCACCGGTCGAGCTGCGCTACCGGGCCAACCGCATCGCGCTCGGGCAGGCCCGGCAGGTCGAGGTCGACCGCCTGCACGACAAACGGCTCACCGCCTCGGGCCAGCACCAGGCGGGCCGCCGGATGAACCGCCTGGAGGCGCTGATGCGCCCGGGCCGGAAGATCCTCGCCTTCAATCCGTCGGGGCAGGGCCGGGTCGCCGAGGTCTTCGGCGACCTGCGCGGGGCCGAACGGGTCTCCGTCGTCGTGCCCGGCGTCGACACCGACCTGCTCACCTTCCAGCGCACCCACCGCAAGTACTCCGCCCCCGCCGGCATGGCCGAGGCGCTGTACGCGGCGGAGCGCGACGCCGGCCCCGCGACCCGTACCGCGGTGATCGCCTGGGCCGACTACACCGCGCCCAGCGGGCTCGGCATGGACGCGGCCACCGCGATGCGCGCCGAGGACGGCGCGGTGCGGCTGAACGCCATGCTGGGCGCCCTGCCCGGGAAGGCCCCGGTCTCGCTGTTCTGCCACAGCTACGGCTCCGTGGTGTGCGGGGTCGCCGCGCACGCCCTGCCGGGCCGGGTGGCCGACATCGCGGTGGCCGGCAGCCCCGGCATGCGGGTGGAGCGGGCGTCCCAGCTGCACACCGGCGCCCGGGTGTGGGCGATGCGGGACGCCGACGACTGGATCCAGGACGTGCCCTATCTGGAGCTCGGCGGTCTGGGGCACGGCGCCGACCCGGTGGCCGCCGGGTTCGGGGCGCGGGTGCTGTCGGCGCGGGAGGCGAAGGGCCACGCCGGCTACTTCGAACCGGGCACGGACAGCCTGCGGAACTTCGCCGAGATCGGCGTTGGCGCGTACCGCGCGGTTTCCTGCGCGGGCGAGAACGACATCTGCCGGGCGGATTTGTCCGGCACGACGGCTACCGGACGCGCGTAGAAGCGGAGATACTGCGGTATGCGCGGGGAGGGGACGAAGAAGCTCATGCCGCATACGATGAGCCGCATGGGTGACGTACTGGCCGGATTCCATGCCGCCTGGGGGTTCGAGTCCGACTCCGTGGTCATCCGTTACGAACGGGGCATTCGAACACCCAAGCTGTTCCAGGCGCTCGGGGAGCGGCGGGTCCCCCTCGAGGCGATCGAGGGCGTCACCCTCACGCCCGGCAGACGCGGCACCGTGGTCCTGCGGGCGGAGCTGCGGCCCGGCGCCGATCCGCTGATGGAGGCGGCCGCCGGGCAGCTCAAGGAGAGCAGCGACCCGTACCGGCTGGTCCTGCCCGCCGAACGCGAGACGCTCGCCGAGTACTACGCCGACGAGCTGCGCGCCCTGCTCACCGAGTCCGGACCCGCCGAGCGTCACCTGGTGGCACCGCCCGAGACACCGTTGCAGTTCAAGGCGTACGACGGGAAGGCCGGCTTCGACGGTACGGCGGTGTCCTTCCGGTGGTTCTGGACGGGCGCCTCGTCGGCGAAGTGGAAGGCCGGCGACCAGCGGTTCCCGGTCGGTGAGCTGAGCGGGGTCGAGTGGCGCTCGCCCGAGGTCTTCGAAGGGCATCTGCGGCTGCTGCGGCGGGACGACGGGGCGCCGCTCGCCCAGGCCGACCAGGACCCGGCGGCGGTGGTGTTCGGGCTCGGGTACGGGCCCGTGCACGAGTCGCTGCCGTTCGCGGCGGCGGTGCTGGCGGCGGTGCGGACGTCCGCGCCGGTGCCGGCGATATCCGCGGCGGGCCGCCGTGACCCCGCGGACATCGCCGAGCGCATCCGGCACCTCGGGGAACTGCACCAGGCGGGGCTGGTGACGGACGAGGAGTTCTCCTCCAAGAAGGCGGAGCTGCTCTCGGAGCTCTAGCCGTCCGCCGTGCGGTTCCCGGGAGGCGGCCCTACTCCCGGCCGGCGGAGGTGAAGGACATGTCCGGGTAACGGTTGCCCGCGACCTGGCCGGCGATGGGCTCCAGCAGGGCCAGCTCCCCTTCCGTCAGGGTGATGCGGGTGGCCGCCGTGTTCTCCTCCACCCGGGCCGGCTTGCGGGTGCCCGGGATCGGGACCACCGGGAGCCCGTGGACCCGCGCCCGCTGCTGCACCCAGGCCAGGGCGATCTGGCCGGGGGTGGCGCCGTGGGCGTCGGCGACGGCGCGGACCGGCGCGAGCAGGGAGGCGTTGGCCACGGCGTTGTCGCCCGTGAAGCGCGGCTGCCGGCGGCGGAAGTCGTCGGCCGTGAGGTCCTGCGCCGCGTCGACGAAGGAACCCGTGAGGAAGCCGCGCCCCAGCGGCGAGTACGGCACCAGGGTCACGCCCAGCTCGCGCGCGGCCGGCACCACGTTCGCCTCGATGTCCCGGCTGAACAGCGACCACTCCGACTGCACGGCGGCGATCGGGTGCACGGCGTGCGCGGCGCGCAGTTCCCCGGCGGTGACCTCGCTCAGGCCCAGCTGCTTGACCTTGCCCTCGCGCACCAGCTCGGCCATGACGCCGACGGTCTCCTCGATCGGCACGTTCACGTCGCGCCGGTGCATGTAGTAGAGGTCGATCACGTCGACGCCGAGGCGCTTCAGGCTCGCCTCGACGGCCTCGCGGATGTAGGGCGCGTCGTTGCGGATGATCCGCCGGGTGGGCTCGTCCGGCGGGATGGACAGGGCGAACTTGGTGGCGATGACCACCTCGTCCCGGTGCGCCGTGAAGAACGGGGAGAGGAACCGCTCGTTGTCGCCCGCGCCGTAGGCGTCCGCCGTGTCGTAGAGCGTGACGCCGAGTTCCAGGGCCCGCTCCAGGGTCGCCCGGGAGGCGTCCGCGTCCACGGGGCCGTAGGCGAAGCTCATGCCCATGCAGCCCAGGCCCTGCACCCCCACCTCGGGGCCGCCGTCGCCCAGTGCCGCCGTACCGATCGTGCCGTTGGTCATCGTGTCCTCTCCGAGGCCAGGGCGCGCCCGGCGTCCCCGTAGAAACTGATCTTCCGGTCGAGCACGGCGAGCGTGCCCTGCAGTTCGGCGATCCGGGACAGCACGTCCTCACGGGTCCGCCGGAGCAGGTCGAAGCGCTCGCCGTAGGTGTGGTCGCCCGCGCGGACCAGCTCCGCGTACCGCACCATGTCGGCGACCGGCATGCCGGTGAGCCGGAGCTTCCCGACGAGGGCGAGCCAGTCGAGGTCGCGGTTGCTGTAGCGCCGCTGCCCGGTGTGGGAGCGGTCGATGTGCGGCATCAGCCCGATCCGCTCGTACCAGCGCAGGGTGTGCGCGCTGAGCCCGGTGAGGGCGGCGACCTCGCTGATCGTGTACTTGTCCGCGCCGTCCGGCCGTCGGTTCCCCTCCGGCGGTCCGGCGCAGGTGTCGGTTGGGGTACCCGTGGTCTCCATCACCGTCATGGCCCCCACGCTAGAACGCTGGAGTGCACTCCAGGCAAGCGACATCGGAGAGAACAGGGCAGGACGTCGAGGCGGATGGCTGATCGGCGCGCGGCGATGACGCTCTCCGCACGCCGTGCGACGTGTACGTCTCCATGAGCTTCCGGCCCAAGCCCGACCCCTTGCCGGAGCCGTTCCTGTGAGCGCTTAGGCTCGACGGCATGTCGCTGAAGAGCCTCGCGCTGATCGAGAACTGGCCGGTCCCCACCGCCGCGGCGGGCGTCGTCCGGGCGGACGGCACGGTGCTCGGCACCCACGGGCCGGCCACCCACCGCTTCCCGCTCGCGTCGGTCACCAAGCCCCTCGCCGCGTACGCGGTCCTCGTGGCGTACGAGGAGGGAGCGATCGAGCTGGACGAGCCGGCGGGCCCGGACGGCTCGACGGTCCGGCACCTGCTCGCGCACACCTCGGGACTCGCCTTCGACGAGCACCGCGTGCAGTCCGCGCCCGGTGAGCGGCGGCTGTACTCCAACGCCGGTTTCGAACAGCTCGGCGACCACGTCGCCAAGGCGACGGAGATCCCCTTCGCCGAATACCTGCGCCAGGCGGTCCTCGAACCGCTCGGGATGACGTCGACGTCACTGGAGGGCTCCCCGGCGAAGGACGCCGTCTCCACGGTGGACGACCTGCTGCGCTTCGCGGCCGAGGTGCAGGCCCCGCGCCTGCTCGACCCGCGCACGGTCGCCGCGGCGATGACGGTCCAGTACCCGGGGACGAAGGGCGTCCTGCCGGGCTACGGCCACCAGAACCCCAACGACTGGGGCCTCGGCTTCGAGATCCGCGACGCCAAGGCCCCGCACTGGACGGGCGCGTCGTCCTCCCCGCGCACCTTCGGCCACTTCGGCCAGTCGGGCACGTTCCTGTGGATCGACCCCGACGCGGGCGCGGCGGGCGTGGCCCTGACCGACCGCGCCTTCGGCCCCTGGGCGATCGAGGCGTGGCCCGCGTTCACGGACGCGGTGCTGACGGAGCTGCGCGGCTGAGGCACCCCGCCTCAGCGCTGGGCCATCTCCCACAGGAGAAGCTCCGCCTCCACCACCGCCTCCGCGTCCACGCCCTCGGCGTCCGTGATGCGCGCCGCGTCACCCGCGCCCAGCTCCTCCCCGTCGAGGAGCACCGCGCCGCGCACCACGTGCGCGTACACGTACGCGGCGTCCGGTACGGCGGTGCGCTCCCCCGCCGACAGCCGCCGCACGTGGAGCATCGCGCCCGCCTCCGAGAGGGCGTACGGGGTGGAGTCCGCTATGCCGGGGACGACCTCGTAGGACGGGTCGCCGCCGGGATCCAGGGGGGCCAGCCACATCTGGAGGAAGGTGAGAGGGGCGGGGCCCGCGTTGCGTTCCACGTGGCGCACGCCCGACGCGGCGCTCAGGCGCTGGACGTCGCCGGGGCGGACCACCGTCTCCCGGCCCGTGGAGTCGCGGTGGGTCAGCTCGCCCTCCACCACCCAGGTCACGATCTCGGTGTGGCTGTGCGGGTGCTCGTCGAAACCGGCGCCGGGTGCCAGGCGTTCCTCGTTGCAGGCGATCACCGCGCCGAAGCGCAGGTTGTCCGGGTCGTAGTGGGGGCCGAAGGAAAAAGCGTGCCAGGTGTCGATCCCGGCCGCAGGATCGCCGCCCCGGTAGCGCTGGTGTGCGCGCCGTACGTCCATCACACGGTCCACCGTAGGCCCTGCGGGACGTGCTCCCGTCCGGATAAGGCAGTCTTGTCCCCGTGCCCGAACCAGAAACCAGCACCCACGCAGCCGCAGCGCGGCCCCCGCATCCGCACGTCGCGACGCTGAAGCGGCTGGAGAAGTCGTCCGGCAGCCTCGCCGCGCAGGCGATCGCGCGGATGGACGAGACGCTGCCCTGGTACCGGGCCATGCCCCCGGAGAACCGTTCCTGGATCGGCCTGGTCGCGCAGGCGGGCATCGCCGCCTTCACCGAGTGGTTCCGGCACCCCGACGCCCCGCAGGCCATCTCCACCGATGTCTTCGGCACCGCGCCGCGCGAGCTGACCCGGGCGATCACACTGCGGCAGACCGTGGAGATGGTGCGGACCACCATCGAGGTCATGGAGTCCGCCATCGACGAGGTGGCGGCGCCCGGTGACGAGAGCGTGCTGCGCGAGGCGCTCCTCGTCTACGCGCGGGAGATCGCCTTCGCCACCGCCCAGGTGTACGCACAGGCGGCCGAGGCACGGGGTGCCTGGGACGCGCGGCTGGAGTCGCTCGTCGTCAACGCCGTGCTGAGCGGCGAGGCCGACGAGGGTGCCGTGTCGCGGGCCGCCGCCCTCGGCTGGAACTCGCCCGAGCACGTGTGCGTGGTGCTGGGCACCGCGCCCGACGGTGATTCCGAGCTGACCGTGGAGGCCATCCGGCGCGCCGCCCGACACGCCAAGCTCCAGGTGCTGACCGGGGTGCTCGGGGACCGGCTGGTGGTGATCGCGGGCGGCAGCGACAACCCGCTGGCCGTGGCGAAGTCGCTGATCGGGCCGTACGCGGCGGGCCCGGTGGTGGCCGGCCCGGTGGTGCCGGACCTGCTGGCCGCGACCCGGTCCGCGCAGGCCGCCGCGGCGGGCCTCAAGGCGTGTTCCGCCTGGCAGGACGCCCCGCGCCCGGTGCTGGCGGACGACCTGCTGCCGGAGCGGGCGATCGCCGGAGACCCCTCCGCCCGCGAGCAGTTGGTGGAGGAGATCTACAGACCGCTGGAGGAGGCGGGGGCGGCTCTGCTGGAGACGCTCAGCGTCTATCTCGAACAGGCGAGCAGTCTCGAAGGTGCCGCGCGCATGCTGTTCGTCCACCCCAACACCGTTCGTTACCGGCTCCGACGTGTGACTGACGTCACCGGATGGTCGCCCTCCGATGTACGCTCGGCGTTCACGCTGCGGATCGCGCTGATCCTGGGGCGTCTGGCCGATGGCGATCTTCAGTCCTAACCTTTTGTCGGGGCCCCACAAAACCCCTTCCTGTTCTTCGTCCTTGTCCTCACGGGCGGTCGCGGCCGTCCCCAAGAGAGAGTGTGAGAGTGCTCGTACTCGTCGCTCCCGGCCAGGGCGCCCAGACGCCCGGCTTTCTGACCGAATGGCTCGACCTCCCCGGTGCCGCGGACCGCGTCGCCGCATGGTCCGACGCCCTCGGACTCGACCTCGTCCACTACGGCACGAAGGCCGACGCGGACGCGATCCGCGACACGGCCGTCGCCCAGCCGCTGCTGGTCGCGGCCGGGCTGCTGTCCGCCGCGGCACTCGGTGACATCACGCCGGGTGCGGTCGCCGGGCACAGCGTCGGCGAGATCACCGCGGCCGCCTTCGCGGGCGTCCTCGACGACGGCGCCGCGCTGTCCCTGGTCCGCAAGCGGGGCCTGGCCATGGCCGACGCCGCCGCGATCACCGAGACGGGCATGGCCGCGCTGCTCGGCGGCGACCCCGAGGTGACCGTCGCGCACCTGGAGAAGCTGGGCCTGACCCCGGCGAACATCAACGGCGCGGGCCAGGTCGTCGCGGCCGGCACCAAGGAGCAGCTCGCCGCGCTGGAGGCGGACAAGCCCGAGGGCGTGCGCAAGGTCGTCGTACTCAAGGTGGCCGGCGCCTTCCACACCCACCACATGGCCCCCGCGGTCGACACGCTCGCGCAGGCCGCCGCCGGCCTGACGCCGGGCGACCCGAAGGTCACCTACGTGTCGAACAAGGACGGCAGGGCCGTCCCGACCGGTGCCGAGGTGCTCGAACGCCTGGTCGGCCAGGTCGCCAACCCGGTCCGCTGGGACCTGTGCATGGAGACCTTCAAGGAGCTCGGCGTCACCGCCCTGCTGGAGGTCTGCCCCGGCGGCACCCTGACCGGACTCGCCAAGCGTGCGCTGCCCGGCGTCAAGACGCTGGCCCTGAAGACCCCCGCTGACCTCGACGCGGCCCGCGAGCTCGTCGCAGAGCACGCCTGACGCCCTTAAGGAGCCGACCCGCATGGCGAAGATCAAGCCCGGCAAGGGCGCCCCGTACGCGCGCATCCTCGGCGTGGGCGGCTACCGTCCCACCCGGGTCGTGCCGAACGAGGTGATCCTGGAGACGATCGACTCGTCCGACGAGTGGATCCGCTCCCGCTCCGGCATCGAGACCCGGCACTGGGCGTCGCCCGAGGAGACCGTCGCGGCGATGTCCGTCGAGGCCTCCGGCAAGGCGATCGCGGACGCCGGGATCGACGCCGCGCAGATCGGCGCCGTGGTCGTCTCGACCGTGTCCCATTTCAGCCAGACCCCGGCCGTGGCGACCGAGATCGCCGACAGGCTGGGCACGGACAGGGCCGCCGCCTTCGACATCTCCGCGGGCTGCGCGGGCTTCGGCTACGGGCTGACCCTCGCCAAGGGCATGGTGGTGGAAGGTTCCGCCGCATACGTGCTCGTCATCGGCGTGGAGCGGCTGAGCGACCTGACCGACCTGGAGGACCGGGCCACGGCCTTCCTGTTCGGCGACGGCGCGGGCGCGGTGATCGTCGGCCCGTCCAAGGAGCCCGCGATCGGTCCCACCGTGTGGGGCTCGGAGGGCGACAAGTCCGAGACGATCAAGCAGACCGTGCCGTGGACGGACTACCGCGACGGCACCGTCGAGAAGTTCCCCGCGATCACGCAGGAGGGCCAGGCGGTGTTCCGCTGGGCCGTGTTCGAGATGGCGAAGGTCGCCCAGCAGGCGCTGGACGCGGCCGGGATCAGCGCGGACGACCTGGACGTCTTCATCCCGCACCAGGCCAACGTGCGGATCATCGACTCGATGGTGAAGACCCTGAAACTGCCGGAGCACGTCACGGTCGCCCGTGACATCCGCACCACCGGCAACACCTCGGCCGCCTCGATCCCGCTCGCGATGGAGCGGCTCCTGGCGACCGGCGAGGCGAAGAGCGGCGACACCGCGCTCGTCATCGGCTTCGGGGCGGGTCTCGTCTACGCCGCGACTGTCGTTACCCTCCCCTAGGCACTCCGTGCCGGATCATGCGTCCGGTGCGCGAGGAACCACCGTTACATCCTCTGGAATCACAAAGAAGGAGCGCCATCATGGCCGCCACTCAGGAAGAGATCGTCGCCGGTCTCGCGGAGATCGTGAACGAGATCGCCGGCATCCCGGTTGAGGACGTCCAGCTGGACAAGTCCTTCACCGACGACCTGGACGTCGACTCGCTGTCCATGGTCGAGGTCGTCGTCGCCGCCGAAGAGCGCTTCGACGTCAAGATCCCGGACGACGACGTCAAGAACCTCAAGACCGTCGGCGACGCGACCGACTACATCCTCAAGCACCAGGCCTGAGCCCTGCCGGGCCTTCCCGGGGGAAGGCCCGAGGCCGGGATCCCCGGCCCCGCCACCCGGCGGTGGCGCCGTACGAATCTCGTAATCCGTTGGAGAAAGAATTCCGATGAGCTCGACCAATCGCACCGTGGTCGTCACCGGTATCGGCGCAACCACACCGCTGGGTGGCGACGCGGCCTCTACCTGGGAGGGCCTGATCGCCGGACGTTCCGGCGTCAAGCCGCTTACGCAGGAGTGGGCCGCCGAGCAGGCGGTCCGCATCGCGGCCCCCGTGGCCGTGGAGCCCACCGAGGTCATTCCCCGGCCGCAGGCCCGCCGTCTGGACCGCTCGGCGCAGTTCGCGCTGGTCGCGGCCAAGGAGGCGTGGGCCGACGCCGGGTTCGAGGCCAGGGCCGGCGAGGACCCCAAGGTCGACCCCGACCGGCTGGGCGCGGTGATCGCCTCCGGCATCGGCGGCGTGACGACCCTGCTGGACCAGTACGACGTGCTGAAGGAGAAGGGCGTCCGCCGCGTCTCCCCGCACACCGTCCCCATGCTCATGCCGAACGGCCCCTCGGCGAACGTGGGCCTGGCCGTGGGCGCCCGCGCGGGCGTGCACACCCCGGTCTCGGCCTGCGCGTCGGGCGCGGAGGCCATCGGCTACGCCATCGAGATGATCCGCACCGGCCGTGCGGACGTCGTCGTCGCGGGCGGCACGGAGGCGGCGATCCACCCGCTGCCGATCGCCGCGTTCGGCAACATGATGGCGATGTCCAAGAACAACGACGACCCCGAGGGCGCCTCGCGTCCCTACGACGTCGCCCGGGACGGCTTCGTCCTCGGCGAGGGCGCGGGCGTCATCGTCCTGGAGTCCGCCGAGCACGCCGCCGCGCGCGGCGCCCGCGTCTACGCGGAGGCGGTCGGCCAGGGCATCTCGGCCGACGCGCACGACATCGTGCAGCCGGAGCCGGGGGGCCGTGGCATCTCGCACGCCCTGCAGAACCTGCTGGACCGCACCGACCTGGACCCGGCCGAGATCGTGCACGTCAACGCGCACGCCACCTCGACGCCGGCCGGTGACATCGCCGAACTCAAGGCGCTGCGCAAGGTGTTCGGCGACCACGCGGACCACATGGCGGTCTCCGCCACCAAGTCGATGACGGGTCACCTGCTCGGTGGCGCGGGCGGCGTGGAGTCGGTGGCGGCGGTGCTGGCGCTGTACCACCGGGTGGCTCCGCCGACCATCAACGTGGAGAACCTGGACCCCGAGGCCGAGGCGAACGCGGATGTGGTGCGGGGGGAGGCGCGGAAGCTGCCCGTGGACGGGCGGATCGCCGCGCTGAACGACTCGTTCGGGTTCGGTGGGCACAACGTGGTGCTGGCGTTCCGGTCTGTGTGACCGGGTTCGCTGCTGCTTGAAGGGCTCTCACCCCTGGCGGGGTGGGGGCCCTTTGGCGTTGCGCAGGCGGGGGCGGGCCCTTGGGGCGGGTGCGGGCACGTGGGGGGTGGGGTGCGCAGTTCCCCGCGCCCCTAGGTGGGCTGCCGGGGGGCCTCCTGGGCAGGTGCCGGAGGTGGGGGTGGGGTTGCGCAGTTCCCCGCGCCCCTGAGGGGGTTGCCCTGGGGGCCCCCTGGGTAGGTGCCGGAGGTGAGGGCTGGGTGCGCGGTTCCCCGCGCCCCTGGGGGAGCTGCCCTGGGGCCACTTGGGTAGGTGCCGGGCGTGGGGGCTGGGTGCGCGGTTCTTGGGGGGTTAGACGACCTGGTGGAGCCAGCGGACCGGGGCGCCCTCGCCTGCGTAGCGGAAGGGTTCCAGTTCGTCGTCCCAGGGCTTGCCCAGCAGTTTGGCGATCTCCACCTCCAGGTCGGTCTCGCCGGTGCGGGAGCGGGTCAGCGCGGCGCGCAGGCGGTCCTCGGGGATCAGGATGTCGCCGTGGATGCCGGTGACGGCGTGGAAGATGCCGAGGTCGGGGGTGCAGCTGTAGCGCTCGCCCTCGTGGGAGGGGCAGGGCTCCGACGTGACCTCGAAGCGCAGCATCTGCCAGCCGCGCAGCGCGGAGGCGAGTTTGGAGGCGGTGCCGGCCTGGCCCTGCCAGGAGAACTCCGAGCGCCAGGTGCCGGGGGCGGCGGGCTGGCGGATCCAGTCCAGGCTGACGCGCGTGCCGAGCACCCCGGCGATGGCCCACTCGACGTGCGGGCACAGCGCGCGCGGCGCGGAGTGCACGTACAGAACTCCACGGGTCGTCACCGGAACCTCCGGGCTGAGCGGGTCGTCTTCGAACGGCGGAACGGCCGCGGTCCGGGCGGGCCGCGTTGATGGCGAGGCTACCGTGCGATGGCGCAAGGAGTGTGACGTACGGTCGGTCCCGCTGCCGGGAAACCCGCGCCATTCACCCGGCAGGACGCCTGTACGGGTGGCGGACGTTCCTTTCGGACGTACGCCTCGGTGGGCGGGAACTCCCGTGCGTTGTTAAGGGTTGGGGGACGAATGCACCAGGACGCGCGGGGAGGCGAGGGATGAGGCGAGGGATGAGGCGGGCGACGCGGCGGACCCGGCGTTCGCGGGCCGTGCTGGCCGTGGTGACGGCGGCCGCGCTGGGCGTGGCGGGCTGCGATGCCGTCGGCGGTGCCTCCCCCGCCCCGTCCGGCACGGCGGCGGAGGGGACCCCGGCTCCCCGGCCGACACCCGTGTGGGACACCGCTCCCGAGTCGGTGGCCGCCGTGGGGGACTCCATCACGCGGGGCTTCGACGCCTGCGCGGTGCTGACGGACTGCCCCGAGGTGTCATGGGCGACGGGCGACAGCGAGCAGGTGGACAGTCTCGCCGTACGGCTGCTGGGGCGGGCGGGGGTGGCCGAGCGCAGCTGGAACTACGCGGTGACCGGGGCCCGGATGGCGGACCTGCCGGGCCAGATGGCGCGGGCGGTGGCGCGCGGCCCGGAGCTGGTGGCGGTGATGGCCGGGGCGAACGACGCCTGCCGGCAGACCACGGCGGCGATGACGCCCGTGGCGGACTTCCGCGCCGACTTCCAGGAGGCGATGCGCACCCTGCGCGAGGCGCTGCCGAAGGCCCAGGTGTACGTGGCGAGCGTGCCGGACCTGAAGCGGCTGTGGTCGCAGGGGCGGACCAGCGAGCTGGGCAAGCAGGTGTGGAAGCTGGGCATCTGCCCGTCGATGCTCGGCGACGCGGACGCGCTGGACGCGGCGGCGACGCTGCGCCGCGAGACGGTGCGGAACCGGGTGGAGGACTACAACGCGGTGCTGGAGGAGGTGTGCGCCGAGGACCGCCGCTGCCGCTTCGACGGCGGGGCGGTGTACGACTACCGTTTCGGCACCGGGGAGTTGAGCCGCTGGGACTGGTTCCACCCCAGTGTCGACGGGCAGGCCGAGCTGGCCGAGATCGCGTACCGCACGGTCACGGCGAAGCATCCGTGACCTATTGTTTCGCACATGAACGAACTCTTCGGCACACTTTCCGACGGCACGCCGGTGCACCGTTGGACCCTGGAGCGGGCGGGCGTACGGGTGCGGATCCTGTCGTACGGCGGGATCCTTCAGGACGTCGAGGTGCCGGACCGGGACGGCCGGACCGGGAGCGTGGTGCTGGGGTTCTCGGACCTGGACGGCTACCTCCGGCATCCGGAGCCCTTCCTGGGGGCCCTGATCGGCCGGTACGCCAACCGGATCGCGGGCGCGCGCTTCTCCCTGGAGGGGGTCACCCACGCGCTGGCGCCGAACAACGGGCCGAACTCGCTGCACGGTGGTGCGCGGGGCTTCGACAAGCGCGTCTGGGACGTCTCCCCGGCCGAGCACGGTCTGCGGCTCTCCCTGGTCAGCCCGCACGGCGAGGAGGGCTTCCCGGGCCGTCTGGAGGTCTCCGTGACGTACGCGCTGGACGAGCGGGGCGCGCTGGGGATCGCGTACGAGGCGGTGACGGACGCGCCGACGCATGTGAACCTGACGAATCACTCGTACTGGAACCTGGCGGGCTCGGGCAGCGCGGCCGGGCACGAACTGCGGCTGGACGCCTCGCGTTTCACGCCGTCCGACGAGGAGCTGATCCCGACCGGTGAGCTCGCGGACGTCTCCGGCACCCGCTTCGACTTCCGTGCGGCGCGCAAGACCGGCACCGGCTACGACGACAACTTCGTGCTCGACAAGGGCGTGACGGCGGAGCCGGTGGAGGTCGCCGAGCTGTACGACCCGGCGTCGGGCCGGGTGCTGACGGTGGCGACGACCGAGCCGGGGATGCAGCTCTACACCGCCGACCACATCGGGGAGCCGTTCTCGCCCGGCGACGGCATCGCGCTGGAGACCCAGCACTTCCCCGACTCGCCGAACCGGCCGGAATTCCCGAGCACGGTCCTGCGGCCGGGCGAGGTGTTCCGCTCCGCGACGGTGTACGGCTTCGGCGTGCGGTAGGCCGCCTGCCGCCGGCGCACATGAGCCCCGGTCCGGGGTCAGGGTCCCGGGCCGGGGCTGCTCATGTGGTGACGTACCGGATCAGACGTTAATCGCTGCGGTGATCCTGCGGTCCTCGATCGAGCGTCCCGCCTGGATCTCGTACGAACCCTTCACAAACGACCACGCCCCCGCGTCCCAGATCTCGAACGCGCGGCGCGGCAGCTCGACCGTGACCTCGGCGCGCTCGCCGGGTCCGGCCTCGACGGGGGCGAAGCCGGCGAGGGTGCGCGCGGGGCGGCCGGGGCCGGGCTCCGCGGGCGCCAGGTAGACCTGGACGATCTCGCGGCCGGCCCGCTCGCCGGTGTTGCGGACGCGGACCGTCGCGGTGGTCCCGTCGGTCTCGACCGACTCGTATTCCCAGTCGGTGTAGCCGAGGCCGTGGCCGAACGGGTAGGCCGGGGTGCGGCCCGCCCGCTCCCAGGCGCGGTGGCCGATGAACACGTCCTCGTCGTAGGCGAGGACGCCGTCGGTGGGACGCACCCGGGTGACCGGGGCGTCCGCCAGGGAGCCCCAGGTGGTGGGGAGCCGCCCGCCCGGCTCGTGGGCGCCGGTGAGGACGTCGGCGAGGGCCGCGCCGCCCTCCTGCCCGGGGAACCAGGTCAGCAGCACGGCGGCGACGTCCTCGCGCCAGGGCAGCTCCACCGGGGAGCCCGCGTTGACCACCACGACGGTGCGGGGGTTGGCGGCGGCGACGGCGCGCACCAGGTCGTCCTGCCGGCCGGGCAGCCGCAGGTCCTCCCGGTCGAAGCCCTCGGACTCGACCCGCTCGGTGGTGGCGACGACGACCACCGCGGTGTCCGCCTCCCGGGCCGCCGCGACGGCCTCGGCGATCAGCTCGTCGGGGTCGCGCGGGGGTTCCTGGTGGACGAGGGTGAAGGTGATGACCGGCATGGGGCGGTCGGGGATCCGGTCCACGACCCGGGTGAGGGACACCTCCACCGGTGTGCCCGCGGTGAGGTCCACCTCGGCGCGGGGCACCGGTCCGCCGAAGAAGGCGCCGAAGGGGTCGCCCTCGACCGGGGGCTGGACGCCGTCGTAGTGGGTGGTGCCGTCGACGGTGAGGGTGAAGGCGCCGACGCCGCGGGTGCCGAAGGTGTGCGGGCCGCTCTCGCGCGGGGTGAAGGTGCCGGTGAGTTCGACGGAGTGCAGGGTGTCGTGGGTGACGCCGTCGGGGAGGTCGGTGCCCATCCACTGGATGTGCCCGTCCGGGGCGTTGCGGGTGCCGATGACGCGGCCGTCGGCGTCGCGGCAGACGGCGCGCAGGTCGAAGCCGCGTGCGGCGGTGGCGAGTTCGGTGTTGGGGTCGGCGCCGACGGTGTAGCGGAGGGTGCCTTCGGGGAGGGCGGCGGTGAGGCCGTCGAGGGGCGAGACGGTCCGGGCGGGGAAGACGGTGGCGGAGCCGCCGCCGAGGACGCGGGCGTCGCGGGCGGCGGCTCCGCTCAGCGCCACGGTGCCGGGCTTCAGCGGCAGCGCGCCGCCCTCGTTGCGCAGGAGGACGAAGGAGCGGCGGGCGATCTCGCGGGCCAGCGCCTCGCCGTCGACCGGGCCGGGGAGTTCGGTGACGGCCGGTTCGGCGCCGGCCAGGGCGCCCACCCGGGCGGCGAGCCGCAGCACCCGGCGCACCGCGTCGTCCACCCGGGCCTCCTCGACATCGCCGTCCCGCACGGCCTGGGCGAGGGCCGGGCCGTAGACGGTGCGCGGGCCCGGCATGGCGATGTCCAGGCCGCCGGTGAGGGCGGCGACGGTGGAGCGGGCCGCGCTCCAGTCGGAGACGTTGACGCCGTCGAAGCCCCACTCGCCGCGCAGAACCTCCTCGACGAGGTGGCGGTGCTCGGTCATCGTGGTGCCGTTGACCGCGTTGTAGGCGGTCATGACGCCCCAGGGGCGGGCGGTGGCGACGATGGTCTCGAAGGGGGCCAGGTACAGCTCGCGCAGGGCGCGTTCACTGACGCGGTTGTCGACCGTGAAGCGGTCGGTCTCGGCGTCGTTGGCGACGAAGTGCTTGACGGTGGTGCCGACCCCGCCGGACTGGACGCCTGCCACATAGGCGGCGCCGATGCGTCCGGTGAGGTACGGGTCCTCGCTGTAGGCCTCGAAGTGGCGGCCGCCGAGCGGGGAGCGGTGCAGGTTCACCGTGGGCGCGAGCAGGACGTGGACGCCCTTGCGGCGGGCCTCCTGGGCCAGCAGCACCCCGGCCCGGTGGGCGAGGGCCGGGTCCCAGCCGGCGGCGAGCGCGGTCGGGGAGGGCAGGGCGACGGACGGGTCGTCGGCGCTCCAGCGCACCCCGCGCACCCCGATCGGGCCGTCGGACATCACCAGGGAGTCCAGGCCGATCTCCGGCAGCGCGGGCAGGCTCCAGGTGTCCTGCCCGGCCAGCAGCCGGGTCTTGGCGTCCAGCCCGAGGGCGCCGAGTGCCGCCTCCACGACCGCCTCGCGCCGTTCCTCCACCGTCTCCGCCACGTCCGGCTCCTCCGCCTCGACACCCCGACGGCTCCCGTCCCGCCGTCCCCGACGCCCTGACACTGCCCGGCGGGAGGGGTGTCTAACGTACGCCGCCGTGCCGGACGCCCCTCCCCCGGCGGGCCACGACGGCCCGGCGCGGCCGACCGGTCCGCCGGCGCCGACCGGTCCGCCCGGCAGGGGCACGTGGCCGCCGGGCCCCGCCCGTGGCGTGATCCCCTCCGGCCGGGCGATACTGCGGCCTCCGGCATCCCCGTGCCCCACGACGACGGAAGGCCCCACCCTCTTGAGATCCCTACGTGTTCGCATCGGTGTCCTCGGTCTGGCCCTGCTGACCGGTCTCGCCACCCCCACGACCGCGACCGCGGCCGAGCCGACGACCCCCACGGTCGAGGAACGCCGTCTGGACGGGGCGGTCCCGCAGGAGATACTGCGGCGCTCCGGATTCGACTCCGTGGCACCGGACTTCGCCCGCGCCCTCGACCGCGCGCGCTCCTACGCCCAGGCCCGCCGTGCCGTCGCGCGCGAGGGCGCGCGGCTGTGGCGCGGGGCCGTCGACCGGGCGCAGGGACGCGGCCCGGCGGTCGGTGATCTCAGCCGGGACGACGACCGCCCGCTGTACTGGGCGCGGCTCGGCATGACCCGGGAACTGCGCGCCTGGCAGCCGGACTTCGAGCTGGGCGAGGGGCAGCGGGCGCGGCTGCTGGACGCGTTGGAGCGGACCTCGCGCGGGCAGGAGGAGATCCGCTATCCGCGGGGCGGGGGTGTGCGGCGGATCCTGGTGACCGGCTTCGACCCGTTCACCCTGGACCGGGACATCCGCATCTCCAACCCGTCCGGCGCCACCGCGCTCGCCCTGGACGGCACGGTGATCGAGACGGAGCACGGTCCCGCGCGCATCGAGACGGCCGTCTTCCCGGTGCGCTGGCGGGACTTCACGGACGGGACCGTGGAGCGGGCGCTGCGGCCGCACCTGCCGCACGTCGACCTGTTCACGACGGTGAGCCAGGGCCGGGTGGGCCGCTTCGACATCGAGCGGACCAACGGGGCCTGGCGGGGCGGCTTCGGGGACAACGAGAACGTGGGCCGCACGGAGACGGTCCCGGTCACCGACCCGGCCACGCAGCCGCAGTGGACGTCCACCACCCTGCCGTACGCGGAGATCGTCGCCGCGCCGACCGGGCGGTTCCCGGTGTACGACAACACCGGTGTGACGGAGATCCCGGCGGGCGGCACCGAGCCCGTGGTGCGGCCGGAGGGTCCGACGCCCGGTTCGACGGCGCGGGCCGGGGGCGGCGGTGACTACCTGTCCAACGAGATCGCCTACCGGGCGACGCTGCTGCGGGACCGCCTCGGGCTGCACGCGACGCTGCCGGGCGGCCATGTGCACACGCCCGTCCTGCAGTTCGGCGCCGGGAACACCACCGAGGTCACCGACCCCGACTTCGTACGGAACCGGCTGGACATCATCGACCAGGTGCGGTCGATCGTGACCGTGGCGGTCAGTGCGACGGAGCGAACGCGAGGCTGACGCCGAGCCCGGCCAGGGCGGTCCCGATCACCTTGTTGAGGACCCTCTGGCCGCGCAGCATCAGGGTGCGCATCCGGTCGTGACCGAAGAACACCGCGACGACGCCGAACCACAGCAGGTGGGCCA
Source organism: Streptomyces capillispiralis (assembly GCF_007829875.1). NCBI lineage: Bacteria > Bacillati > Actinomycetota > Actinomycetes > Kitasatosporales > Streptomycetaceae > Streptomyces > Streptomyces capillispiralis. Next base: position 5,452,933 of record NZ_VIWV01000001.1, on the reverse strand, counting down.
GCGACATGAACAGGCCGTAGCCCACCTGCTGGAGGACCGGTGTGCCGGGGCTGACGACCTGCGCGAAGGTCGAGACGACGAAGAGGGTCGTCTTCGGGTTGAGGACGTTGGTGAGGAAGCCGGCGCGCAGCGCCGCGAAGGGCGTGATGCCGGTCCTGTCGTCCAGGTCGACGGTGACCTCGCCGCGTGTGCGGAAGGTGCGGACGCCGACGTACACCAGGTAGGCGGCGCCGGCCAGTTTGACGACCGTGAACAGGAAGGCGGAGGACGCGATCAGCAGTCCGACGCCGAGCATGGTGTAGGTGACGTGTACCAGGACACCGGCGGCGACGCCGAGCGCGCCGAGCAGTCCGGTGCGGCGGCCGTGGAGGTAGCTGTTGCGCACGATCATGGCGAAGTCGGCGCCCGGGGCGATCACGGCCAGGACGGTGATGACGGCGACGGCGGCCACCTCGGTCATGAGGTGACGCCCTCCTCCTCGCTCTCCTCGGCGCCGTCCCGGGTGGTCTCCTCGCCGAGCAGGTCACGCGCCATGAGGGTGGCCGCGGCGACCGCGCCGGGCATCAGGAACACGGCGACGAACGGGACCAGGAAGGCCACCGCGAGCGGCGTGCCGAAACCCCATACGAGCGTCTTGCGGGACCGCAGCAGGCGCAGCCGCTCGCGCAGTTCGACCCCGCGCCGCTGGAGCGCGACGGCGGTGAGCTCCTCGGTGAGGAAGAACCCGGTGACGAGGAAGCCGATCACCGGGACGACGGTCTGGCCGAGGACCGGGACGAAGCCGAGCCCGAAGAGCAGCACGCCCCACACCAGGGCGCGCACGACGATGCGGAGGCTGTCGCGGCCGGAGATCCACAGCTCCCGCCACAGCGGCAGCCCCGACTCGGGCGCGGTGCCGTCGGGGGACACGTCCCGGTCGACCTTCTCGGAGAGGTTCTCGTAGAAGGGCTGCCCGATGAGGAGGGTCACCGCGGTGAAGGTGAGCACGGACAGCAGCAGCGCGAGCGCGAACAGCACCACGGTGAGGAAGCCGCGGAAGAGTCCGGCCCAGGTGCCGGACCAGTCGTCGGCGAAGGGTGTCGCCCAGGTGACGAAGTCCTGGCCCCACAGGGCCAGCGCGGCGAGCGCGGCCCCGTACAGCACGAGTGTGATCAGCCCGGGCAGCAGCCCGAAGCCGTACTGCTTGCCGTGCCGGGCCACCCAACGCTGGCCCTTCAGCAGATACCGGAAACCCGCCCCAAGATCGCGCATGGGGAAGACTGTAGCGGGGGCGGGGCGAGCGGCCTCACCCCCGCATCGGCCAAGGGGCCCCGAGGCGGCCATGAGGCGGGGGCCGCCCCCCACGTCCAAGGGTGCGGCCCCCGCTTGGGCAACGATCCGGTCGGGCCGGCGTCACGGTGATGGTGCCGCCGGTCGCCTTCGAGTACGGGGAGGACGTCAGAGCTTGACGATCATCTTTCCGGTGTTGTCGCCGCGCAGCACCCCGAGGAACGCCTCCAGGTTGTTCTCGATGCCCTCGACGACGGTCTCGCGGTACTTCAGCTCGCCCGAGCGGACCCAGGGCCCGACCTCCCGCACGAACTGCGGCTGGAGGTCGTAGTGGTCGCCGACGAGGAAGCCCTCGATGCGGCCCCGGGTCTGGATGAGCCGGGCCAGGTTCTTCGGCCCCGGCGCGGGCTCGGTGTTGTTGTAGACGGAGATCATCCCGCAGACGGCGATCCGGCCGTCCCGGTTGAGCGAGCCGATGGCCGCCTCCAGGTGGTCACCGCCCACGTTGTCGAAGTAGACGTCGATGCCGTCCGGGGCGGCGTCGCGCAGCTGCTCGCTCACCGAGCCGTTCCGGTAGTTGAACGCGGCGTCGAAGCCGTACTCCTTCACGAGCAGCTCGACCTTCTCGTCGGACCCGGCGGAGCCGATCACCCGCGAGGCGCCCTTGAGCTTCGCGATCTGCCCGACCTGGCTGCCGACGGCACCCGCCGCGCCGGACACGAAGACGGAGTCGCCCTCCTTGAAGGCGGCGGTGCGCAGCAGGCCGGCGTAGGCGGTGAGGCCGGTCATGCCGAGGACGCCCAGGTACGCCGAGAGGGGCGCCGCCTCCGGGTCCACCTTGACCGCGTTCTTCGCGTCCACGACGGCGTACTCGCGCCAGCCGAGGAAGTGCAGCACGCGGTCGCCGACGGCGATCCCCTCGGCGTTCGACGCGACGACCTCGCCGACGGCGCCGCCCTGCATCACCTTGCCCAGCTCGAAGGGCGCGACGTACGACTTGGCGGCCGACATCCTGCCGCGCATGTACGGGTCGACGGAGAGGTACTCGTTCCGTACCAGCACCTGCCCCTCACCCGGGGCGCGGACCTCCGCCTCGACGAGGGCGAAGTCCGCGGGCTCCGGCCAGCCGTGGGGCCGGCTCAGCAGATGCCACTCGCGGCCGGTGGCGGGGAGTGCGGGGGCGTCGGACATGACCTGGCACCTTTCCTCGAAATAGTTCATTACCTGAAACAACCATGCGTCTGAATATTTCAGGATGTCAAGCAAGTGGGTACCCTGGAGACCATGGCCACACCGCGCACCACGCCCCGCCGACCCGACGCCCTCACCCTGGAGGTCGTCGAGCTGATCGGCTCGGTGGTGGCCCGCTACCACGAGGAGTACGAGGAGGCCGCCGCCGGTCACACGCTGACGGGTGCCCAGGCGAGGCTGCTGAGTCTGCTGTGCCTGGAGCCGCTGCCCATGCGGAGGCTGGCGCAGCGGCTGAAGTGCGAGCCGTCGAACGTCACCGGGATCGTCGACCGCCTGGAGTCCCGGGGCCTGGTGGAGCGCCGTCCGGATCCTGCGGACCGGCGCGTGAAGCTGGCGGCGGCGACGGAGGAGGGGCGGCGGGTGGCGCGCAGCCTCCAGGAGTCCCTCCGGTTCGCACGCGAGCCGCTGGCGGGGCTCTCGGAGGGGGAGCGGGTGGCGCTGCGCGATGCGCTGCGCAGGATGCTGGGCGACGGCGGCTGAGCGACGAGGACCGAGCGACGACGGCCGAGGGGCCGGCCTGCGCGCCGGGCCGGGTCAGCGGGGTGTTACGTGCACCACCACAGGAACTGGTCGCACGTCTCCGTCGGCTCGGGCTCCGGTTCGGGGTCCTGCGTGGTCGGGTCCGGCTGCGGGCTCTCCGGTTCCGACGGGGGCTCCGGCGGCAGGGGCGCGGTCGGGTCGGTCGACGGCGCGTCCGCGGGGGCGGACGAGGCGCCGTCCTCGCTCTCCTCGGCGTCCGCCGACTTCGACTCCTTGTCCTTGCCCTTGTCCTTGGGGGACTTCGAGGCCGACGGGGAGCCGGACACCCGCGCGCCGGGGGACTCGCCGGGCGCGGGCGCGGCCGGGGCGCCGCCCGCCGACCGCGTCGGCTCCAGCTCCTCCCCGCCGCCGTCCGTCGACTCCTCCCCGGCGGCCGACGGTTTCGACCCCGACCCGGGGGCGTCCATCCCGAGTTCCGCGAGGCTCAGCCCGCCCGCCGCGAGGACGAAGCCCCCCACGATCAGCAGGGTGCGGCGGCGCCGCCGACGGTGCGCGGCGGCCTTGCGGTCCCGGCGGCTCGCGGCGCCCGGCCCACTCCCCCGGCGCCGGGCCACGCGCCGCCCCCGCGGCTCCTCGTCGTCGTAGTCGTCACCGGGCTCGTCGTCGTAGCCGTCACCGGGCTCGTCGCCGGGGTCGTCACCCGGCTCCTCGCGGTAGTCGCCGATCGGCTCGCCGCGGTAGTCGCCGCCAGGCTCCTCGCGGTAGTCGCCGCCCGCCCCGTCGTGGTGTCCGCCCGCGGGTACGTCACCGTAGCCACCGCCCGGCCCGTCGCCGTACCCTCCCGCGCGCTCGCCGCGGTAGCCGTCGCCGTACCCGCCCGCGCGCTCGCCGCGGTAGCCGTCGCCGTACCCGCCCGCGTGCTCCTCGCGGTAGCCGTCGCCGTACCCGGCGCCGGGGTCCCCGCCGAGCCCCGCGGCCGGCTCACCGGCCCCGGGGACCAGGCCGGCGTCGGCCGGACCGCCCCCGTACGCCGGAGGCCCCGCGGGCCCCTGCGCCCAGGCGCGGAGCGTCTCGACGGGCGTACCGCAACCGGGGCAGGCGAGGGCGCCATTGAGGTGCCGTCGGCACGGCTGGCAAAAGTCCATGACGCGGGAAGGTTAGATTCCGTTCGGGTCCGCTTCATAGGGCCTGCTGTGAAGGTTTCGTACGGACCGGCACCCATTGGTTTCGAAACTGGCGAAACCGTTATGCGCGTGACCCATTGACACCCCCGCCGCCGCGTCCTTACTGTCACGCCAGCATTTCGAACGTGTGACGAAATATCGAACACGTCGAACCGAACAGACTCCGATGACAGGGTCCACAACCGCAGCGAGGGGCAACTGCCGTGCGCATCACCGGAATCAGCACACACGTGGTCGGGACGCCGTGGCGCAACCTGACGTACGTCCAGGTGCACACCGACGAGGGGATCACGGGAGTCGGCGAGACCCGGATGCTGGGACACACCGACGCACTCCTGGGTTACCTGAAGGAAGCCGAGGTCAACCACATTCTCGGCTCCGACCCGTTCGCTGTCGAGGACCTCGTCCGCCGGATGAAGTACGGCGACTACGGGCGCGCCGGCGAGATCGTGATGTCCGGCATCGCCGTCGTCGAGATGGCCTGCTGGGACATCAAGGGCAAGGCCCTCGGCGTCCCCGTCTGGCAGCTGCTCGGCGGCAAGGTCACCGACAAGGTGAAGGCGTACGCCAACGGCTGGTACACCACCGAGCGCACCCCGGAGGCGTACCACAAGGCCGCGCAGGGCGTGATGGAGCGCGGTTACCGGGCGCTGAAGATCGACCCCTTCGGCACCGGCCACTTCGAGCTCGACCACAAGGAGAGCCTGTACGCCGTCTCCCTGATCGAGGCGGTCCGCGACGCGATCGGTCCCGACGCCGAGCTGATGCTGGAGATGCACGGCCGCTTCTCCCCCGCCACCGCCGTCCGCATGGCCAAGGAGCTCGCGCCCTTCAAGCCGGCCTGGCTGGAGGAGCCGGTGCCGCCGGAGAACCTCAAGGCGCTGGAGAAGGTCGCCGCGAAGGTCGACATGCCGGTGGCCACCGGTGAGCGCATCCACGACCGCATCGAGTTCCGCGAGCTGTTCGAGAGCCAGGCCGTCGACATCCTCCAGCCGGACGTCGGCCACATCGGCGGCATCTGGGAGACCCGCAAGCTCGCCGCGACCGCCGAAACCCACTACATGCTGGTCGCGCCGCACAACGTCGGCGGCCCGGTCCTGACCGCCGCGTCCCTCCAGGTCGGTTTCACCTCCCCGAACTTCAAGATCCTGGAGCACTTCAACGACTTCGCGGACGCGGAGATCAAGAAGGTCGTCAAGGGCGCGCCGCAGGTGGACCCGGAGGACGGCTGCTTCCACCTCTCCGACGCCCCCGGCCTCGGGGTGGAGCTGGACGTGGACGCGGCGGCCGAGTTCCCGCAGCAGCAGGCCCGGTTCGACCTGTGGGCCGAGGGCTGGGAGCAGCGCAAGCCCAAGGGCACGCAGTGACCGCCGCCGACCGCCGCCGGTCCGGGGAGGCGCGATGAGCACCGCCGTCGTCATCGAGGGCCCCGGTGAGCACCGCCTCGTCCCGCACGAACCGCGCGAACCGGGGCCGGGCGAGGCCCTGATCCGGGTGCACGCGTCCGGTATCTGCGGCAGCGACCGCGAGGTGTACCAGGGCAACCGGCCCGAGGGATACGTGCGGTACCCGCTGACGCCGGGCCACGAGTGGTCCGGGACCGTGCAGCGGGTGGGCGCGGGGGTGCCGGAGTCGCTCGTCGGCCGCAAGGTGGTCGGTGAGGGGTTCCGCAACTGCCAGGTCTGCGACCGCTGCCACGCCGGTGAGACGACGCTGTGCTCGGCGGGGTACGAGGAGACCGGCTTCACCCAGCCGGGCGCCATGGCCGCCACGCTGACCCTTCCGGCCCGTCTGCTGCACGTCCTGCCGGACGACGCCGACCTCGGCGCCGCCGCGCTGCTGGAGCCGGCCGCCTGCATCGCCGCCGCCGCGCTGAAGGCGAACGCCGTTCCGGGTGAGCGGGTCGCCGTGGTCGGCACCGGCACGCTCGGCATGTTCGCCGTGCAGTTCCTGCGGGCGAACTCCCCGTCCGAGCTGCTGGTGGTCGGCACCCGGGGCGACCGGGAGGCGCTGTCCCGGCAGTACGGGGCGACCGACTTCCGCACCAAGGACCAGCGGCTCCCGGACGACTTCGACGTGGTGATCGAGACCGCCGGGTCGGCCGACGCGGCCCGCACGGCGGCCGCGCTGCTGCGGCGCGGCGGGCGGCTGGTGCTGACCGGCATCCCGGCGCCGGGCGCCGACGGGCTGGACCCCACGGACCTGGTCGTACGGCAGCTGGAGGTGCACACCGTCTTCGGGGCGCCGCCGGACGCCTGGGCGCACACCGTGCGGGTGTTCGCCGCCGGGCTGCTCGATCCGCTGCCACTGGTGACCCACGAGCTGCCGCTCGCCGAGTTCCCGCACGCCATCGAGCTGGTGGGGTCCGGCGACCCGAAGGTGGGCAAGGTCCTGCTGCGGCCGTAGCCGTACGCCGGTACGGGGGCGACCTGACGGCCCCCGTACCGGCGTACACCCAGGAGGTCCGGCCCCCCGGGCCCCCGCCCCGCTTTTCGCTCCCGCCCGACCCGCACCCCGGGCCGCGAACTTCGTCCGATATTTCGAACATCCAGGACCTAAGGACCTCTTGTGACCGACGCTTCCGCCACGGCGCCCCGCAGGCCCGGTGAGCAGGCGCTCACCGCGCTCGGCCTGGGCGCGCCCGCCCTCGACCCCGCCGACGCCTCGCCGCACTCCTTCCCCGGCGGCGGCCGCTGGCGCACCGAGATCCCCTCGTGCGAGGGTCCCGAGGCGCTGGCCGTGGTACTGAAGGAGGCCTCGCGCCTCGACGTGCCGGTCCACCGGATCAGCCAGGGCAGCGGCGTCTGGATGCTGACCGACGCCGAGATCACCGAGATGGCCGAGGCCACGGCGGAGCGGGACATCGAGCTCTGCCTGTTCACCGGCCCGCGCGGCACCTGGGACATCGGCGGCTCCACCCGTACCGACTCGCGCGGCGCGGGACTGCGCGCCCGGGGGCACGACGCGGTGGCCGGCTGTGTCGAGGACGCCGTGCGCGCCACGGAGCTGGGCGTCAAGTGCCTGCTCGTCGCGGACGAGGGCGTGCTGTGGACGCTGCACCGGGCGCGGGCGGCCGGCATCCTGCCCGCCGACACCACGCTGAAGGTCTCGGCGCTCGTCGGGCCGGTCAACCCGGCCTCGTACGCGGTCTACGAGCGGCTCGGCGCCGACTCCATCAACGTCCCCAGTGACCTGACGCTCGACCACCTCACCGAGATACGGCGGGTTTCGGCCACCCCGATGGACATGTACATCGAGGCGCCCGACGACCTCGGCGGCTATGTGCGGATGTACGAGGTCGCCGAGCTGATCCGGCGCGGCGCGCCGCTGTACCTGAAGTTCGGCCTGGCCAAGGCGCCCGGGATCTATCCGTACGGGCACCACATGCGGGAGCTGACCCTGGCGACCGCGAAGGAGCGGGTGCGGCGCGGCCGGCTGGCCCTGGACCTGCTGGCGCGGCACGGCGCGGACGGGGAGATGGCACCCCTCGGTTCGCGGCTTCCCGGCGATCTGAGCCGGTTCGACATCTCGTCATAACGTTCCGGAAACTCGGCTTCACAGAAGCAGACACAGCCGCGCACAATCGCACACACCTTCGGTCTCGGTCTCTCCTGGTCCCACCCCCGGAAAACGCCTCGCTCGTCCGGACCGACCCCGCCCACACATCAAGGATGATGATCATGCGTAACCGCAGAGCCGCCATCGCCGCCATGGCCTCGGCCGCCTCCCTCGCCCTCACCCTGACCGCCTGCGGCCAGAACAGCGAGGGCGGCAGCGAGGAGAACAAGGGAGGCTCGGACGGAGCCACCATCGGCATCGCGATGCCGACCAAGTCCTCCGAGCGCTGGATAGCCGACGGCAACTACGTCAAGAAGGACCTGGAGTCCAAGGGCTACGAGACCAAGCTGGTCTACGGCGAGGACGACCCGGACCAGCAGGTCTCGCAGATCGAGAACCTGATCACGCAGGGCGTGGACGCCCTGATCGTCGCCGCCATCGACAACAAGTCGATGAACAACGTGCTCCAGCAGGCCAAGGACGCCGACATCCCGGTCATCTCCTACGACCGCCTCATCCTCGGCACGGAGAACGTCGACTACTACGCCTCCTTCGACAACGAGAAGGTGGGCGAGCTCCAGGGCACCTACATCGTCGAGAAGCTCGGCCTGAAGGACGGCAGCGAGAAGGGCCCCTTCAACATCGAGCTGTTCGCCGGCTCCAACGACGACAACAACACCCGCTACTTCTTCCAGGGCGCGATGAACGTCCTCCAGCCGTACATCGACAAGAAGCAGCTCGTCGTCCGCTCCCAGCAGACCGCCCTCAACCAGGTCACCACCCTGCGCTGGGACGGCGGCACCGCGCAGAAGCGCATGGACGACATCCTCACCTCGTCCTACAAGAGCGCCCGCGTCGACGCGGTCCTCTCCCCCTACGACGGCATCTCCATCGGCATCCTCTCCGCGCTGAAGTCCGACGACTACGGCTCCAAGAGCAAGCCGCTGCCGGTCGTCACCGGCCAGGACGCCGAGGTCGCCTCGGTGAAGTCGATCATCGCCGACGAGCAGTCGATGACCGTCTACAAGGACACCCGCGAACTCGCCAAGGTGGCCTCCAACATGGTCGACGCGCTGCTCAACGAGAAGAAGCCCGAGGTCAACGACACCAAGACCTACGACAACGGCGCCAAGGTCGTCCCGGCGTACCTGCTGGAGCCGGTCGCCGTGGACAAGGCCAACTACCAGGAGGCCGTGGTCGACTCCGGCTACATCAAGGAAAGCGACCTCAAGTAACCCGCCGGACCACCACGGATTGGAAGGCACGACCATGGCGGGACCCGTCCTGGAAATGCGCTCGATCGTCAAGACCTTTCCCGGCGTCAAGGCGCTGTCGGACGTCACCCTGACCGTCCGGCGGGGCGAGGTCCACGCCATCTGCGGCGAGAACGGCGCCGGCAAGTCGACCCTGATGAAGGTCCTCTCCGGCGTCCACCCGCACGGCACCTACGAGGGGGACATCCTCTTCGAGGAGGAGGTCTGCCGGTTCAAGGACATCCGGGCCAGCGAAGAGCACGGCATCGTGATCATCCACCAGGAGCTGGCCCTGGTGCCGTACCTGTCGATCGCGGAGAACATCTTCCTCGGCAACGAACACGCCACCCGCGGGTTCATCAACTGGAACGACACGCTCAAGCACGCCGCCGAACTGCTGCGCCGGGTGGGGCTCGACGAGCACCCGGAGACCCGCGTCGCCGACATCGGCGTGGGCAAGCAGCAGCTGGTGGAGATCGCCAAGGCGCTGTCCAAGAAGGTGAAGCTGCTCATCCTCGACGAGCCGACCGCGGCGCTCAACGACGAGGACAGCGGCAAACTCCTCGACCTGATCCTCCAGTTGAAGGACCAGGGCATCACCTCGATCATCATCTCGCACAAGCTGAACGAGATCCGCGAGGTGGCCGACTCGGTGACCATCCTGCGGGACGGGCGGACCATCGAGACGCTCGACGTGAAGGCCGAGGGCACCAGCGAGGACCGGATCATCTCCGGGATGGTCGGCCGCGACCTGGAGCACCGCTTCCCGGAGCGCACCCCGCACCGGCCGGAGGAGGGCGTCGCCCCGGCCCTGGAGGTCCGCAACTGGACCGTGCACCACCCGATCGACCAGCAGCGCAAGGTCGTCGACGACGTGTCCCTCGAGGTCCGGCGCGGCGAGATCGTCGGCATCGCCGGGCTGATGGGCGCCGGCCGCACCGAACTCGCGATGAGCCTGTTCGGCCGCACCTACGGCCGCTACGCGGGCGGCACCGTCCTCAAGGACGGCACGGAGATCCGTACGAAGACCGTCCCCGAGGCGGTCGCGCACGGCATCGCGTACGTCACCGAGGACCGCAAGCACTACGGGCTGAACCTCATCGACACCATCCACCGCAACATCTCGCTCAGCGCCCTGAAGAAGGTCGCCAAGCGCGGTGTGGTGGACGAGCACGAGGAGCGGCAGGTCGCCGAGGGCTTCCGCACGTCCATGAACATCAAGGCGCCGACCGTCTTCGAACCGGTGGGCAAGCTGTCCGGCGGCAACCAGCAGAAGGTCGTCCTCAGCAAGTGGATCTTCGCCGGTCCCGATGTGCTGATCCTGGACGAGCCGACGCGCGGCATCGACGTCGGCGCCAAGTACGAGATCTACACGGTCATCGACCAGCTGGCCGCCCAGGGCAAGGCGGTCGTCTTCATCTCCTCCGAGCTGCCCGAGCTGCTCGGCATGTGCGACCGCATCTACACGATGGCCGCGGGGCGGCTGACCGGTGAGTTCTCGCGGGCCGAGGCCTCACAGGAATCGCTGATGCGTCAGATGACGAAGGACAAAGAGGTATCCCGATGAGCACGGAAGTCACCGACAAGACCCCGGCCGCCGCGCCGCCGGGCAAGAGCGGGGCGGGCAGCGGTGACGGCCTGCTCCAGCTGATGCTGGACGGCATGCGCCGCAACATGCGCCAGTACGGCATGCTGATCGCGCTGGGCCTGATCGTGGCGCTGTTCGCGGTGTGGACCGACGGCGACCTGCTGCTGCCGCGCAACGTCTCCAACCTGGTGCTGCAGAACAGCTACATCCTGATCCTCGCCATCGGCATGATGCTGGTCATCATCGCGGGCCACATCGACCTGTCGGTCGGCTCACTGACCGCGTTCGTCGGCTCCATGGCGGCCGTCTTCATGGTCAGGAACGACATGCCGTGGCCCGTCGCGGTGCTGCTGTGCCTGGCCGTGGGCGCCCTGGCGGGCGCGATACAGGGCTGGTTCATCGCCTACGGCGGCATACCGTCGTTCATCGTGACCCTCGCGGGCATGCTGACCTTCCGCGGCCTGACGGAGATCTTCCTGGAGGGCCAGACCCTCGGACCGTTCCCGAAGGGCCTGCAGAAGGTCGCCAACGGCTTCATGCCCGAGGTCGGCCCGGAGACGAATTACCACAACCTCACCCTGCTGCTCGGCTTCGGACTGATCGCCCTGGTCGTCCTCCAGGAGGTCCGCGACCGCCGCCGGCAGAAGGAGTTCGCCCTCGACGTCCTGCCCGTCAAGCTGTTCGCGCTGAAGCTCGTCGCGCTCGGCTCCGCCATCCTCGTGGTGACGATGCTGCTCGCCAGCTACAAGGGCGCCCCGATCGTGCTGCTGATCCTCGGCGCGCTGCTCGTCGGCTTCGGCTACGTCATGCGCAACGCCGTCATCGGCCGCCACATCTACGCCATCGGCGGCAACCTGCCCGCGGCGAAGCTGTCGGGCGTGCGCGACAAGAAGGTCACCTTCCTGGTCTTCCTGAACATGGGCATGCTCGCGGCCCTGGCGGGTCTGGTGTTCGCCGCCCGCTTCAACGCGGCCTCTCCCAAGGCCGGCCTCAACTTCGAGCTGGAGGCGATCGCCGCCTCGTTCATCGGCGGCGCGTCGATGAGCGGCGGTGTCGGCACCGTCCTCGGCGCGATCATCGGCGGTCTGGTCCTGGGCGTGCTGAACAACGGCATGAACCTCGTCGGCATCGGCACCGACTGGCAGCAGGTCATCAAGGGCATGGTGCTGCTGGCGGCGGTCGGCTTCGACGTGTGGAACAAGCGCAAGGTCGGTTCGTAGGTCAGCTCGGGCCCCGCCGGAAGGCGGGGCCCTTCCTCTTTCGGGAGCCGCACACATGGAACTGAACAGACGCACGGTCATCGCGACGGCCGCGGCGGCCTCGGTCGCCGCCACCACCGCGCTCGGTGGGACGGCACACGCCTCGGCAGGCAGGGGGAAGCCGGTGAAGACGCTCTTCGGCAGGCTCGCGGACGGCACGAAGGTCCACAGCTGGTCGCTGGAGAACGGCGGGACCCGGATGAAGGTCCTGTCCTACGGCGGCATCGTCCAGTCCCTGGAGATCCCCGACCGGCGCGGCCGGCACGCCAACGTCTCCCTCGGCTTCGACACCATCGAGGACTACGTCGCCTCCAGCCCGTACTTCGGCGCCCTGATCGGCCGGTACGGCAACCGCATCGGCAAGGGCCGCTTCACCCTCGACGGCACGGCCCACCAGCTCTCCGTCAACGACGGGGAGAACAGCCTGCACGGCGGCGCGAAGGGCTTCGACAAGCGCGTCTGGGACGTCGAGCCGTTCACCGCGGGCTCCGACGTCGGCCTGCGGCTGTACTACACGAGCGTCGACGGCGAGATGGGCTACCCCGGCACCCTGCGCACGACGGTGACCTACACCCTCACCCGCGCCGGCGACTGGCGGATCGACTACGAGGCCACCACCGACCGGGCCACCGTCGTCAACCTCACCAGCCACGTCTACTGGAACCTGGCCGGCGAGGGCAGCGGCGGCATCGAGGACCACGAGCTGTCGATCGCCGCCTCCCGCTACACGCCCACCGACGCGGGACTCATCCCCACCGGTGAGCTGGCGCGGGTGGCCGGCACCCCCTTCGACTTCCGGCGGGCCAAGCCGATCGGCCGGGACATCCGGGCCGCCCACCCGCAGCTGATCACCGCCCAGGGCTTCGACCACAACTGGGTCCTCGACAAGGGGATCACCGCCCGCCCCGAGCACATCGCCACCCTGCGCGACCCGTCCTCCGGGCGCACTCTGCGGATCGCCACCAACGAGCCGGGCCTGCAGTTCTACTCGGGCAACTTCCTCGACGGCACGCTGACCGGCACCGGCGGCCGGGTCTACCGGCAGGGCGACGGGCTGTGCCTGGAGACCCAGCACTTCCCGGACGCGCCGAACCAGCCGTCGTTCCCGTCGACCGTGCTGCGCCCCGGCGAGACCTACCGGACGACGACGGTCCACTCGTTCGGCTCATGAGCCCCGCCCCACCCGGCGCTCACATTTTCCTCACATGAGCTGAACGGCCCCGTGCCCCGCTCCGTACTCCCGGGTGGCCCGTGCTCCCCCGCGCGGGCCACCCAGGCATGACGGACCCGCACGTCCCCGGCGGGCCCGCCGCACACGGAGGTCCTCCCTTGGCCGACAACGTCACCTCGTTGTTCCGCAGCACCGCGGCGCACAGTCCGTCGATGGCGGCGCTGACGCGGGAGAGCGACGGGGCCGGCCCGGTGGACTTCTGCATCCCCTGCAACCCGTACTTCCCGACCCCCGCCATGTTCGAGGAGATGGCGGGCCGGCTGCGCGACATCATCACCTACTACCCGAGCAGCGCCGACACCATCACCGCCGAGCTGTGCGGCCTGCTCCAACTGCCGCCGCAGTGCGTGGCCATGGGCAACGGCTCCACCGAGCTGATCACCTGGATCGACCACCTGCTGGTCCGGGAGTCCCTCGCCGTCCCCGTCCCCACCTTCGGCCGCTGGACCGACCAGCCCATGGAGACCGGCAAGCGGGTCGACATGTTCCCGCTCCAGGAGTCCAGCGGCTTCGCCCTCGACCTCGCCCAGTACGCCGACTTCATCCGCGCGCGCGGCACCCGGGTCGCCGTGATCTGCAACCCCAACAACCCCGACGGCGGCTTCCTCCACAAGCACGCCGTCGTGCAGTTCATGGACGCGATGGCCGACCTGGACCTGGTGGTGATCGACGAGTCGTTCCTGGAGTTCGCCGACGCCGAGGTCGAGCCGTCCGTCGTCCAGGAGGCGATGCTGCGGCCCAACGTCATCGTGCTGCGCAGCCTCGGCAAGAACTTCGGCCTGCACGGCATCCGCTTCGGCTACCTGGTCGCCAACCCGGCGCTGGCCGGGCGGGTACGGTCCATGCTCCCCAAGTGGAACCTGAACTCCTTCGCCGAGCACGTGGTGTTCATGCTGAAGGAGCACGGCGCCGAGTACGCGCGGAGCCTGCACCAGGTCCGCCGCGACCGGATGGACATGTCCGGCCAGCTCTCCTCACTGCCCGGGCTGACGGTCTACCCGTCCCAGGGCAACTTCCTCTTCGTGCGCCTCCCCGTGGGCGCCGAGGGCACCGTGGTCCGGGACCGGATGCTCACCGAGCACCGGATCCTGGTCCGCGAGTGCGGCAACAAGATCGGCTCGTCCAGCCGCTTCCTGCGCCTCGTGGTCCGCCCCCAGGTGGATGTGCGTCGCCTGGTGTCCGGTCTGGAACAGGTGCTGTACGGGACGTCCAGGAGGGGCGCCGCCGCACCCGAGCCGGCCGCCGGGACCGGCTACAGCTCCGGCACCCCGGCCGTGGACCGCCTGGTGAGCCGGACCAACGGGGCGGGCACGCGGGGGCTCGCCGCCCAGGCCGTCGGTGCCGGCGCTCCGGGGCTCGCCGCCGCCCCGTCCGCCGGCACCGGCATCGGCGTGCCGCTCCCCGCCGCCGTGTCCGCCCCGGCGGTGGGCTCGGGCGGCGGGATGCCGATGCCGGCCGCGGTCCCGGTGGGGGTTCCGCAGCAGGTGCCCCGGCCGGAGCCGTTGCCGCAGTCCTTGGCTCCCGTGGCCGTCATGGCGCCCGCCCCGCCCGTGACCGCCCCGACGGCCCCCGTGGCTCCCCTGCCGCCCATGGCTCCCGTGGCGCAGGCGCAGGCACCGGCCGCCGCGGCGATGTCCGGGCCCACCCCGCCGGGGGTGCCGGCTCAGGGCGGGCTCACGGCGGCACAGGTGCGGGGAATCACCGAACCGGGGCCGGCGCCCACCCCGGCGGCCGGGTGGCCGCACAGCCGGAGCTGGCCCGACGCGGCGGGAATGACGTAGACCGGACGACGCCGATTCGCCCCGGGGCCCCGACGGTTCGGCGGCCACGGGCTTCCGCCCGGTGAGCGGTGGTCCGCCGGAGGAACGGGGACGGTGACCGGGCCGCGTCATGGCCACCGCCCTCGTACGCGGCCCGGACCCCACGTCTAGGCCACGTTCAGCCTCCACTGCTGGCAGGCGTTGTTCAGCCACGACCACTGGCGTACGTCCGCCCCGTCCGCCGTACCGCAGTCCGCCACATCCGCCACCTTGCCCGTGGCCTGGTTGACGATGCGGACGTGACCGCTGTCGGTGGCCACGAAGCGGAAGCGCTGGCAGGTGTTGTCCAGCCACGGCCACTGCCGCAGGTCGGCGCCGTCGGCGGACGAGCAGTTCTCGGTGTCCAGCACCTTTCCGGTGGCGACGTTCACCAGCCGGTGGGTGTCGTCCCCGAGGTCCTCCAGCCGCCAGCGCTGGTGGGCGCCGCCGTTGCAGGCGTACTGCTGCACGTTCGCCCCGTCGGCCGACGAACTCCCCGCCACCTCCAGGCACTTCGCGCTGTTGCGGTTGGTGAGGGTGTACGTGGTGGAGACGGCGGCCGGCTCACCGGAGGGCCCGCTCTGGGCCGCGCCGAGGCGGACGGGCGTACCGAGGTTCGGTGACCCGTCCGCGTTCCAGGTGAACTTCTGCGCCCGTGCCGTGCGCCCGTTGTCGCAGCCCTCGGAGGCGGAGTCGTTGGCGTGGTAGACGATCCAGCTCTCCGTTCCGTCCGGCGAGGTGAAGAACCCGTTGTGGCCGGGCCCGTAGACGCCGTTGCCGTCGCTGCGCTGGAAGACGGGCGTGGACTTCTTGGTCCAGGAGGAGGCGGAGGCCGGGTTCGACCCGGTGAGGGCCAGCCGGCCGAGCTTGTAGTCGGGGGTCCAGCAGCCGCTCGCCGAGTAGACCAGGAAGGTGCGGCCGCCCCGCTGGAGGATCTCCGGTCCCTCGTTGACGGTGCCGCCCTGCCGCTCCCAGTCGTACGTGGGCGTGGAGACGGTGGAGAAGGACGAACTCACCGTGTAGGGGTTCGACATGCGCGCGGCGACGATGTTCTGCGTGCCGTTGTGCGTGCTGCCGAACAGGTACAGCTGCCCGTTGATCGTGGCGACCGTCGGGTCCAGCATCCAGGAGGAGTTGAGCTGCCCCTTGTAGCTGTAGGGCCCCATGGGGTCGGATCCGGCGCTCTCCAGGACGTGGCTGCGCTGGGTGGGGTTGTAGTCGGCGACGTTCTGCCCGGCGACGTAGTACAGGTACCAGCGGCCGTTCAGGTAGTGCAGCTCCGGCGCCCAGATGTTGCAGCAGCGGGAGGCCGCGTCGCCCTGCCACACCTGCACGCTGGGGGCGGTGGCGAGGCCGCCGAGGGTGGGCGACTTGCGGACCGTGATGACATCGGTCCAGGACGTGCTGACCAGGTAGTAGTCGCCGTCGTGGTGGACGATCCACGGGTCGGCGCCCTTCTGGGCCTTGACGGGGTTGCCGAAGGAGGCCGCCTGCGCGGACGGCTGCCCGAACGAGAGGGCGAGCAGCAGCGCGGCCAGCAGGGTCAGTAGGCGACGGGCCATCCGCTGCTCCAGTTCAGGAGGTTGATGCCGAGCTTGGGCGTGCCGTTGTCGTTGCCGTCGTAGTAGTGGTAGACGATCAGGTCCCCGTCGACATCGTTCATGATCGACTGTCCGCCGGGCCCGATGACGCTGCCGTGCGACTCGAGCACCGGCGTCCCGCCGTTGTTCATCATCGAGACGCCGTTCTTGTCGCGGTACGGCCCGGTGATGCTGGTGGCGCGGCCGACCTTGACCTTGTAGGTCGAGCTGGTGCCGGCGCAGCAGGTGTCGTAGGAGGCGAAGAGGTAGTAGTAGCCGTTCCGCTTGACGATGAACGGTGCCTCGACGGCCTTGGTCCCGGAGGGGCGGGAGGCGAGGGAGTAGCGGGTGGTGTTGGAGGAGAGCTGCTTCCCCGTGGACGGGTTCACCTGGATCATCTTGATCCCGGTCCACCAACTGCCGAAGGACAGCCACCACTTGCCGTCGTCGTCCACGAAGAGGTTGGGGTCGATGGCGTTGTAGTCGCTGGAGGAGCTGGAGGTGTAGACGATGCCGTAGTCGCTCCAGCTGCCCGGTTGCCCGGTGGTGGAGCCGGCCAGCCCGATGGCGGAGGTGTTGGAGCCGAACTTCGAGACGGAGTAGTACATCAGGTACTTGCCGCCGTGGTACGAGATGTCCGGCGCCCAGGCCTCCGGCACGGAGGAGTAGTTCCGCCACCAGCTCGGGCGGGACGAGAACGCGTCGGCGCCGGCGGAGAAGGCGGTGCGGTCGCCGGAGGTCTTGTGGGCGATGCCGCCGCCGGTGGCGTAGAGCAGGTACTGCCCGGACGAGGTCCGGATCATCGACGGGTCGTGCGTGACGACGGAGCCCGTGACGCGGCCGGGGTTGGGGTACGCCGAGGCGGTGGTCGGCATCAGGGCGAGCAGCGCGGCGGTGGGGAGTGCGAGCAGGGCGGTGCGCTTGCGGAGCGTGCGGCTCATACGGGTTCTCCTTGCGGTGGGGGTCACGGTGGTGGGGTCACGGTGGTGGGGGTCACACGTCGTTCGGCATTCCGAACGGCGATCGCAAGTTCGAACGGACCGTAGAATCGAACCACTTGCGCGTCAATGCCCCGCGCGGCCTCAGTCAACTCGACCCGGGGTGCGACGACGGCGATACCGACATCGACACGGAGGAGCCCGCGGCGGTGCTCGTCGAGGGAGACGCGGCCCCCGACCGGTCGGCGGGCGGCGACATCAAAGTGCGGCCCGCACACCCTTCACGGGCGTACGGGCCGCACCGACCGGCCGGGTCAGGTCAGGTCAGGTCAGGTCACCGCGTCACGACTTCGCCGGGCACTCCTTCCACGCCAGGTGGTAGACCGTGCTGATGTCACCGTCCGTGGAGTCCATCGTCATGAAGCTGACCTGGTCCGAGGACGCCGTCCCCGCGCTGACGCGCAGCTCCGTGTTGATGTTGAAGTTGCGCTGGACCCCGCAGGGCGCGTAGACCAGCTGGGCCCAGTCGGTGGTGTCCGTGGCCTGCCAGTTGTCGTCGTAGGGGCCGGCGAACGCGTGGCTGCGGTGCTCCGTGTTCGGGGAGCCCTGGAAGTAGTACGACGCCCGCTGCGTCCCGCTCGCGCCGGACTGGAGCGAGGCGAAGCCCCGGTAGTCCGCGCCGGCGATGGCGTAGGTGAAGCCCTGCGGGACGTGGACCAGCAGGCTGAGCTGGCAGTTCTTGCGGTATGCGGTGGGATCGGAGCCCCCGCCCGCCTGGGCGAGGTAGTCGCTGTACGTCACGGTGAACGCGGTGTTGTCCGCGGAGACGGCGACCGCGGCGGTGCCCTTCGGGCATCCGGAACCGTTCACTGTGGCGACATCGATGACGATCTTGTCCGGCGGCGGGTCGTCGAACCCGGACGCCGGGCTGTGCGCGGGTAACGCGGCGGTCAGGAGCGCGGCCGCCGCCGCACTCAGGAGCAGTCCACCAGCCATGGTTCTCCATCCTTCGGTGGGGGGTGAAACAACCGTGATCGCTTGCCTTGGTCGTTTGCCTTGATCGCTTGCCTTGATTGAAGCGTCATGCACATGACAGAAGCGCACGCACATGAGCCCCCGACCCCGTGAAGGAGGCATGAAGATGCGGTGAAGGCCGGGAGCGCTCGCATCGTATGGACCCGCGCGACCGGCGGACAGAGTGAACTCCGGCCATTCACTTCCACCCCGTCACGCTCCACCCCATCACACCCTCACATAAGGGGCATAAAGGGGCCCGGGTGTGAACGGAGTGGTGCCGGTTCATGGACAATGGCCCACCAGCACCCCTTGTGGCACCCCAACAGGAGGCGCTCCCTTGGAGCTCAGCAGGCGTACCTTCACCGCCCTGGCCGGCACGGCGGCGCTCGGTCTCGCGCTCGCCGGCAGCGGCGGGGCGGCGACCGGCGCGCACGGGCCGCGCAGCGTGCCCACGGGCCCGCCGCCGCCCCCGCCGAGCGCGGACGGCAGGCGCCACCGGATCGGCTACGACCGGCACTCGCTGCTGGTCGACGGCCGGCGCCTGGTGCTGTGGTCGGGGGAGATGCACCCCTTCCGGCTGCCGAGCCCGTCCCTGTGGCGGGACGTGCTGCAGAAGCTGCGCGCCCACGGACACAACGCGGTCAGCGTCCCCGTGGCGTGGAACCACCACTCCCCCGCGCCCGGCGCGTACGACTTCACCGGGGTGCGGGATCTGCACCGGTTCCTGAGCACGGCCGCCGAGGAGCGGCTGTACGTCATCCTGCGCCCGGGGCCGTACATCGGCGCCGATGTCGACGCCGGCGGGTTCCCCGGATGGCTGACGGGCGTCGGGGGCACCGCACGGACCGCCGACCCGGAGTACCTGCGGCACGTCGACGAGTGGCTGAGCGCGGTCGACGCCATCGCCGTCCGGCATCTGTTCACCGCGGGCGGCGGCACCGTACTGCTGTACCAGTTCGAGGACGGCTCGGACGTGCCCGCCGACGATCCGGCCGGGCGGGCCTACCTGGACCACCTGTACGCGAAGGTGCGCGCCGACCGCATCGACGTACCGCTCTTCCACGCGGACGCGTACCTCGGCGAGCGCCCGGCCGGTCCGCGGAAGGCGCCCGGGTTCCGGACGGGAGCGCCCGGCGGCGCGGCCGACGGGTGGGGCGGGGTGGCGTCCGGCGGCAAGGGGTACGCCGAGGTGCGGCGGGCCCGTGACGCCGCGCAGGAGCGGCGCGAGCACCTCGGCCACCTCGCCGAGGGCGTGACCGTGCACAACGTCCGCATGGCGTTCGGCGGGACCTCGTGGGGCTGGCTGCCCGCGCCGGGCGTCTACACCTCGTACGACTTCGGGGCCCCGATCGACGAGGGCCGCCGGCCCACGCCGCGGCTGGCCCCGCTGCACCAGCTCGGGCACCTGGTGCGGACCGTGCCCGACCTCGCGCGGCTGGACGCGGCCCCCGGGGTGCGGGCCCGGGACGAACGGCTCGACGTGCGCCACCTGGCCAACCCCGACACCGGCGCCCAGGTGTACGTCGTGCGCAACGACTCCGCCGAGGAGATCACCTCGCTGCTGCCGGACTCCGGCATCGACGTGCCGGTCACCGTGGGGCCGCGCGACGCCAAGCTGCTCACCACCGGCCTGGAACTGGGCCGGCGCCGGCTGGCGTTCACCACCGCGCAGCCCATGCTGAGCATGACCGCCGGCCGGCAGGACATCGCCGTGTTCGCGGGCCGCGGCGGGGAGACCGCGCAGGTGGCGCTGGACTGCGAGAAGCAGCCGGTCACCAACCGGCTGGACGACGAACCCGCGTGGTCCTACGACCGGGGCAGGCTGAACATCGTGGTGCCGCTCGGCCCGGGCGGGCTGAGCCGGGTGCTCATCGAGGGCGGGGACTCCGACACGCCCATGGTGCTGCTGTTCGCCGACGACGCGACCGCGCTGCGCCTGTGGCCGTACGAGACCCCCTCCGGCGCGCTGCTGGTGTACGGCCCGGCGCTGCTGCGCTCGGCCACCGTGCGCGGCTCCACCGTCCACCTCGTCGGCGATGTCGTCGGCGAGACCGGCCTGGAGGTGTGGGCGCCGCGCGGGGTCACCGGCGTGACCTGGAACGGGCAGCCGGTGCGCACCCGGCTCAGCCGCGCCGGGAGCCTGGTGATGGAGGGGCTGATGCCGGGCGCGCCCGCGGTGCCGCTGCCGGTGCCGGCCGGATGGCGGCGGCGGGCCGAGAACCCGGAGTCCGAGCCGGACTTCGACGACTCGGCGTGGCCGGCCGCCGACCGCGCCACGTCGCACAGCACCACCCCCGTGCCCGGGGACGGCCCCGTCCTCTTCGCGGACGACTACGGCTTCCACTACGGCGACGTCTGGTACCGGGGGCGGTTCGAGGACACCCGGGGCATCGAGTCGGTGTCGCTGACCTACAGCACCGGTACGCAGGGGCTGCTGATGGCGTGGCTGGACGGGCGGCCCCTGGGCACCCACCGCATGCCGGTGCCGGACGACAAGACCGCGGCCAGGGGCACCTGGACGGCGACGGCCGCCTTCGACGTGCCGAAGAAGCTGCGCGCGCGGGGGCCGCACGTGCTGTCCGTGCTCGTCCGGCCGATGCAGCACGCCGGGGACGAGCGGGCGGAGGGCACCGCGCGGGACACGCACAGGGCCGCGCGCGGGCTCGTGTCCGCCGGTTTCGGGGGCGGCTCCCGGAGCGTGGACTGGCGGATCCAGGGGGCCGCGGCCCCGGACCGGGTGCGCGGGCCGCTGAACAACGGCGGGCTGTACGGGGAGCGGAAGGGCTGGCACCTGCCGGGCCACGACGACCGGGAGTGGCGGGCCGTGGACCTGCCGCGCGAGGATCGGCGGCAGGGAGTGGCCTGGTACCGGGCGGGCTTCCGGCTGGACGTCCCCGCGGAGGTGGACGCGTCGATCGGGCTCACCCTGGAGGACGACCCGGGGCGCGCCTACCGCGTGCAGATCTTCCTCAACGGCTGGAACCTGGGCCAGTACATCAACGACGTGGGCCCGCAGCACACCTTCGTCCTGCCGAACGGGATCCTGCGCACACGTGGGGCCAACACACTCGCCCTGGCGGTGTTGTCGGACGGGACCACACCGGCGGGGCCGCGGGACGTACGGCTGACGCTGCTGGGGGCCGCGCTGGGCGGCGTTCCGGTGGAGGCGGTGGACGCACCCGGGAAGTGAGCCCGCCGGAAGGGTGGGTCCACCGCCTCCGGCGGGGCTCAGGCCAGCCGGATCACGTTCCAGGACAGCGGCTCCAGCACGGCGGACAGACGGCCGTCGGCCAGGGTCGTGCCCTCGGCCGCGTGCGGGGTGACCCGCTCCGGTTCGGCGAGGGTGTTGCGGGCGTCCGGGTCGGCGTCCGAGAGCACGCTGTGCTCCACGACCGACGTGACCCCCAGGCCGCCGAGCGCGACGTCGAGGGGCAGCGACGCGGTGCGGCCGCGGTTGACCGCGAACACGGTCACCGAGCCGTCGTCGGCGCGCACGGCGGTGGCGTGCAGCAGGTCCGTCTCGCCGTACTTCCTCGTCTCGTACGTCGGCGAGTCCACGCGGACGTCGAGCACCTCGCCCCGGCCGTACCGCGAGGCCTGGGAGAACGGGAAGAACGTGGTCTGCCGCCAGGCCGGGCCGCCCGGCTCGGTCATGATCGGGGCGATCACGTTGACGAGCTGCGCGAGGCAGGCGACGGTGACGCGGTCGGCGTGCCGGAGCAGGGCGATCAGCAGCGAGCCGAAGACGACCGCGTCGGTGACGCTGTAGTTGTCCTCCAGCAGACGCGGCGCCTCCGGCCAGTCCAGCGCGCTGACCTGCGCCTCGGTGCGGGACAGGTACCAGACGTTCCACTCGTCGAAGGAGAGGTTGATCTTCTTCTTGGACTTCAGGCGGGCGCCGACGTGGTCGCAGGTGGCGACGACGTTCTCGATGAAGGACTCCATGTCCACGGCGGAGGCGAGGAAGGAGTCGACGTCGCCGTCGAGCGGCTCGTAGTAGGCGTGCAGGGAGATGTAGTCGACGAGGTCGTACGTCTCCTTCAGGACCGTCGCCTCCCACTCGGCGAAGGTCTCCATGGACTGGCCGGAGGAGCCGCAGGCGACGAGTTCGACGCCCGGGTCGATCTGGCGCATGGCGCGGGCCGTCTCGGCGGCGATACGGCCGTACTCCTCGGCGGTCTTGTGGCCGGTCTGCCAGGGGCCGTCCATCTCATTGCCGAGGCACCACATGCGGATGCCGAACGGGTCCTTGTCGCCGTGCTCGACGCGCAGGTCCGACAGGGCCGTGCCGGCGGGGTGGTTGGCGTACTCCTGGAGCTCCAGGGCCTCGGCGACGCCCCGGGTGCCGAGGTTGACCGCCATCATCGGTTCGGCCTGGGGGCCGATCTTCCTGAGGAAGGCGATGTACTCGGACAGGCCGAAGCGGTTGGTCTCCGTGGAGCGCCAGGCGAGGTCGAGGCGGCGGGGGCGGTCCTCCACCGGGCCGACGGAGTCCTCCCACTTGTAGCCGGAGACGAAGTTGCCGCCGGGGTAGCGGATGGCGGTGACGCCGAGTTCGCGGACCAGGTCCAGGACGTCCTGGCGGATGCCGTCCGCGTCCGCGGTGGGGTGGCCGGGTTCGAAGACGCCGGTGTAGACGCAGCGGCCGAGGTGTTCCACGAACGAGCCGAACAGGCGGGGGTTGACTTCGCCGACGGTGAAGGCGGGATCGAGGGTGAAGCGGGCGGTTCGCATGTGCGCCTTTCGGATCAGGGGGTTCACGTTGCGTTGCGGCTGCGGGTCGTGGGCGGCGGTCACTGGCCCGCCAGTCCCGTGTGGGCGACGCCCGCCACGATCTGCCGCTGGAAGAAGACGAAGACGATGATCAGCGGCAGGCCCGCCATCAGGCCGCCGGCCATGAGCTGGGCCCACTGGATGCCGTAGGAGTTCATGACGGTCGCGATGCCGTTCGGCATGGTCATCAGGTCGGGGTTGTTGGTCACCATGTACGGCCACAGGAAGTTGTTCCAGGAGCTGATGAAGGTGAAGATGCCGACCGCGGCGAGCGAGGGGCGCGACAGCGGCAGGATGATCGTGAAGAAGACGCGCCAGCGGCCGGCGCCGTCGATGAAGGCGGCCTCCTCCAGTTCGCGCGGGATGCCCTGGAAGAACTTGTAGAGGATGTAGACCATGGCGGCGGGCGCGCACTGCGGCAGGATCATGCCCCAGTAGGTGTCGACCATGCCCATCTGCTGGACGGTGGTGAACAGCGGGACGCCGAGGACCGCCGGGGAGATCATCAGGCCGGCCATCACCACGCCCATCAGGACGGCCTTGCCGCGGAACTCGGTGCGGGCGAAGCCGTATCCGGCCAGGGCGCTCACCATCAGGACGACGGTGGTGACGCAGACGGAGACGACGAGGGAGTTCACGAACCAGTTGGTGATGTTGCCGGTCTCGAACATCGCCGTCCAGGCCTGGCCGGTCCAGTCCTCGGGCAGCCAGTGCGGGGGTACCTCGACGGCCTCCGTCTCCGACTTCAGGGAGGTGAACAGGGCCCAGGCCAGGGGCGACACGATCACCGCGGCGACGGCGGTGCCGAGGAGGGTGAGGACGATCTGGCTCGGGGTCCAGCCCCGGCGGGCCCTGGTCCGTATCGGTGCTGCGGCGGTGGTCATCGGCCGCCCTCCTCACGGTTGCGCAGCAGCCACATCCGTGCGAGGGCGACGGCCGCGATGAGCACGAAGAAGATGATGGAGATCGCGGAGGCGTAGCCCACGCGGTAGGCGGTGAAGCCCTCTTCGAGGGTGAACTGCACGAAGGTGCGGGTGGAGTCCTCGGGGCCGGGGCCGAAGTCCATCATGACGACGGCCTGGTCGAAGACCTGGAGCGAGGCGAGGATCTGCAGGGCGATCACCAGGCCGGTGATGTTGCGCAGCATCGGCAGGGTGATGTGGACGATGCGGCGCCAGGCGTTCGCGCCGTCCAGTGTGGCCGCCTCGTACAGGTGGGCGGGGATGCCCTGGAGGGCGGCGAGGTAGAGCAGGAAGCTGAAGCCGACCGTCCACCACAGGGTGCAGATGACGACGGCGAGCATGGCGTACGACGTGTCGGACAGCCACGGGGTCTCGATGCCGAAGACGTGGTTGACCATGCCGGTGCCGGGGTTGAACAGCCACTGCCAGAGGTTGCCGGCGACGGTGGACGGCAGCAGGAACGGCAGGAAGAAGCAGAGCCGCCACAGCCACTTGCCGCGTTCGATGTGGTGGGCGAGCATGGCCAGCCCGAACGCCAGGACGGTGATGCAGGGCACGACCAGCAGCGTGAAGTAGGCGCTGTGGCCGAGGGAGTCCCACATCAGGTCGTCGTGGAGGGCCTCGCGGTAGTTGTCGAGGCCGACGAAGTTCGCCTCGTCGCCGGAGATGTTGGCGTCGGTGAAGCTGAGCCACAGGCCCCGCAGCAGCGGCCAGATCACGAACAGGGCGAACAGCGTCAGGAACGGGGCGACGAACCATCCGCCGTGCTGGAAGCCCTGGCGGCGGCGGGCGGTGGCGGTGCCGGCGGCGGCCTTCGCGGGCGCCGGGGCGACGACGGTCTCGGCACTGGCGGTCGTCATGCGGCCGCACCTCCCTCGGCGGCGGTCCGGCCGTCCATCGGGTTCTTCATGGTGAGCAGGTGGGCGAGGACGCCCTCCATGCGGCGGGCCGCGGCCTCCGGCTTGGCGGAACCGGCGGTGGAGGCCATCACGACGGGGCCGACGCGCTGGGCGAGCAGTCCGGTGGAGCCGGCGAACCACACCTTCGGCTCGGTGGCCTGGTGGTCCATCGCGGAGACGTACTCGCTCTGCGGCTTCAGCTTCTTGTACGCGGCCGAGGACAGGGTCGGCGTGTGGGCGGGGATGTGGCCGCCGCCGGCCCACTGGCGGGCGTGCTGCACGACGTAGGCGGCGAGCCGGTGGGCGGCGTCGTTGCCGGTGCCGCCGCGGCCGGACTGGTGCGGCAGCACGAAGGCGTGGGACTCGGCGTGGGTGGCCGGGCGGCCGAAGACGGGCGGCAGCGGGACCGCGCCGTAGTCGAGCTTCGCGGTGTCGAAGACCGGCACCGACCAGTTGCCCTCCAGGGTGAACGGGGCGCCGTTGACGAACTGTTCGGCGTCGGCGGCCCCGGGGACGGTGTAGCCGTCGGTGATGTGCCGGCGCAGGAACTCCAGGACCTCGGTGGCCTTGCCGGTGTCGAAGGTGACCTCGGTGTTGGCGGCGTCGAACCAGGTGCCGCCGAGCTGGGTGTAGAAGGCGACGAACATCCACCACTGGATGTTGAGGTCGTTGACGTGCAGGCCGAGGGTCTGCAGTCCGCCGCGGGTGGCCTTCTTCGCCTGCTTCAGCACGTCGAACCACTCCTCGGCCGACGTCACCGGCACCATCCGGCCGTCGCCGTCGAGCAGGCCCGCCTTCCTCAGTACGTCCCGGCGGTAGAAGCAGAGCTGTACGTGGATGTCGAGGGGGAGGGCGTAGAGCTTGCCGTCGACGACGGCGCGCTTCCACAGGTCGGGGTTGAAGTCCTCCTCACGCACCCCGTACCGGGCGAGCAGGTCCACGTCCCAGGGGTCGAGGAGGCGGCCCGGGGAGAATCCGGGGACCCGGCCGAGGTGCATGACGGCGAGGTCCGGCGCGCGGTTGCCCGCGGCGGCCATCGCGAGCTTGGTGTAGTAGGGGTTGCCCCACTGGAGGGTGGAGTCCTTCACGTCGATGCCGGGGTTCTCCGCGCGGAAGGAGTCCAGCATCCCGATCATGTTGTAGCCGTCGCCGCCGCTGAAGAGGTTCCAGTAGCGCACCCGGGTGTCCGCTCCGGAGGCGAGCGCGTCGGCTCCGGTTCCGAGCGCCGCGAAGCCGAAGCTTCCGGCGATCGTCAACCCGCCCAGTCCGGTGAGGAGTTGCCTGCGATCCAGGCCAGGTCGTCCCATGCCCTGCCCCATCTGCTTGAAGAGATTGCCATGTTCGACATATCGAATAGCGCTCGTAACTTCGAACGGGACCGTAGGTGTGAAGCGTCGGCGCGTCAATGCTTCGGACACAACTCGGGGCAGGACTTCTCCCGCACCCTTTCGCGCACGGACGGGCGCCGTACGGTCATCCGCGGCGGGGCAACGGTCACCGGATCGCAAGACGCGGGCATGGGTCGCCGCGTAGGCTCGAACGGCGGCGAGTGAGAGCGAGGGGACGCGATGGGGTTCGCGGACGCGGCCATGGGTCCGGCCTCGTTCCTCAGCGAGTTCTACACGTCCTTCTGGTGGATCCCGGCCGGCGTGCTGGCCGCCGCCCTGGCCATCAAGCTGCCGACCATCATCCGGCTCTGGACGGATCCCCTGCTGCGCGCGGTCGGCGGACTGCTGCTGCTCGCCTGCGCCGTGTTCGTGTTCGTCGCACCCTCGACGATCGTCTGGGTCAACCGGGTCACCGGCGTGCCGAACATCTCGGCGCCCTGGGTGTACTCACTGCTGACCGCGTTCTGCGGCTCCTGCCTGGTGCTGATCATCGCCTGGCGCGACGGCCTGCCCGAGCACTCCGCCTCCACCCGCCGGGCCACCCGCTGGGTCGTCTCCGTCTACGGGGGCGTGATCGCCGCCCTGTGGGTGCTGTTCGCCCTCGCGGACGTGCCCGTCGAGCGGACCCGGGACCTGGACACCTACTACGCGCGCACGCCGTTCATGCGCGAGGAGATCCTGCTGTACCTCCTCGCGCACACCACCGCCTCCCTCGTCACCGCGAAGCTGATCCGCAACTGGATCCGCACCGACGGACTCGACGCCTGGCTGCGCTGGGGACTGAAGTTCCTGGGCGTCGGCTACGCGCTCAACCTGGCCTTCGACGCCGCCAAACTCACGGCGGTGGGGGCGCGTTGGACCGGCCACGACCTGGACTGGCTCAGCCTCCACCTGGCCCCGGCGCTGGCGTGCCTGTCGGCGGTGTCCATCGCGGTCGGCTTCATCCTGCCGCACGCCGGTCAGTACCTGCACGAGCGCTGGCGGATCCGGCTGGCCCACCGCCGGCTGCGGCCGCTGTACCGGCTGATGCGGACCGTGCACGGCTCCGGGGTGCCGCCGGTGCTGCGGGCCAGCGCCGAACTGCGCCTGACCCGCCGCGAGACCTTCATCCGTGACGTGCTGCTGCCGCTGGCCCGGCGCACCGACGAGCGGCTGCGGGAGAGGTCGTACGCGGCCGCCCTCGGCCTGGGCTTCGGGCCGGAGCGGGCGAGGGCGCTCGCCGCGGCCGTGGTGATCCTCGACGCGGTCGAGGACGCGGGCGCCCGCGACACCGGCCACGGCCACGGCCCCGACACCACGGAGCTGCTCCGCGAGATCGGGGCCGTCTCGCGCGCCCTGCGCCACCCCGACGTGATCCGGGAGGTCCGCGCCCGCGCCGTGGCACCCGAGGACACCACGGCGGTCACCGAGTGACGGCCCCGGACGAGGAACTGGCCGGGACGGCACACGTCTTGGCATATTGCACAGGTGACCGAGCCACACCCAGGGGAACAGGGAGACAGCGGTGCGTACCAGGAAGGAGATGCGTCGTCTCGCTGACGCCCTCATCGACCCCATCCAGGTGGCCGTCCCGGCCGACCCCGAGGTCCTCTTCGACGCGCTCGTCGCGTCCGTCAGCGCGTGGCGGGGACGCGAGGTCGTCGTCCACCGGGCGTCCTTCCCGCCGCACACCGCCAGCGGGCTGTGGCTGGAGCGCGAGAGCCACGACGACGTGGTGGTGGACGAGCGGGCCGCCGTGTGGCACCAGATCGTGATCTTCTGCCACGAGGTGTGGCACATGAGCCGCCGGCCGTCCGGCACGGGCGAGGGACTTCGGCCGGTCGCGGCGCGCACCGACTTCAGCCTCGCGGAGGAGCAGGAGGCCGACCGCTTCGGCATGCTGATGGGCCGCAGGCTGCGCACCTGGCTGGACGCCTCCACCGACTCGGTGTTCGCCGCGGCGGGCGGCGCCGCCGAGGACCCGCAGGACCTCGCCGGACGCATCGGGGCCGCGCTCAACTACCGCGGGACGAAGAGATGAGCGGCCTGATCAACTACATCAGCTGCGGGGTGCTGTGGCTGGGACTGCTGGTGAAGGCGCCCGATCTGCTGCGGCACCGGCACGACCCCTATCTGCGGGCGATCTGCGCGGTGCTGGGGCTGGCCGGGCTGTGCTTCTTCCTCGGGGCGCCGCCGACCGTCGGCGCGGTCAACCGGATCGGCGGGGTGCCGAACCTCGCGGCGCCGGTCACCTACGTGGCGATCACCGGCTACTGCGCCGCCTCGCAGGTGCTCATCGTGCACTGGCGCGGCGGCCCCCGGGTGCACCGCACCGCCCGCCGCTGGATGGTCGCCTACGCCGTGGTCGTCGTGTGCATCGCGGTGACCTTCGGCCTCGGTGAGGCCCCGGTGGAACGCCGCACCGACCTGGACACCTACTACGCGACGACCCCGTTCATCGCCCAGATGATCGTGCTCTACCTGCTCGCGCACCTCACCGCGGTCACCGTCACCACGGTGTCGGCGCTGCGCTGGGCGCGCCGGGTGCGGGGCGGGCTGCGGGCGGGGCTGGTCCTGCTCGGGACCGGTTCGCTGTGCGGCGCCGGGTACAGCGTGGCCAAGCTGGTCGCGGTGGGCGCCCGCTGGTCCGGGCGGGACTGGTCGCGGCTCGGCACCACCGTCTCCCCGGCCGCCGCCGGTCTGGGCGCCCTGCTGACGGTCGTCGGCGTGCTGGTGCCGCTGGCGACGCCCCGGGTGGCCGAGTGGCGGCGGGCCCGGCGGACGTACGCCCGGCTGGAACCCCTGGAGCGCGCGCTGGACGACCTGCTCACCCGCCGGACGCTGCGGCTGCCCCGGCCCCGGCTGGCCTCCCCGACCACCCGGCTGATGTGGCGGCAGACCAGCATCCACAACGCGCTGAGCCACCTGGACGCCTACTTCGACCCGGACGTGTACGACCGGACCCGCGCCGGTGTGCTGGACACGACGGGGGACGCGGAACGGGCCGAGGCCGCCGCCTGGGCCGCGGTGATCACCGCGGCGGTACGGCACGAGGCGGACCCGGGCCGGGAGGTCCCGCCGCCCGCCGGCACCGGCCGGCTCCTCGACCGGGTGCCGGACCCGACCGCCCTCGCCCGCGTCGCCGAC
Source organism: Streptomyces capillispiralis (assembly GCF_007829875.1). NCBI lineage: Bacteria > Bacillati > Actinomycetota > Actinomycetes > Kitasatosporales > Streptomycetaceae > Streptomyces > Streptomyces capillispiralis. Next base: position 5,423,378 of record NZ_VIWV01000001.1, on the reverse strand, counting down.
GCGCTGACCGGGGGGATCCCGCTCCCCGCGGCGACCCCCGTGCCGAGCGGCACCACGACCACGGCGGGAACCACATGAGTCTCGTCGTGTACCTGGCGGCCTTCGTGTTCGGGATGACCTCCGTGCTGCTGTTCCGCCGTCCGCGCCGGGCCATGCGCAATCCGCTGACCCTGTCCACCTGCGCGGCGATCGTCCTCGGCGCGCTGGTCTTCGTCTGCGCCGCCCCGCCCACCCTGGCCACCGTCAACGAGCTGACCGGCGTCCCCAACTTCGGGGCCCCGCTGACGTACGGCATGCTCTCCGCGTACAGCTGCGCCGTGCTGGTGCTGCTGATCAACTGGCGGGGCGGTACGCGGGCGCGGGTGCGGCGCCTGGTGCTGCGCGCCGTGGCCGCCTACGGCGTGCTGGTGGTCGCCATCGTCGTGCTGTTCTCCCTCGCCGACGCGGACACCGAGCGGCTCACCGACCTCGACACCTACTACGCCACCACCCCGTTCATGCGGGAGATGATCCTGCTGTACCTGGTCGGGCACAGCGCGGCGATGCTGGTGATGTGCGCCGTCTGCGTCAAGTGGGGGCGCGAGGTCGGCGGGCTGCTGCGGACCGGGCTGCGGCTGATCCTGCTGGGGGCGCTGCTGGACGTGGTGGGGTTCCAGCTCGCCAAGTACACGGCGATCGTGGCCCGCTGGACGGGCCACGACCTCGACTTCCTGTCCACCACGCTCGCCCCGCCGATGGCGTCGCTGGCCGCGCTGCTGTGTTCGGCCGGGTTCGTGCTGCCGAGGCTGCTGCCCTCCGCCCGCGCCCAGTGGCGGGGACTGGGCGACTACCGGCGGCTGGCCCCGCTGTGGTCGCTGGTGCGGTCGGTGTCCACCGCGCCCAAGCCGCCGACCGGCTGGTGGCAGCTGCCGCAGGCCCGGTTGCAGTGGCGTGAGGTGTCCATCCACGACGCGCTGCTCGCGCTGGCGCCCTACTTCGACCACCGGCTCCGTGAGCGGGTGCGGGACACCGCCCTGCGCGAGGGCCGCTCCGCCCACCAGGCGCGGCTCGCGGCGGAGGCGGCCATGCTCGCCGACGCGGCGCGGCGGGCCGCCGCCCGCGAGGAACCGCCCGAGCCCACCGGCGCCTACCGGCTGCACGCCACCGAGGTCTCCGGCACCGGCGGGCTGGTGGAGCTGGCCCAGGCCCTTGTCCCGCCGCCCGCCGCCCCCGGCGGTGCGGTCCCGCCGTCCCTGGCCGAACCCGAGGAGCCCCATGTCGCGTAGAGCTGTCGTCGTCGGTGCCGGTCTGGCCGGCATGCTGGCCGCGGCCGTGCTGTCCACCGCGGGGGTGGACGAGGTGATCGTGCTGGACCGGGACGAGCTGCCCGACGGGCCGGAGCACCGCAAGGGGCTGCCGCAGGGGCGGCACGCCCATCTGCTGATGACCGGCGGCCTGAACGCCATGGAGGAGCTGCTGCCGGGCGTCGGGCTGCGCCGGCGGCTGCTCGCCGCCGGGGCTCACGAGGTGTCGCTCAGCTCGGGCATGCTGGCCCGCACGCCCGAGGGCTGGCTGCGGCGGTGGCGGCGCGAGGGCCCGTCCATGGTGACGTGCAGCCGGGCGCTGCTGGACTGGGTGGTGCGGTCGGCGGTGCGCGACATGGCGCCGGTGCGCTTCCGCAGGGCGGCGGTGGTGGGGCTGACGGGGTCCGCGGAGCGGGTGCGGGGAGTGCGGATCGCGGCGCCCGGCGGGGACACCGACCTCGCGGCGGACCTGGTCGTCGACGCGAGCGGCCGCGGTACGCGGGTCGTCAGCTGGCTGGACGGGCTCGGACTGTCCGGTGTGCGGGAGCGGGCGGTGGACTCCGGGCTGGTCAACGCGTCGCGGGTGTACCGGGTGCCGGAGGGCGCGGAACGGTTCCCGCTGACGATCGTGCAGGCCAATCCGTATGTGTCCCGGCCGGCCCGGAGCGCGATGGTCATGCCGATCGAGGGGGGCCGCTGGCTGGTGAGCTGCGGGGGCTCGCGCGGTGGTGAGCCGCCGGCCGACCCGGAGGGCTTCCTGCGGTACACGCTCGCCCTGCCGGACCCGATCGTGGGGCGGCTGATCTCCGGCGCGGAGCCGCTCACCGATGTGCATCTGAGCCGGTCGACCAGCAATGTGCGGCGCTACCTGGAGAAGCTGCCGCGCTGGCCGGAGGGGTTCGTGGTGCTCGGGGACGCGCTGGCCACGTTCAACCCGGCGTACGGGCACGGCATGTCGGTGGCCGCGTTCGGGGCGCGGGTCCTCGGCCGGGAGCTGGACCGGGCCGGCTCCCTCGGGGCGCCCGGTCTCGCCCGGCGGGTGCTGCGGGGCGCGGCGCGCTCGGCGGACGGGGCGTGGTCCATGGCGGTCAGCCAGGACGTCCTCTACCCGGGGGTGCGCGGCGGCCGCCCGACGCCGGGCGACCGCGTCCTGACGGCCTACACGCGCCGCATGATGAAGGCGGCCACCGGTTCGTACGCGGCGGCCGCGGCGATCTGGGACGTCACCAGCCTGCGCACGCCCCCGACCCGCATGTTCCACCCCGGCGCCGTCCTGGCGGCCCTCGCCGGTTCCCCCCTGCCCCCGTCCACCGAGCCCCCGCTGACCCCGGGGGAACGTGCCGTCCTGCGGGGCCTGGACCGGACGGGGGTGTGACGGGGGCGGGGGCGGGTCAGCCCGCGAAGGCGGGCTGGGCGACGCCCTTGCCGGCCCCGGGCACCACCAGCAGTGAGCCCGCGAGGGGGTGGGGTGCCGTCAGGCCGACGCGGGCCGTGGTGACGTACAGGTCGGTCAGGTCCGGGCCGCCGAAGGCGCAGGCCGTGACGCGGGGGACGGGCAGCTCGATCACCCGGTCCAGGTCGCCGTCGGGGGTGTACCGGCGGACCGCGCCGCCGTCCCACAGGGCCACCCAGACACCGCCCTCGGCGTCGACCGTGAGGCCGTCGGGGAAGCCGGCGCCGTCCTCGATCGTGACCCAGGAGCGGCGGCCGGTGATCCGGCCGTCCGCCGCGCCGACGTCGAAGACGTCGACGCGGCGGGTCGGTGAGTCGATGTAGTACATCAGCCGGCCGTCGGGGCTCCAGCCGGTGCCGTTGCTCACCGTCACGTCGTCGAGGAGGACCTGGACCGAGCCGTCGCCGGTGACGCGGGAGAGGGTGCCGCCGCCGGGGGCCTCGTCGTAGCGCATGGTGCCCGCCCACAGGGAGCCGTCGCGGGCGACGGCCGCGTCGTTGGCGCGGCGGCCGGGGACGGGGTCGCGGTGCAGCCAGCGGAAGGTGTCGTCGGGGTCGAGCAGGCCGATGCCGTCCCGCAGGTTGAGGACGAGGCCGCCGCCCGCGCGGGGCTTGACCGCGCCCACGTGCTGGCCGGTGCGGCGCAGGGTGCGCCGGCCGGTGGCCGGGTCGTAGGTGTGGACGCGGGAGCCGAGGATGTCGATCCACAGCAGGCGGCCGGTGGCCGGGTCCCAGGTAGGGCCCTCTCCGAGGGCGGCTTCCGCGCGGACGGCCACGTCGAAGGTGTGGGTCATGCCATGCTCCGGTGGCCCAGGCGCTCGGACAGGTCGGCGGCGCCCTTCACGGCGAGCTCCTCCAGCTCGCCGAGGCGCTCCTCGCTCCAGCGGATCATCGGTACGGAGATGGAGAGCGCGGCGACCACCTGTCCCGTGCGGTCGCGGACCGGCGCGGCGACACAGCTGACGTCCGGGTTGGACTCGCGGCTCTCCACGGCGACGCCCCGGGCACGGATCTCCGTCAGGGTCTCGCGCAGGGCGGCCGGGTCGGTGATGCTGTTGGGGGTCATCGCGACCAGCTCCGCGTCGTCGGGGATGCGCGCGGTGAGCTCCGGCTCGGGGAGGGAGGCCAGCAGCATCTTGCCGACGGAGGTGCAGTGGGCGGGCAGCCGGCGGCCGGCCGCCGACACCATGCGCACCGCGTGGGTGGAGTCGACCTTGGCGATGTAGATGACGTCGGTGTCCTCCAGGATCGCCACGTGCACCGTCTCGTCGCAGGTCTCGGCGACGGACCGGGCGACCTGCTGGCCCTCGGCGGCGAGGTCGAGGTACTCGGCGTAGCGGGCGCCGAGCTGGTACGGGCGCACGCCGAGCCGGTAGCGTCCGGGCTGGCCGGCCACGGGGACGATGTACTTCCGGGCGGCGAGCGTGGTCACCAGCTCGTGGACGGTGGTGCGCGGCAGCTGGAGCCTGCGCACGATGTCGGGGGCGGAGAGCGTGCCGTCCCCGTCGAGGAAGAGCTCGAGAATGTCGAGAGCCCGGGTCACGGCTGGTACGAGGCGTCCCACGACCGGCCCCCTCCCTATGTGTCTCAGGCGCCTGCGGTCGTTCGAGATTTCAACAGGCGATCGGAATGGCGAACACACAGGCTAGCCATACGGGCCGTACCGGGCAATGGCCCGGATGCCCCGGGGCACGCTCGACCCGCGCGGACCGCGACCGGGCACGGACCCGGCCGCCCCGCCCGCGGCCGGGCTCACCGCCGGGAGCGGGGGTCCCCCAGTTCGCCGCGGAGCCGCTGGGCCCTGAGGACCAGTTCCAGTGCGAAGCGGCGGTCCGGGTCGTCGATCCCGTCGCCCCACAGCTCGCGGATCTGGCGCAGACGGTAGCGGACGGTCTGCGGGTGGACGCCCAGCCGGGCCGCGACCTCCGGCGCCCCGCCCCGGGTCTCCAGCCAGGCCAGTAACGTCTCCGCGAGCCGCCGGCCGTGCGCCGGACCGCAGTGGGTCAGCGGGGCGAGGCAGCGCAGCGCGAGGTCGTCGATCAGCTCCTCGGGCTGGAGCAGCACCAGCGCCTCGGTGTGCTCGGTGCAGTGCAGCACCTCACCGGCCGGCAGCAGGTCCCGCTGCGTCAGCCGGACCGCCGCCTCCGCCCAGCGCAGCGACTTCGCCGCGTCGGCGAGCGGCACCGGCGGTCCGATCGCCCCGGACCAGCCGGTGAGCGCGCGGTGCAGCAGTTCGGGGCGGCCCGCCGCGTCCGGTTCGGGCACCACCATGCGGGGCTGCTCGTACTCCATGTCGAGCAGCACCTCCTGCCCCACCGCGGGCGCCACCGCCTCCCGCGCCGGGCGCAGCAGCACGCCCACCGCGACCCGCTCCGGCAGCGGCCAGCCGATCCGGGCGGCCCGCTCGGCGAGGGCGTCGGCCGGGTCGCCCCGGTGGTGCTCGGTGAGCAGCAGTTCCATCAGCCGGCGCTGAAGCCGCAGCCGTTCGCCGGCCTGGCGGGCGGCGGCCTCGGCGTAGCCGCGCACCGACTGGTCGACCAGGCCGTCCAGGTACTCGTAGCCGGCGTCGACCAGTTCGTACATGGCGGGGGGCGGGATGTCGACGCGCTGGCCGATGTCGGCGAAGCAGCGCCAGGCGAGGCGGACGCCCATGCGGTAGATCGCCTGGAGCGAGTCCAGCGACCGGCCGTGCAGGCCCTCGCCGCGCCCGAACTCCTGGAAGACGTCCGGCGGGACGGTCGGTCGGCCCGCCGAGTGGTCCGCGAGCTCCAGGTGCCGGACGAAGGCCTCGATGGCGCGCCGGATGCCGACCAGGGCCATGGGCTCGCCGGAGTCGTCCAGGACGAGGGGCAGGTGCGGGTACTCGCGCTGGATCTCGCTCATGATCTCCTCGGCGAGCGCGGGCGCCTCGGCGAGGGCGATCTCGGCGAACCGGCGCACCTGGGGGCGCGGTACGTCGTGCCAGGCGGAGCGGGCCGTGAGGGTGCGGGACGCCGTCACGGGTCAACTCCCCCGGCCGGCCCGCTCGTAGGTGATCAGCGGGGTGCCGGGCTGGTCGGGCCGGGCTTCGAGCAGGGCCACGACACCGAGGGCGGCGCCCACGGCGAGGGCCGCGGCGAGCGCGACCGTCAGGGCGGCGGCGAGCAGTCTGGACATCGCAGGGTCAGCCTCTCTGTCGGGAGGTTCCCCACCCCCGCGTACCGACCGACCACCCCACAGGGCGTGTCCACAGTGTCGACACGACATTGACACCCCGTCAAGAGGCGCCTACCGTTCCCGGCCTCAGGGGGTGGGGAACTCCCGCACGCGCACCTTCGCTCACGGCGCCGGCCGTCCGGGCCCGCGCCGTCCCGTCCCTCTGGAGTGCCCGGATGCGCCGTACAGCTTCCCCCTTCTCCCTGGTCCTGCTGGGTCTCGGCACGTTCCTGCTGGTACTGGCACCGCTGCTCGCCTGGTACGTGCACCCGCGGGCCGCGGTGAACCCGATCGACATCGACACCACCGCCGTCTACACCGGCCGGGGCAGCGTCTTCGACCTCGAACGGGTGGAGACCGTGCCCGACCGGAACATCACCATCACCCAGCGGGTGCGCGGCGACGTCGAGGACAGCGAGCGCAGCGGCAACGCGGTCTGGGACGTGACGACGTCCGTCGACACGGACGCGTCGCTGCCGGCCGCCGACCCGCACGACGCGCTGGCCTTCACCCCGCACCGCTGGGTGCTGGACCGCAGGACGACCGAGCCGGTGCACTGCTGCGAGGAGACGCGGCGCATCGAGGGCGAGGCCTATCTGAAGTTCCCGTTCGACGTGCGCAAACGCTCCTACCAGTGGTGGGACAACACCCTCGGCGACACGGTGGTGCTGCGCTACCGGGGCACGGCGAAGGTGCAGGGCCACACCGGCTACCGGTTCACCGGGTCGGTGCCGCCGACGAAGAACGGCACCCGGCTGGTGCCGGGCAGTCTCGTGGGCCGGCCGGACCGGCCGCAGGTGCTGGCCGAGGAGTGGTACGCCAACCACGGCGTGGAGCTGGTCGTGGACCAGCGCACCGGCCGGGTGGTGTACGCGCGGACCGGCCCCCGGCAGACCCTGCGGGCGCCGGGCGGGACGAAGGACGCGGCGGTGCTGCTGGACGCCGAGAGGATCGCCTTCACGACGGAGACGCAGCGCGAGGCCGTGCGGCAGGCGAAGGCCGACAGCACCCGGCTGCGGCTGGTGGGCGAGACGCTGCCGGCCGGGGCGGGCGCGGCGGGGGCACTGCTCGCGGTGATCGGCGGGGTTCTGGTAGCCCGTGGGCGGAAGACGCCGGAAGGCACCGATACGTCCGGTACGCCCCGGCCGGCCCTCACGAAATGACGTGACGTCAGCTCCAACAAAGCCGGAAATTGTCACGTCCGTGAGTAGCCGTGGCGAACGGCTGGGCGAAAACTGTCCAATCCCCACCCCCACAGCCCGTCCACACCCTCCCCTCAGGAACCTCCCGGAGTCGCCACAGCCGGACTCCCCTCCCCACCCCCCTGGCTCCCGGCTGTCCCCACACCGAGTTCCGCACCCCGAGAACGAGTTGGAGCACCGATGCCCCAGCACGTGCCGTCCTCCCTGCGCAGCGCGCCCCCCGGCGCGCCGCAGTCCCCTCCGGCGCTCCCCCCGCATCCGCGCCGGATCGTCTTCCTCGCCCACCGCGACCTGGGCAACCCGTCGGCCGGCGGTTCCGAACTGCTCGTGGACCGGCTCGCCGACGGCCTGACCCGCCTGGGCCACCAGGTCACCCTGCTGTGCGGAGGCCCCGCGGCCTTCCGTGACTACCGGGTGGTGTCGGCGGGCGGGGCGTACGGCCACTACCTGCGCGCCCGGTCCGCCTTCGCCCGCCAGGTCGGGGACTGCGACCTGCTGGTCGAGGTGTGCAACGGCGTGCCCTACCTGGCGCCGCTGTGGCACCACGGACCCACGCTGTGCCTGGTCAACCACGTGCACACCGACCTGTGGGGGATGCGCTTCGGCGGTCCGCTGGCCCCGGCCGCGCGGGTCGGGCGAAGACTGGAGCACTGGGCGCTCACCGGTGCGCGGCAGCGCGGGCCGGTCGTCGCCGTGTCCCCGTCGACGGCGCACGCGCTGCAGGGCATCGGCGTACCGCGGGAGCGGATCCGGATCGTGCACAACGGTGTGGCGGATCCCGGGCCGCGCGCCGAGCGGTCCCCGCGGCCGCTGTTCGTGGCGGTGGGCCGGCTCGTGGAGTACAAGCGGATCGATCTGCTGCTGCGCCTGTGGGAGCGGGTGCGGCCGGTCACCGGCGGCCGGCTGGTGATCGTCGGCGACGGGCCGGAACGCGCGCGGCTGGAGCGGCTGGCCGGTCCGGGCGTCGAGTTCGCCGGGCATGTCTCCGAGGCGGAGAAGCACCGGCTGCTGTGCGGGGCCTGGCTGCTGCTGCACCCCTCGGCGGTGGAGGGCTGGGGCCTGGTGGTCACCGAGGCCGCCGCGCGCGGCACCCCGGCGGTCGCCTTCGACGTGCCCGGGCTGCGGGACTCCGTGCGGGACGGCGAGACGGGGGTGCTGGCCCGGGGGGAGTCGTCGTTCGCGGCCGCCTGGTGCGCGCTGGCGCTCTCCGCCGGGCGGCGGGAGTCGATGGGCCGGGCCGCGCGGGAGCACGCGGCGCGGTTCCGGTGGGACCGGACGGTACGGGAGTTCCGGGCCGTGGCCCGCGAGGCCGTCCGGTGACGCCGGCGCGCCGGGGCGGCGGGGTCGTCGCACGGGCGCGGGCGCGGGTGCGCCGGAACCGGCCGCACGCGAGCACGGCCCCGCGCCCCCGCGAGGGCGGTGTGCCGCCCGCCCGTCTCAGGGACCCGTCGCTGCGGCGGTCGCTCGCCCTCTTCCGTGCCTTCCTGCGGGAGCAGGAGGACCCCGACGCCTGTTACGCCCTGCTCGCCCGGGACGCCGTCGACCAGGTCGAGGCGTACGGCGGGTCCGTGGCCGGGCGGGTCGTCGTGGACGTCGGCGGCGGCAGCGGGTACTTCACCCGGGAGTTCCGGGGGCGGGGGGCGTACGCGTACCTGTTCGAGCCCGATGGACGGGAGTTGGGCGGGAGGCCGCCCGAGGGGACGGTGATCGCGGACGGCTATCTGCTGCCGCTGGCCGACGGGTCGGCGGACGTCACGTTCTCCTCCAACGTGCTGGAGCACGTGGCCGATCCGCAGACCTTCCTCAGCGAGCTGGCGCGGGTGACCCGGCCGGGCGGTCTGATCTACGTGTCGTTCACCAACTGGCTCTCCCCGTGGGGCGGTCACGAGTGGGCGCCCTGGCACTACCTCGGCGCCGAGCGGGCCCGCGCCCGCTACCGGCGGCGGACCGGCCGGCCCGCCAAGCACACTCTCGGCGAGAACCTCTTCGCCGTGCACATCGGCCCCACCCTGCGGCAGGTGCGCGCCCGTGACGACGTGCGGATCGTGTCGGCGCGCTCCCGCTACTGGCCGTTCCTCACCCGGGCCGTGGTCAGGGTGCCCGGCCTGCGCGAGTTCGCCACCTGGAACCTCCTCCTCATCCTCCGGCGGTGTCCCGAATGACGACCACGGTCCAGGCTCCCCCTCCGGCAGCCGTCCCCTCGCGCGCGACCGCCTCCGGGCCCCCGGAGGGGCCGCGCCCGCGCCGCTGGCTGCTCGGCTTCTGGGCCGTGGTGTTCGTGCTGTTCCTGGCGGTGCGGCCGGGCCGGCAGACCTTCGACACCAAGCTCGGCGTCACCGTCGACCCTGGGCGCTTCCTCGCCGACCTGGGCGTGCTGTGGCAGGACCGGGGCTCCTTCGGCGGCATCTCCGACCAGTACGCCGGCTATCTGTGGCCGATGCTGCCGTACTACTGGCTGGCCGACCTGGTGCGGCTGCCGGTGTGGCTGGCGGAGCGGCTGTGGATGTCGCTGATCGTGACGGTGGCGTTCTGGGGCGCGCTGCGGCTGGCGGAGCGGCTGCGCGTGGGCGGCGGGGCGTCCCGGCTGCTCGCGGCGGCGGTGTACGCGCTGTGGCCGGTGTTCACGACGGTCGTCGGTTCGACGTCGGCCGCCGCGCTGCCGGGCGCGTTCCTGCCCTGGGTGCTGCTGCCGCTGGCCGACGAGCGGTACGCGGCCCGGGTCGCGGCGCTGCGGTCGGCGCTGCTCGTGCCGTTCATGGGCGGGGTCAACGCGGCCTCGACGCTGGCGTCCCTGCTCCCGGCCGGCCTGTACCTGCTCTCCCGCCCACCCGGGCCGCGGCGGCGCAAGCTGATCGCCTGGTGGGCGCCGGCGGTGATCGTGGCGACCGCCTGGTGGTGGATCCCGCTGCTCCTGCTCGGCGCGTACGGGGAGAACTTCCTGCCCTACATCGAGACGTCGCGGACCACGACCGACACCATGGCGGCGACGGAGGCGCTGCGCGGCGCCGGGAACTGGGTGGCCTACCTGCACTTCGGTGAGGCGTGGCTGCCGGCCGGCTGGACGGTGGCGTCGTCGGTGCTCGTGGTCGTCTGCTCGGCGCTCGCGGCGGGGCTGGGGCTCGCGGGGCTGGCCCGGCGCGACCTGCCGGAGCGGCGCTGGCTGGTGCTGACCGTGCTGGTGGCGGCGCTGGTGCTGCTCGCCGGGTACGGGGGCGCGTCCGGCGGGCCGTTCCATGCGGTGGTGCAGGACTGGCTCGACGGGTGGCTGTCGCCGTTCCGCAACATCTACAAGTTCCAGACGGGGCTCGCGCTGGCGCTGGTGCTGGGGCTCGCGCACCTGGTGGGCGCGGCGGTCGGGCCGCGCGGGGCGCACCGGGTGCGGGGCCGGCGGTTCGCGCCGCCGGCCGCCGCGCTGCTGGTGCTGCCGGGTCTGCTGTGGCCGTACCTCAACGGCTCGATCCTCGGCGCCGGTTCGTTCCAGGAGATCCCCAGGTACTGGCAGGCCACGGCGGACTGGCTGGAGGAGCACTCCCCCGACTCCCGCGCCCTGGTGGTCCCGGCGACCGCGCACGGCATCCACACCTGGGGATCGACCGTCGACCAGCCGCTGGACGCGGTCGCCGACTCCCGCTGGGCGCAGCGCGACCACGTGCCCTTCGGCACGCCGGGCAACCGGCGCGCCCTGGACGCGGTCGAGCAGGCCCTGCTCACCGGCGGCGAAGTGCCGGGTCTGGCCGACTACCTGAGCCGGGCGGGCGTCGTCCACGTCGTCGTCCGCAACGACCTCGACCCCGGCCAGATCGGCTCCGTGCCCACGACGACGGTCAAGCGCACGCTGGAGCAGTCCGGGTACGAGCGGGTCACCGGGCTCGGTCCGGTGATGACGGGCGGGGTGATCGCGCACGGCACCCCGCTCCAGGTCGAGGGCCTGTACCCGCGGCAGCGGGCGGTGGAGATCTACCGTCCGGCCGGTGCGGACGTGCCGCGGCCGGGGCGGGCCGGGCTGGCACCGGTCGCCGACACGGCCGTGGTGTCCGGCGGGCCGGAGGCGCTGCTGCCGCTGGCGGGCGGGCTGCGCGGCCGGCCGGCGGTGCTGACCGGTGACCGCCACCCGGGGCTCGGCACCCCGCCGGTCCAGGTGACCGGTGACGGGATGCGGCGCGCGGACACCCGGTTCGGTCTGGTCAACGCGAACACGTCGTACACGTACACGCGCGACGAGCGCAACGCGCCGGACGCCGCGCAGGACGCGGGTGAGCGGCCGCACCAGATCCTTCCGGCCGAGGGGCTCGCGCACCAGACGGTGGCCGAACTGCGCGGCGCCCGCGCGGTGTCGGCGTCCTCCTACGGCAACTGGCTGTTCCACCTGCCGCGGTACGACCCGGTGAACGCCTTCGACGGCGACCCGGCCACGGCGTGGGCGGAGGGCTCGGCCGGCTCCCCGGACGGGCAGTGGCTGCGCATCGCCTTCGACGGCCGGTACGACATGCCGGAGTCCGTCGGCGTCACCCCGCTGCCGCAGGACGGTGTCCGGGCGGCGGCGACCCGGCTGCGGGTGGAGACCGAGAACGGGTCCGTGACCGGGTTCCTGCGGGCCAACGGCACCAAGCAGCGGATCAAGGCGCCCGCCGGGCCGACGGAGTGGATGAGGCTGACGATCGTCGACTCGACGGCGGAGCGCGCCGGTCTCACCGGGGCGGGCTTCTCCGAGATCGACCTGCCCGGCGTCCAGGTGACCCGGCTGCTGCGGCTGCCCACCGACGCCACGGACTCCACCGCCGACGCCCAGGTCGTCTCCCTGCACCGCGCCGCCGACCCCACCGGGCTGTCCCCCACCGGCGGCGAGGCGGGGCTGCACCGCCGGTTCGACACGGGTACGGCGGGGACGTACGAGGTGCGGGCGAGCGCGGTGGCGGTGCCGGGCGAGGCGCTGGACCGGCTGCTGTACGAGGTGGCGCCCGAGCAGCGGAACCGGATCGTCGCCACCGCCGACTCCACGGCACGGCTCGGCCCGGGGCTGTCCGCGCGCAATCTGACCGACGGCGACCTGACCACGGCGTGGATCGCGGGCGACCGGCCGACCGTCCGTCTGAGCTGGACGGGCAAGCAGCCGGTCGGCGAACTGGTGCTGGCCCCGGCCGGCGGGCTGTCCGCGCGGGCCGCCGAGGTGCACATCAGCTCCCCGGACGGCGCGGCGGTCGCGGGCGTCGACGAGAACGGCTGGGTCCGCTTCCCGCCGATCACCACCGACCGCCTCGACATCACGGTCACCGGGACCGCCCCGCTCACCCTGCACCATCCGGTGGCCGGCGAGGACCTGCAACTGCCGGTGGGGCTGACCGAGGCGTACGTCCCCGCCCTCGACGCGTACCGCACCCCGCAGCCGTCCGGCACCCGCGAGGTGGCGCTGGAGTGCGGCCGGGGCCCGGTGCTGGCGGTGGACGGCGAGCTGTACCCGACGAGCGTGCGCGGCACGGTGCGGGACCTGGTGGAGCGGCGCCCGGTCGAGGTGACGCCGTGCCGGGACGGCCGGGCACAGCGGGAGGTGGAGCTGCCGGCCGGGTCGCACCGGGTCGAGGCAGGGGACGCGGGCCCGCTGGCGGTGACGGACGTGACGCTGACCCGGGGGACCGTGCCGGAGCCCTCGGCCGCCGTCCGTGAGCTGCGGGTACGGGACTGGCTGGGCGACCGGCGCGAGGTGAGCGTCGGCGCGGGCGCCGCCTCGTACCTGACGACGTACCAGAACCACAACGACGGGTGGACGGCCACGCTGAACGGCGAGGAGCTCACACCGCTGCGGCTGGACGGCTGGCAGCAGGGCTGGCACGTCCCGGCGGGCGCGGGCGGCACGGTGAAGCTGTCCTACGAGCCGGCGACGACGTACCACGCCGGGCTGGCCGGGAGCGGTGCGGGGATCGCGGTACTGGCCGGGCTGGCGCTGTGGCGGCGCCGGGCCGCCAACCCCGACGCGCCGCAGCCGGTTCCGCCGGCGCCCGGGGTGTGGCTCGGCGCGGTGGCGCTGACGCTGGTCGCCGTGGTGATCGCGGGCTGGTGGGCGCTGCTGGTACCGGCGCTGGCGCTGCTCGCGCGGCGGCGGCCCGCGCTGCTGGTGCCGGTGGCGTTCGCCGCGCTCGCGGCGGCGGGCGTCGTGGCGGCGGCCGGGGCGGGCGAGCCGGTGGGCGCGGACGGGGGCGCGTTCGGCCACGCGGCCCAAGTGCTCTCCCTGACCGGCCTGTTCGCGGCCCTGGTGACCCTCGGCGGGTCCCGCGGCCGGGGCCCGGAACCGGACGACCGCCCGGACGGCCCGGACAGCCCGGGCTCCACGGCGGTGCTGCCCCCGGTCACGGCACCGGCCGCCGCCCCCCGGCCCCCGGTACCCCCGCCCGCCACCGGGGCGCCCGGGGGAACGGACGCGCCGCACGTGCCGCGCCCGCGCGGCACGGAAGGGGGCGGGCCCGTATGAGCGCACCGGCGCGGATCCCCTTCCCCGTCGTCGACGAGGTGGCCCGGCACTGCCTCCAGGAGGAGGAGCCGGAGACGGTGCACATCGAGGTGCACCTGCCGGGGCACCTGGAGCCCGCCCGTATCCGCAAGGCGTTCACCGAGGCCCTGCGGCGGCATCCGCGCATCCTCGTGCGCGAGGCCCCGGGCCCCTGGTACCGGCGCCGCTACGAATGGGAGCCGACCGACGGGCCGGACGTGGAGGTGGTGCGCTTCCCGGCCCCCGGGAAGGACGCCCTCGGGGACGCCCGGACCCGGGCGCTGGCCCAGGCGCCCCCGCTGTCCGCGTCCCCGCCGGTCCGCCTCGACGTGGTGGCCGGGAGCGGGACCGTCCTGGTCCTCACCATCAACCACACCGCCCTGGACGGTCCCGCCTGCCTCCGTGTCCTGGCCACCGCCGCCGAGCTGTACGGCGGCCGGGACAACTCCCCCGCCGCCCCGCCCGTACGGGCCCCCGGGCCGCCGCAGGGCCCGGCGGACACCCCGTCCGCCTGGTCCCCGCCGGCCCGCGTGGCCCGGGGGACCCCCGAGCGCTCGCCCGGCAACGGTCTCCTCGTCGCCGAGCTCCCGCTCCCGCGCCGCCCCCGGGGCGCCCCGTACACGGTCAACGACCAGCTGATGGTCACCACCGCGCTGACCATCGCCCACTGGAACCGGGAGCACGGCGCGCCCCGCCGTCCCCTGCGCATCACCATGCCGGTCGACGACCGCCCCCGGGACACCACGATGCCCATCGGCAACGGCACCCGGCTGGTCGAAGTGCCCTTCGCGCCGGACGAACTGGACCCCGCCGGGATGCCCGGGCTGCTGCGCCGCACGGCCTCCCGCACCCGCGCCCTGAAGTCCCTGCCGCGCCCGCAGCTCGGCCACGGCGCCGCCCTGCTCACCGCGCCCTGGGCACCCGTCGGCTGCCGTGCCGCGCTCACCAGGGCGCTGCGCCGGGCGGCGGCGCCGTGGACGTCGACCACGCTGCTCAGCAACATCGGCCGCGTCCCCTACCCGCTGGACTTCGGCGCGGAGGCGGGCCGGGCGGGCGCGGTGTGGTTCTCGGCGCCGGCCCGGATGCCCCGCGGCCTCACCGTCACCACCGCGTCGACGGCGGGCCGGCTGCACCTGGCCCTGCGCTGGTCCCGGGCCCTGCTGGGCGACGGCGACGGCGACCGCCTGCGCGACCTGTTCGCGCACTACCTGCACACCACGGAGGCGACCGAGTGACGGCCACCGCACCCCCGCCCCGCGACCTGCGCGACTTCTACGAGAACCCGGCGGTCCCCGTGGCGTCGGGCCCCGCCCGCGGCCGCCGCCAGGCCCGCATGCTGGCCCGCGCGCTCGGGCCGGCCGGCGACGGGGGCCCGCGCACGGTCCTCGACATCGGCTGCGGCGACGGCACGGCCGCCGCCACCGCCGCCCCCTTCCTGCCCGGCCACCGCCTCGTCGGCGTCGACTGGTCCCAGGACGCCCTGACCCGCGCCCGCACCCGGCTGCCGTACGCGGTGCGCGGCGAACTCACCGGCGGCGGGCTGCCGTTCGCCGCCGGGTCGGCCGACGCGGTGCTGTTCAGCGAGGTGGTCGAGCACCTCGTCGACCCGGACGCGGCGCTCGACGAGCTGCGCCGGGTGCTGCGCCCCGGCGGCCATCTGATGCTGTCCACCCCGAACCTGGCCGCCTGGTACAACCGGGTGCTGCTGCTCGCCGGGGTGCAGCCGGTGTTCTCCGAGGTCAGCCTGCGCGGCATCCACGGCCGGCCGGGCACCGAGGTCGTGGGGCACCTGCGGCTCTACACGGCCCGTGCGCTGCGGGAGTTCGTCACCGCCGCCGGCTTCACCGTCGTACGCCTGGAGGGGGCGCCCTTCCACGGCGTACCGCGGGCGCTGCGCCCGCTGGACCGGCTGGCGTGTGCCAGGCCGCCGCTCGCGTCGATCCTGCTGCTGCACGCACGGCGGACCTGAGAGGGGGCCCGGGACCATGGGGTGGGGAGTGGCCGCGGCCCTGTTGGCGAACGTCCTGTACAGCGGCGGGTTCGTCCTGGAGAAGCGGGCGCTGGCCGCCCTGCCCGAGGTGACGGTCCGCCGGCCGGCGCGGCTGCTGCGGCTGGTGATCGGCAGCCCGCTGTGGATCGGCGGCGCGCTGGCCCTCGCGGCCGGCTTCGCCGCCCAGCTCGTCGTGTACCGCACCCTGCCGGTCGCCGCCGCGCAGGGCCTCTTCGTCTCCGGTCTGGTGCTGCTCGTGCTGCTGTCGTCCCGGCTGCTGGGCGAGCGGACCAGCGCCCGGGAGCGGTACGCGCTGGGCGCCGTGCTGCTCGCCCTGCTGATGGTGGTGCTGTCGCTGCGGGAGAGCGGCGCGGGCGCCGACACCGTGGGCCGGCAGGCGCCGTACCCGCTGATCCTGCTGGTGTGCGTGCCGTCGCTGGCGGCCGGGGTGTGGCTGTACGCCTCCGCCGAGCGCAGCGCCCGCCACCGGCACCGGCTGCCCTCCACGGGCGTCGAGTACGGCGTGGCCGTCGGCCTCCTCTACGGCGTCAGCTCGCTCGCCATCAAGGGCGTGTCGGGCCGGCTGACCGGCGACGGCGTCGGCGGCTCGGCCGCCGCGCTGCTGGCCTCCCCGTACCCGTACCTGCTGCTGTTCACCGGCGTGTTCGGTCTGGTGATGTCGCAGGCGGCGCTCCAGCGCTGCCGGGCCTCGCTGATCGTGCCGGTGTGCACCACCGTGAGCTGCGTGTTCACGGCGGTGCTCGGCACGCTGTCGTTCGGCGAGCAGCTGCCCGACGAGCCGCTGCGGCTGGGGCTGCGCCTCGCGGGCACGGTGCTCGCGGTCGGTGTGCTGCTCGCCATGCCGAAGCACGACCCCGCGCCGGGACCGCCCCGGCCCACCGCCGCGAAGGAGCTGACCCGCCCGTGACACCCGACGACCCGCTGCTGAGGATCCTGGCCTGCCCGCTCGACAAGGGGCCGCTGCACCTGCTCGCCCCCGACGGCGCGGAGGGCGAGGCCCTCTACAACCCGCGGCTGCGCCGCCGCTACCCGGTCACCGACGGCATCCCGCAACTGCTGCCGTCCTCCGGGGAGCAGGTGTCCGAGGAGGAGCACGCGCAGCTGCTGACGCGGGTGTCCGAGGCCCCCGGGACGGCGCCGTGACGCCGCGCCGCACCCTGACCGCCCGGGTGGCGTCGTTCCTGCCCACGCGCCTGGTCGCCGCGGCGGCCAGGGCGGTCTACCCCCGCTTCGAACCGGAGCTGGCCCGGCTGGCGGAGCTGTGCCCGCCGGACTGCGGCACGGCGGTGGACGTCGGCGGCTGGTACGGCCCCTGGACGCGGCGGCTGGCCGGGCGCGCCCGGCAGGTGGTGACCCTGGAGCCGGTCCCCCGCCTGGCCCGGCTGCTCACCGCCTCCGCCCCGCCCAACGTCCAGGTGATCCGCGCGGCCGCCTCCGACCGCCCCGGCACCGCCCGCCTGTGGCTGCCGCCCGGCGACGGCGGCGACCGGGGCGTGTCGTCCCTGGTCCGCCGGGACATCCACGGCCACGCCCTGGACGTCACCTGCGTCACCCTGGACGGGCTCGGCCTGCGCGACGTCGGCTTCGTCAAGATCGACGTGGACGGCAGCGAACTGGCCGTGCTGCGCGGGGCGGCCGGTCTCCTGGCCCGCGACCGCCCGGCCCTGTTCGTGGAGCTGGAGTCCCGCATCCAGCCGATCGCGCCCGTGGTGACCCATCTGTCCGGCCTCGGCTACGACGGCTGGGTGCTGCCCGCCGGCGCCTGGGTCCCGCTGTCCCGCTTCCCGCTGGAGGCCCACCAGGCGCGCACCTCCCACGTGGCCACGCACGGTCTGCTGCGCCGGGTCCTGCCGTACGGCGGGCTCCGGGGCCCGCGCTACGTCAACTCGGTGCTGTTCCTCCCGGACGGCCGCCGTCCCGGAGGGCCCCCGGTGGGCGACGATGGGTCCCGTGCCCCCCGGACGACGCCCCGCTGACCCGTTCACCCCGCGCGACTTCCAGCTCGTGCTGCTGCGCCGCATGGCCGACTTCAACCCCGGCCCGGTGGAGGACGCCCGGCGCACGCTGGGCGCCTCCCTCGCGGAGATGCGCGAGGCCAACCGGCGCTGGCAGGCGATGGTCCGCTCGCCGCGCTCCCGCCCGGCGCTCGCACGGTACCGGTCGGTGCTCGGTGTGCCCGAGTCCCGTGCGCCGCGCCGGATCGGCGACCTGGACTGCGAGGCGTGGCGGTGGCGGCTGCCGCTCTGGCCGGACCTGCGCTTCGAGGTCCTGACGGCCGCCGCCGGGGGCGCCGTGTGGAACGAGTGGCTGGTCCGCGCCCCGGACGCCGTGCCGCCGGTGCTGCGCACGGTGGAGGACCTGACGCCCTGGTCCTGCACGGTGGACGAGGCGGCCCGCGCCTTCCCGCCGGCCCGGCCCCTCCAGGGCTCGGCGCCCACCCGGTGGGGCCTCGCCCTCACCGCCCCGGACGCGCGCGGTGAACCGCGTGACGTGGTCGCGGAGTTCACCTGGGGTCTGTTGCAGCGTACGGCGGTCAGCGGTCCGCGGCGCTGAGCAGGTGCCGCACGGCGCGCGGCACCGACTCCGGGTGCAGCCACAGGAACAGGTTCGGTTCGACCAGTTCCAGTTCCATCACCCGGGGCCGGCCGTCCTCGCCGTCCACCAGGTCCACGCGCGCGTACAGCAGGTCGGGCGCGCCGGGCACGGCGGCCAGGGCCCGCTCGGCGACGTCGAGTTCGGCGGGCGTCGGGGTCCAGGGGGTCAGGCCGGGGTGGGCCACCTTGCGCCGGTCGTAGGGCGTGCCGGGGGCGAGCACCGCGCCCTTGCGGCTGGCGTGCAGCAGGCTCCCGCCGAAGAACTGCACCGCCCGCTCCCCGGCGGTGTCGATACCGCGCACATAGGGCTGCACCATCGCGGTGAACCCCTCGTCGTGCATCCGCCGCACATGCCGTACGGCCGTGTCGTGCTCCCCGGGCGTGTAGCGGGCGGCGAACCGGGCGCCGGCGCCGGAGGCCGGCTTGACCACGTACTCGTGGCCGTCCGGGAGGACGACGGGGTCGCCGGGTGCCAGGTACCGGGTGTCCACCACCGGCACCCCGGCCCCGGCGAGGTCCGCGAGGTAGCGCTTGTCGGTGTTCCACCGCACCACGTGCGCCGGGTTGGCCAGCCGGGTGGCGCCGCCGCACCGCTCGGCCCACGCGGTGAACTCGGCGGAGCGCCAGCTGTAGTCCCAGGTCGATCGGATCACGGCGAGGTCGAAGCCGCCCCAGTCCACCCCGCCGTCGTCCCACACCTCGGCGGACGCCTCGGCCCCGGCCTCCTCCAGCGCGCGCACCAGTCCCGGCAGGTCCCGGTCCTCGGCCACCTCGGGGCCGGGCCGGCAGGTCACGAGCGCGATACGGGGCACGGCGGCTCACTCCTCGGACGAACAGCTGATCGACGTGCAGGCTAACAACCGTCCCGGAACCGCGACAGGCCGCTTGACCTTCCCCTTCGGTCAAGCCCCAGCATCGGTGGCGGAGCGCGGGACGGAGAGGGGGCGAGGGGGCGGTGGACATGCTGACCATCGGCGCGTTCGCGAAGGCGTGCCGGCTGTCGCCGAAGGCGCTGCGGCTGTACGACGAGCTGGACCTGCTGCGGCCCGCCCGGGTGGACCCGGACACCGGTTACCGCTACTACGCGGCCGGGCAGCTGGAGCGGGCCCGGCTGGTGGCGTGGCTGCGGCGGCTGGGCATGCCGCTGGCGGAGATCCGCCGCGTGTGCGCCCTCGGGCCCGGCGCCGCCGCCGTGGAGGTCCGGGCGTACTGGGCCCGGGTGGAGGCGGAGACGGCCGTACGGCGGGACCTCGCCGCGTTCCTGGTCGATCACCTCACGGAAGAATCGGGAAGGGACACCACCATGAGCACCACACCCCTGGAACTGCGCTACCGCGCCCACTCCGACCGGGGCCTGGTCCGGCCGGCGAACCAGGACGCGGCGTACGCGGGCGGGCGGCTGCTGGCCGTGGCCGACGGTTTCGGTCCGGCGGGCGGGCCGGCGAGCAGCGCGGCGGTGGAGGCGCTGCGGTTCCTGGACACGCGGGAGACACCGGCGGGCGGGATCCTCAACGTGCTGGAGGACGCGGTGCGGGGCGCGGCGCGGGCGGTGCGGGACGCGGCCGGCGGGGCACAGGAGGCCGGCACCACCCTGACCGCCGCGCTGTGGACCGGGTCGCGGCTGGCGCTGGTCCACATCGGGGACTCGCGGGCGTATCTGCTGCGCGACGGCGAGCTGTTCCGGATCACGCACGACCACACGGTGGTCCAGGCGATGCTGGACGAGGGCCGGCTGACCGAGGCGGAGGCGGTCTCGCACCCGCAGCGCACACTGCTGCTGAAGGCCCTCACCGGCGCCGAGGCGACCGCGTCACCCGACCTGCGCCTGCACGAGGCCCGCGCGGGCGACCGCTATCTGCTCTGCTCCGACGGCCTGCCGACGGTGGTCCCCGACGACGCCGTCCGGGGCCTCCTCGCCGCCGCCCCGGCCCCGGACGAGGCGGTCGACGCCCTGATCGCCGCGGCCAACGCGGCCGGCGGGCCGGACAACGTCAGCTGCGTGGTGGCCGACGTGGTGGAGGCGGCTGTCTGAGGGCCGGCGGTCAGCGCTCCGCCTCGGGGTCCCAGTCCAGCAGGCGGACCTTGGCGACCGTGCGGACGTGGCGGCGCATGGCGGCGGCCGCCCGGCGGGGCTCGCCGTCGGCGACGGCGTCGAGGATCGCCCGGTGCTGGGCCAGGGAGCGGTGCGGGCGGCCGGGCTGGCGCAGGGACTCGGTGCGGCTCTCGGCGATCTGCTCGGCGATGGTGCGCATGAACTCCGCGAGCAGGGCGCTGTGGGCGGCCGCCGTCACCGCCGCGTGGAACAGGCGGTCGCCCTCGACGCCGTGGCCGCCCGCCTCGATCTCCTCGGCCATGTGCGCGAGCGCCGAGCGCAGCGCGGCCAGGTCGTCGTCCGTGCGGCGCTCGGCGGCCAGTTCGGCGAGCTTCGTCTCCAGCGCCTCCCGGGCCTCCAGGACGTCGGGCAGGCGCCGGCGGCGTTCCACCATCCGGTCGACCGGCTCGACGTCGAGGCTGTCCCGGACGAGGTAGGTGCCGCCGCCGTGCCGGGCCTCGACCAGGCCCTGGACCTCCAGGACCACGATCGCCTGCTTCACGGAGGCCCGGCTGACCCCGAGCCGCTGGGCGAGGTCCCGCTCGGGCGGGAGACGGTCGCCGGCCCGCAGGCCGCCCTCGGTGACGTACTGGCGGAGCCGGTCCAGCACCTGTTCGTACAGGCGCTGTTTCGTCATGGGGCGCAAGGCGTCGGTCACGGGTCCCCCTCTCGTCGGGAGACTAGCACCGGACACCCGGAAGTGGACGAGTGGCTCAGCCAATTACTGCGCGACCCCTTGACGTCCCCTTCCCCGGGGCCCACTCTTTCCAGCCAGGCGCGGACCACGACCGCGCGCCAAGTGGTTCAGCCACTCAGCCACTGCCTGCCCCCTTCCGCTCGCAGGGACCCAACGACGGGAGCCCGCATGTCCCCCGAACTCGTCTCGATCCTCGTCCTGGCGGTGGTGTTCGTCATCGCCACCACCCGCTCCGTCAACATGGGCGCGCTGGCCTTCGCCGCCGCTTTCGGGGTCGGCACCCTCGTCGCCGACCTCGACGCGGACGGCGTGTTCGCCGGCTTCCCCGGCGATCTGTTCGTCGTCCTGGTCGGCGTCACCTACCTCTTCGCCATCGCCCGCGCCAACGGCACCACCGACTGGCTGGTGCAGGCCGCGGTCCGGCTGGTGCGCGGGCGGGTGGCGCTGATCCCCTGGGTGATGTTCGCGCTCACCGGCGCGCTCACGGCGATCGGCGCGGTCAGCCCGGCCGCGGTCGCGATCGTCGCGCCGATCGCGCTGAGCTTCGCCGCCCAGTACCGGATCAGCCCGCTGCTGATGGGCGCGATGGTGGTGCACGGCGCCCAGGCCGGCGGTTTCTCGCCGATCAGCATCTACGGCTCGATCGTCAACGGCATCGTCGAGCGCGAGAAGCTGCCCGGCAGCGAGATCACCCTGTTCCTGGCCTCGCTGCTGGTGAACCTCGTCATCGCGGCGGTGGTGTTCGTCGTCTGCGGCGGGCTGAGGCTGTGGAGCCAGGGGGCCGTGAGCGGGGCCGGGACGGACGCCGGGAGTCCGGGAGTCGCGGGCCCGGGAGACGGGGGCCCGGGAGACGCGGGCCGGGGAGACGCGGGCCCGGGTGGCGGGGGTGACGGTACCCGTACCGCCACCGCGCCCGCCGCCGTGGCCACCCGTCCCGACGCGCCCGCCGCCGTCCGGCTCACCCCGCCCGTCCTCGCCACCCTGGTCTCCCTGGTCGCCCTGGTCGTCGCCGTCCTCGGCTTCGACCTGGACGCCGGGTTCACCGCGATCACCCTCGCCGTCGTGCTGAGCACCGCCTGGCCGGACGACAGCCGCAAGGCGGTCGGCCAGATCGCCTGGCCCACGGTCCTGCTGATCTGCGGCGTGCTGACCTACGTCGGTGTCCTGGACGAGATGGGCACCATCACCTGGGCCGGCGAGGGCGTCGGCGGCATCGGCGTCCCGCTGCTCGCCGCGGTGCTGCTCTGCTACATCGGCGCGATCGTGTCGGCGTTCGCCTCCTCCGTCGGCATCATGGGCGCGCTGATCCCGCTGGCCGTGCCGTTCCTCGCGCAGGGCGAGATCGGGGCCGTCGGCATGGTGGCCGCGCTCGCGGTGTCGGCGACGGTCGTGGACGTGAGCCCGTTCTCCACCAACGGCGCGCTGGTCCTGGCCGCCGCGCCGGACGTCGACCGCGAGCGGTTCTTCCGGCAGCTGATGGCGTACGGCGGGATCGTGGTCGCGGCGGTCCCGGCGGTGGTGTGGCTCACGATGGTGGTGCCCGGCTGGGGGTAGGACACCCACGGGACCACGGGCCCTCCGGGACCACGGGCCCACCGGGACCACGGGCGCCCGCGACCACGGGCCCACCGGACCCACGGGGCGCCCACGACCCCTCGACCGACGGCCGGCCGACGACCGCCGGCGCCAAGGACAGCCAGCTAAGGAGTACGACGCGTGTCCTCTCTCTTCCCCGCCCTGACCGACGGCCCGGCCGACCGGCCCGCCCTGCGCTTCGGCGAGCGCTCCCTGACGTACGGGGAACTCGCCGCCGCGGCCGGCGCGGTGGCCGGGGGCCTGGGGGAGGCCCGCCGGGTCGCCGTGTGGGCCGCGCCGACCCTGGAGACGGCGGTCGCGGTCACCGCGGCACTGCTCGCCGGGGTGACCGTGGTGCCCCTCAACCTCAGGTCGGGTGAGAAGGAACTCGGCCACATCCTGTCCGACAGCACCCCCGACCTGGTGCTCACCGAGCCCGGCCGGCACCTCCCCGCGCCGCTGGGCGGCCTGCCCCGCCTCGACGTGGACCCGGCGGTCCGGACCGACCCGGCGGCGCTCCCCGACGACGGCGCCCGCGACGACAGCGACCCCGCGCTGATCGTCTACACCTCCGGCACCACCGGCCCGCCCAAGGGCGCCGTCCTCCCCCGCCGCGCGATCGCCACCACCCTGGACGCGCTCGCCGACGCCTGGCAGTGGACCGGCGACGACGTGCTGGTGCACGCACTCCCGCTGTTCCACGTGCACGGCCTGGTCCTCGGCACCCTCGGCCCGCTGCGCCGCGGCGGCTCGGTGCGCCACCTGGGCCGGTTCACCCCCGAGGGGGTGGCGCGCGAGCTGAACGACGGCGCGACCATGCTGTTCGGCGTGCCGACCATGTACCACCGCCTCGCGGAGGCGCTGCCCACCGCGCCGGAGCTGGTCAAGGCGCTGACCGGGGCCCGGCTGCTGGTGTCGGGCTCCGCCGCCCTGCCCGTGCACGACCACGAGCGGATCGCGGCGGCGACCGGACGCCGGGTCATCGAGCGGTACGGCATGACGGAGACACTGATGAACACCGGCGTCCGCGCCGACGGCGAGGCCCGCCCCGGCACGGTGGGCGTGCCGCTGCCGGGCGTGGAGCTGCGGCTGGTGGAGGAGGACGGCTCGCCGGTGACGGCGTACGACGGCGAGACGGTCGGCGAGATCCAGGTGCGCGGGCCGAACCTGTTCACCGAGTACCTCAACCGGCCGGACGCCACGGCCGCCGCGTTCACCGCCGACGGCTGGTTCCGCACCGGCGACATGGCGGTGCGCGACCCCGACGGCTACGTCCGCATCGTCGGCCGCAAGGCCACCGACCTGATCAAGAGCGGCGGCTACAAGATCGGCGCGGGGGAGATCGAGAACGCGCTGCTGGAGCATCCGGGGGTGCGGGAGGCCGCGGTCACCGGGGAGCCGGACGCGGACCTGGGCGAGCGGATCGTGGCGTGGGTCGTCCCTGCGGACCCCCAGTCCCCGCCCTCCCTGGCCGAGTTGGCCGACCACGTCGCCCGGCGCCTCGCCCCGCACAAGCGGCCGCGCGTCGTCCACCACCTCGACGCGCTGCCCCGCAACGACATGGGCAAGATCATGAAGCGGGCGCTGCACCATGGCTGACCGCCTCTCCGCCCGCGAGACCGTCGCCCTGGTCACCGACGACTTCACCGAACTCCCCCACCCGGAGCGCGACTCGCCCGAGGACGGCCCGCTGGGCTGGCCCGGTTACGGCGCCGCCCGCGCCCGCGCCGCCGAACGCACCGGCGAGCGGGAGTCGGTGATCTGCGGCACCGCGCACATCGAGGGCACCCGGGCCGTGCTCGTCGCGTTCGAGTTCGGCTTCCTCGGCGGCTCCCTCGGCGAACGCACCGGCGACCGCCTGGAGGCGGCGTACGCCCATGCCCGCGCGCAGCGGCTGCCGGTCGTCCCCCTGGTCGCCACCGGCGGCAGCCGCATGCAGGAGGGCATGCTCGCCCTCACCCAGCTCCAGCGGGTGGCCCGGCAGTCGGCGCTCACCCGGCAGGCCGGCCTGGCGCAGATCGCGGTGCTGCGCGATCCGACGACCGGCGGCGGCTGGGCCACCCTGGGCGCGGGCGCCGACGTGGTGCTGGCGCTGCCCGGCGCCCAGGTCGGCTTCGCCGGTTCACGGGTCCGGCCGGCGGACGCCGACCCGGCGGCGTACACGGCCGAGGCCCAGGTGGCGGCGGGTGCGGCGGACGCGCTGGTACGGCCCGGGGAACTGCGGCAGACCCTGGGCCGCTGGCTGCGGCTCCTGACCCGCCCCTCCGCCGCACCGGCCCCGCCGCCCCTGCCGCCGGTCGCGTCGGGCCTCCCGGCCACCGGCTGGGACGCCGTCCGACGCGCCCGCTCCCCCGAACGCCCGCGCGCCACCGCCTACTTGGACCCCTACTTCACCCACCGCGTCACCCTCGCCGGCGATCGCTGCGGCGGCACCGACCCGGACGGCATGCTCTGCGGCTTCGGCGAGCACGAGGGCCGTACCGTCGCCTACGCGGCACAGACCGGTGCGGCCACCCGTCCCGCCGGGTACCGCACCGCCGCCCGGCTGGTCCGGCTCGCGGACCGGCTCGGCATCCCGGTGCTGACCCTGGTGGACACCCCGGGCGCGGCCAACGACGCGGAGGCGGAACGGCAGGGCGCGGGCGCCGCCATCGCCGGTCTGTTCGACGCCGTGGCCGCCGCCCGCACCCCGGTCACCACGCTGGTCGTCGGCGAGGGCGGCTCGGGCGGCGCGCTGGCCCTGGCGGCCCCCGGCAACACCTGGGCCACCCCGGACAGCTACTTCTCGGTGATCGCCCCGGAACTCGCGGCGGCCATCCTCAAGCGGCCCCCGCAGGAGGTGGAGGCGACCGCGGAGCAACTCCGCATCCGTCCGCAGGACCTCGTGGAGCTGGGAGTGATCCGGGGTGTCGTCGGATCGGCGGGCCCGGGGGAGGGACACCCGGCCGATTAACCCGGTGACACGGCAAACACCCCCCGTAACATGGGAGTTCACCACCGCAGTCGCACACCACGGGGAGCACGCCGCGCCATGGACGGGTTGATGCAGTTCACGACCGAGGACGGCGCCGCGGTCGTCGTGGAGGGCGTCGAGGACGAGTCCGGCGCCCGGCTCGTCTCGCGCGGCAGCGGGCCGGCCCAGGCGGCGCGCACCTTCGAGAGCTCCCTGGAGGGCGTGCGGGCGGCGGCCGAGTCCGCGCTGCGGGTGTTCCGCGACGGCGCGCTCAGACCCGACGCGGTGGAGCTGGAGTTCGGGGTGAAGCTGACCGCGGAGGCCGGGGCGGTCATCGCCAAGGGAACGGCGGAGGGACATCTGGTCGTCAAACTCAGCTGGTCACCGGAGCCGAGCCGGACGACCGCGGAGGCCGCCGACCGGTCATGAGCGACGCTGCCTGGCACACCCGGATCCGGTGCGGGAACGAGGTCGGCGCGGGCTTCCTCGTCTCCCCGCGGCAGGTGCTCACCTGCGCCCACGTCGTCGCGGCGAGCGAGACGTCCCCGGTGTCCGTGAGCTTCCCGAACCGCGCCGACCTGGGGGAGGTCACCGCCGAGGTGACCGTCCACGGAGGCTGGCGGGGCGGCGACACCGACCCCGGCGACCTGGCCGTACTGGAGCTGGAGCGGGAGGTGCCGCTCACCCCGGCGGTCTTCGCACCGCCCGGCGCCGAGCGCGGTGTCCCCGCGCCCGAGCTGGTCGCGTACGGCTTCCCCCGGGGCTACGACGAGGGCACCCTGGCGCTGTACCGGGCGGTGCCCGGTCCGCTGATCGCCGGTGAGTGGGTGCAGTTGGAGGCCGCCTCCGGGCACGGGCAGCCGCTGGCCCACGGTTTCAGCGGGGCCGCGGTGACCCTGGCCGACGGCTCGGTGGTCGGCATGGTCACGGCGGTCGCGGGCGGCCGGGACGTCAGGGCCGGGCGGATGCTGCCCACGGAGGTCATGGCCCGCTACTGGAGCGGCCTCGGCGAGCTGGTCCCCACCCCCGGCCACGCGACGGACACGCGCCGACGCCTGTACACCCTGGTGCGGCGGGCCGAGCGGGCGGGACTGCGCTGTGATCCGCACCGGCTGTACGTCGACGCCGTGGGCCCCTTCGGCCCGCCGCTGCCGGACGGCGGCTTCGCCTCGCTGGCGTCGGCGGCGGCATACGTGCAGTGGGAGGTCCCGGAGCCGGAGGCCGTGGCCCGGTTCGCCGACCGGTTGCGCGAGTTGCTCGACGAACCCCCCGCACGCCCCTCGGCCTGGTCCCCGGTGGTCGTCGAGATCGAGCACAGCGGCGCCGGCCCGGACCAGGTCACCGTCGAGGTGTCCGCGAGCCTCGACGGCCGGCGCCACCCCGTGGGCGCGCGCCGGCTGCCACGCGCCGCCGTACGCGCCTACGTGCAGGAGCGCATCGACGAGGCGGTCGCCCATCTCACGCCGGGCGCCGACGAGTTACTGGCCTTCGTGCTGCCGCGCGAGTGGCTGAACGAGCCCGTGGCGCACTGGGAGTGCGGCGCGGACGACCCCACACCGCTCGGCTGTGCCTACCCGCTCGTCGTCGCCGACCGGTCCCGGCACCGCAGCGGGCGGCTGCGCCACCAGCTCCGCAAGAAGTGGCAGAAGCTGGACACCGGCACGGGAGCGGTCGTGCACCGTGTCGAGTGCGGCTCCCCCGAGCGCCCGGCCGGCCTGCGCAAACGGCTGTGGGACGGCGGCGCCGAACTGGCCGCCTTCCCGGCACCGCCCACGGCGGCCCCCCAGCACTTCGAGGTCGGCCTGAACGTCCCGGTGCCGGTCCTGCTGTGGCCCCGCACCGGCTGCCCGGAGCCGGGGACCGACCACGAGGGTCCCTGCTCCGGCGGCACGTTCCTCGACGAGCTCACCGCGTCCGTCGCCGGTGTGCCGCCCGCCGAACTCCCCCACCACATCCTGTCGTCGCGGCTGACGGCGGACGCCGCCGAGGAACCGGACCGGCACTGGGCGAGGGACGTGCAGCTGCTGTGGGACGACCCGCGCTGCTTCCCCGCCACCGCCGCGAGCCTGCACTCGCCGGTCGCCTGACCGAAACCGCCGTCACCCGGACCGCCGTCCCCCGCCGCCCCCCACCGGAGAAGAGCACCATGCCCCTGTGGCCCGTCTACACCGGCGCCGAGCAACCGCACGACGGCATCGACCGGTTGCCACCGCCCCCGCCCTGGCGCGCCTTCGACGGCGGGCCGGTGCTGGACCCGCCGGACGAGGCCGCGGACGCCTCCGCCGTCTCCCCCGACCGCGCCCACCGCGCCGTGACCTATCAGGCGACACCGCAGACGGTCCAGCTGGTCAACGCGGCCCTGTATCTGCGCCGCCCCTTGCTGGTCACCGGCCCGCCCGGCACCGGCAAGTCCTCCCTCGCCTACGCGGTCGCCCGCGAGCTGCGCCTCGGTCCGGTGCTGCGCTGGAACATCACCAGCCGCAGCACGCTGCACGACGGCCTCTACCAGTACGACCCGCTCTCCCGCCTGTACGCGGCACGGCAGGGCGCCGGCCGCCCCGGCGAGCGGTCCGACGCGGCGGGCACCGAACCGGGCGACGGATCCGGCGTCGAGGACCACCTGCGCCTCGGGCCTCTGGGCACCGCCCTCCTCCCCTACGCCCGCCCCCGCGCCCTCCTCATCGACGAGATCGACAAGAGCGACCTCGACCTGCCCAACGACCTGCTGAACGTACTGGAGGAGGGCCAGTTCGAGATCCCCGAGCTGGTGCGCGCCGCACGCCGTCTGCCGCGGGCAGAGGTGATGGCCGACGGCACCGACGAGCGGGTGCCGGTGGAACGCGGCCGGGTCCGCTGCCGGTCCTTCCCGTTCGTCGTCCTCACCAGCAACGGCGAGCGCGAGTTCCCGCCCGCCTTCCTGCGCCGCTGCGTCACGCTGCGCCTGCGGCAGCCGGACGACGGCCATCTCGCCGGGATCGTCCGCGCGCACCTGGGAGAACCCGACGCCTACGCCCACCGCCTGATCGAGCGCTTCCTGTCCCGGGTGGGCGCCGGCGACCTGGCCACCGACCAGCTCCTCAACGCCATCTACCTCGCCCAATCCTCCGGCCTCGCAGCCGACTCCCTCGACGAGCTGGCGGAGCAGCTGATGCCGTATCTGGGACAGGCCCCGCAACCCGATGCCTTCTGACCGGCGTCCCGGCCCCCCGGGCGCCCCCGACCCGCTGGCCCGCCTGGCCACCCTCCTGGCCGAGGCGTCCGGCGGTGTCCCTCCCACCCCGCTGGAACTGGCCGAACTGCTCTGGCTGGCCGGGACCATGGACACCGACGCGGCCGGCGCCCCGCCCGCTGGACCGCCCCGCACGCCGGCCCCGCGCCCCGTCGCCCCCGACCAGCGGCCGGAGTCCGCCCCCTCGCCCGGGGCCCCGCGCGAGCAGCGCGACGCCCCCCGCAGCCCGCTCCACCTGCCGTCCCCGGCCTCCCCCGCCCCACCTACCGGCGCGCGGACCGAACCGCACGCCACCCTGCTGGCGCCGACACCCCCGATGCTGCGCCACCCGCTGGCACTGCAACGCTCCCTGCGCCCGCTCAAACGCCGGGTGGACTCCCCCGTCGGTCTCGAACTGGACGAACGGGCGACCGCCGACCGGCTCGCCCGCCTGGGCGCCGCCCCCGACGGGTGGCTGCCGGTGATGCGGCCCGCCCGGGAACGCTGGCTGCGCCTGTTCCTCGTGTGCGACGCCGGCCCCACCATGCCCGTCTGGCGGCCGCTGATCCGCGAACTGCGCACGACGCTCGCCCAGTCGGGGGTCTTCCGCACGGTGACCGTGCTGCGCGCCGCCCCCGACGGCACGGTACGCGGTCACGGCGCGCACGCCCCGGGGGACGGCCGCAGCGCCGCCCTCGTCATCAGCGACTGCATGGGCCCGCAGTGGCGGGAGGGCCCGGCCGGTGCCCTGTGGTACGCCACCCTGCACCGCTGGGCCCGCCGGATGCCCCTGGCCGTGGTCCAGCCCCTCCCGGAACACCTGTGGCGCGACACGGCCCTGCCCACCGTCGCGGGCCTGCTGTCGGCCCCGTACCCGGCCGCCCCCACCGCGGCACTCGCCTTCACCCCGTACGACACCCCCTGCGACACCCCGTACGCGCCGCGCCGTGCCGTCCCGCTGCCCGTGCTGGAGCCGGACCCGCGGTGGCTGGCGAACTGGGCGTCCCTTATCGCCGCGCCGGGCGGCGGCCAGGTCCCGGCCGCGGTCGCGGAGCTGGACGGGCCGCTCCCGGCGGACCGCGACGACCGTACGGACGTGGGTGTGCTCTCGCCCGAGGAGCTCGTGCTGCGGTTCCGGGCGACCGCCTCCCCGGAGGCGTTCCGGCTGGCCGGTCATCTCGCCCTGGGCCGTCCGGACCTGCCCGTGATGCGCCTCGTGCAGGCCGCCATCGAACCCGACCCCCGGCCCCGGCACCTCGCCGAGGTGATCCTCAGCGGCATGCTCACCACCGTCCCCGGGCCGCCCGGCTCCTACGCCTTCCGCCCCGGGGTGCGGGACCTGCTGCTGCGGGGACTGCCGCGCACGGCCCGCGACCGCACCGCGGAGCTGCTGGAACGCGTGGGCGGCCTGATCGACGAGCGCGCGGGCCGCGCGCCCGGCGACTTCCTCGCGTCCACGCCGTCCCGCTCCGGAACGCTCACGGGGCCCGCCGCCGGGGAGGCGTTCGCCACGGTCCGTCCGCGGGTCGCGCGCCGGCTGTCCGGGCCCGTCGAGTCGTCCCCGGCGGCCTCCGCGGGCCGGGGCGGCTCCGCGGAGCCGCGGGACCACGCCACGATCACCTTCCGGGCCGAGGGCCTGGCCGGCCATCCGGAAGCGCGCATCACCCTCGAGTACGCCGTCCACGAGATCCTCTCCCGGGGCGCCCTCACCCCTCAGCAGTACGAGGTGCGGGTCCTGCCCGACGGGTACGTCGTCCGCACCGGACCCGACGCCTATCTGCTGCCCGTCCTGGTCGCCCTGCTGCGCGGGCTGCCCGAGGCGCTCGCCGGGCTCACGGATCCGCCGCGCCTGCGGGTGTTCCTCCGGGACGCGCCCGCGGCGCGGGCCGACCTGCCCGAGCCGCCCCGCCACGCCGGCACCGACCTCGTGGTCGTCGTCCCGCCCGCCCTGTGGGAGGAGTTCGCCGCCAGCTCCGCCGCCCGCGAGCCCCTGCGCTTCCAGCCCCTGTACCCGCCGGGCGCGCCGTCCGCCCCGCCGGTCGCCTGGTTCTGCCCGCTGGGCGGACCCGCCGGGTCGCAGGACACCGACGCCCCGGCCCGCGATCTGGTGCGGGGCCCGTTCCTCATCCGTGACCTGCACGAGCTGGGTGCCCCCGCCCCGGGCCGTACGGCCGTCGTCCACACCGGGCACGACGGCTCGCTCACCCTGCTCAACCCGATCCAGCCGTACGGCACCCGCGCACCACGTCCGGCGACGTACTACGTCGTCGACCTCACCGCGCGACAGGCCCGGCGCACGGTCACCCTGCCGGGTGCGCGGGGCGGCTCCTTCGCCGCGGCGGTCGACCTGTCCTGGCACGTGGCGGACCCGGTCGCCTTCGTCCGCGCGGAGGTCACCGACGTATCCGAGCGGCTGCTCGCCCATCTGCTGGACCGGGCGGCCCGCGTCACCCGCCGTCACCCGGTGCGCCGGGTGGCCGGGGCGCAGCGGGAGATCGACTCCGGACTGGGCACCTGGCCGGTGCCGGGTCTCGCGGTGTCCTGCTCCGTACGGCTCGCCCGGGAGGGTACGCCGCTGCCGGAGCCGCCGGGACGGGGACCGGCGGGCCCGCCGCCGGCCGACACCCCGGCCGACGTCCTGGCCCGCTCCGCCACCGTCCTCATCGGCTTCGACGGGCCGCTCGCCCGCCTGTTCTCGGCGCGCACCGCGCGCGAGGCCGCCCTGGACCTGCTGTCCGTCGTCGCCGAACACCGCGCGCCGCGGGACGCGTTGGAGGGCCGTCCGCCCGGCAGCGGTGACGTCTCCCGGGAGGCGCTGGTGCATCCGCTGGAGGTGCTGCGCGCCTTCGCGCACGATCCGCTCGGAGCGGTGCTGCGCGAACGCCTCGACGCGCTCGAACTGCGGGCGGCGCCCGACGCCCCCGCCACGCACCGCTCGGTCGCCCTGGTGCGGGCCCTGCACACGTCCGGCCGGCGTGTCGTCGTCGTCAGCGACGTCGGCGAACAGGCGCTGCGCCGCTGTCTGTCGCCCTTCCGCGTGCCCCTGGCCGGTATTCACGGCCGTGCCGACGACCTCACCCTGCTGATGCCCCACCCGGACTGCCTGCGGCGCGCCCTGGGCGCCTCCGGCGCGGCCGCCGCCCCCGGGGGCGCCGCTCCGGGGGCCGTCCTGATCGGCTCGTCCGTCGCCGAGTTCACCGCCGCCCGGCTCAGCGGTCTGCGCTTCATCGGCTACGCCTACACCGCCGCCGTCCGGCGAAGCCTGCGCGAGGCCGGCTGCGAGCTCACCGTCGACTCCCTGGACCCCCTCCTGGACGCCGCCCGCGCCCTGCCCCGCCCGGGCGGGCCCGTGACGCGCGCCCCCCGTTCGGCGGCCCCCCACCCGGCCCCCCAGGACAGGCGCCCGCACCCGCCCGCCGCGCACGATGCCTGAGAGGTCCGCCGCCCGGCGGGCCGCTGGGTGCGCCCTCGGGAGGTTCCGTGACCGCCAGTCTGGAGCAGCTGCGCCGCTGCCACTTCGCCGTCGACCTGGGGGCGGCCCGCACCCGGGTGTACGTCAAGGGCGCCGGGCTCGTCGTCGACCAGCCGTCCGTCGCCGCCGTGAACACCCGCACCGGGGCGCTGATCGCGGTCGGGGAGTTCGCGGAGAAGATGACGGGCCGCACCCCGGGGTACATCCGCGTCGTACGGCCGGTGTCCGGCGGCACGGTCGTCGACATCGAGATGGCGCAGCGCATGCTGCGGCAGCTGCTCGGCGACCGGATCCGCCGCACCCTGCGCCGCAAGCCCCGGCTGCGGGCCGCGGCCTGCACCCCGCACGACGCCGACCCGCTCGCGCAGCGCGCCGCGATCGAGACGCTGGTGGGTCTGGGCGCCCGCCGGGTGGAGCTGGTCGACACGCTCATCGCCGCGGCCGTCGGCTGCGGCCTCCCCGTGGAGCGGCCCGAAGCAACCATGATCATGGTGTGCGGGGCGGCGGCCACCCAGGTGGCCGTGCTGTCCCTCGGGGCGATCGTGACGGCGGAGCGCATCCCGGTGGGCGGCGAGGCCGTCGACAACGCGATCGTGCAGCACCTGCGCCACCAGCACCAGCTGATGCTGCCGAGCCAGTCCGTCCGGCCGCTCCAGCTCGCCCTGCACGGCAACGGGCTCACCCCGCAGGGCCCGGAGTCCACGGAGATCCACGGCCGGGACGTCGCCACCGGTCTGGCCCGTTCGGTGACGGTCGACACGGCGGCCGTGCGGCACGCCATCCAGACACCGCTCACCGCCGTCCTCGACGGCATCGGCAAGGTGCTGCGGGAGTGCCCGCCGGACCTGGTCGCCGACCTCGTGGACCGCGGGATCATGATGGTCGGCGGGAGCGCCCTGCTGCCGGGCCTGGACCAGATGCTCCGTCAGGCCACGGGCATGCCGGTGCACATCGCCGAACGCCCGGACGTGTGCGCCGTACAGGGGCTCGGCGAGATGCTGGAGGGCCGGATCGCCCCGATGGTGCTGGACCCGCTGGGCGCCTGAGCCGCGCCGGGCCCGCCCGGCGGACGACAGGAGCCCGGCCTAGCGGGCGAACCAGCACCGGATCGTCGTGCCCTCGTCCCCGGTGTGCACCCGCACCAGGTCGGCGATCAGGTTGACCAGCAGCAGTCCGCGCCCGCCGCGCTGGTCGCGGCCGGCCGGCCGGCGTCCGGCGAGCGGATCGGTGAGCCGCCCCCGGTCGCGCACCTCGCACACCACGTGGCCGTCCTCGCCCCAGACCCGCAGCACGCCCGCGCCGCCGCCGTGCAGCACGCTGTTGGTGGTCAGCTCGGCCGTGGCGAGGGCCAGGTCCTCCAGCCGGACGCCGGTCAGGCCCAGCCGCCGTCCCTCGTCGGTCGCGGCGTACCGGGCGGGGGGCAGCGACTCGGCCACGAAGGGCACCGTCATGGCGTCCTCGACCAGCGGCAGCGGCTCGTTGTAGCGGGCGACGACCGCGTCGGGGGCGTAGGCCGCGCTGTCCCGCACGCTGCGGGAGCCGGCCGGGATGACGGTGGGGTGGGTGGCATGGGCGTCGGCGAGCACGTGCCCGGGCAGGCCCACGGCGTCGTAGGGGCACAGGACGGTCACCGTACGGCCCCGGAAGGCGGCGTTGATCAGCGCCTCGTGCTGGACGCAGGCGGGGTACTCGGTCGCGGAGCGGCCGGCCCAGATCGGCTCGCCGATGATCCGGACCCGCTGCCCGTCCGGGCAGGTGTCGGCGAAGGCGCGCAGCACCCCGGGGATGATCCGGCCCGGGTTGCGGCCGGCCTGGCGCATGTCGAGGAGGCGCACGCGCCCGGCGTCGTCGCCCAGCGCGTCCTCGATGAGCCGCAGCCGCTCGCCGGGCACGGCGACCGCGACGGGCTCGCCGGCCGCGAGTCCCTCGCGCACGAAGGGGACGGTGCCCGCCAGGTACTCCCGCTCGTCGCGGTAGAAGAGGGCGGGGTGGACGAAGTGGTCCGGGGCGGTGCCCAGGGGTCCGGTCGCGGTGCTCATGACGTCGACACCTCGATCGCCGGCTGGTGGGGCCAGAACATCTCCAGCACCCGGCTCAGGGCGGGCGGCGGCCTGCGCACGACGAAGCGGCGGCCGTCCTCCAGCCGCTCGGCGGCGGCGACGAGCGCGCCGGCGCCCGCGACGTCGACGAACGTCACCTCGGACAGCTCCAGGTAGTACACAGACTCACCTCCGCGCACCGCCTGTTCCAGCACGCGTTCCCAGATCGTGCGGGTGCCCAGGCCGATCTCCCCGGCCGCGCGGACACCCCTGCATCCTTCCAGTGGGCGCACCGTAAGAGACTGCCTGGGACTCCCGGGCCCGTCCGGTGTCCGATGCCGACTGTCCGACACCCGTCTCCTCACGCTCCCGGGGCCGTACGTACCCCGTCGGTTCCCGGCCATTCACCGGCTCGGTGTGTAGTGCGCCGCAGGGTGGGCAGGCGCAAACGCAGTGCAGCCGGGACCCTGGGCAGCCTACCTCCCCGGCGCCGACGCAGGCCAAAATCCCCCGAACTGCTGGTCATTTCCCCGAATGCCCCCGACCAGCCACGAGCACCGACAAGGCGGTGACATGACCTCCGCGGCATCGTTCCCCTTTCCGGGAAGGCTGAACACCCTGGTCATCGGCGGTCGTACGGACGCGGACCGGGTGCTGCTCACCCCCCGCGGCGAGCTGGTCCGCGGGTGCGCGGACGTCCTGGCCGAGCGGCTGGCGCGGGTGCCCGAGGGCACGGCCCGGGTCGACGTGGACATGAGCGGTGTGTACTTCATGGACACGGCGGGCCTGGAGTTCCTGGAGGTGCTGCGCGAGCACGGCCGGCGACGGTCGGTGCCGGTCACGGCCACGCGCTGGAACGGCCAGCCGCGCCTCATCCTGGAGCTGGCCGGCCTCGACCCCGCCGACCCGCTGCGCCCGCCGGCGCCGGGCGACGGACCGTCACCGGCCTCCCCGCCGGTGGCCCCGGAGCGGCAGGAGCGGCTGCGGCTGCTCCAGGAGGAGGTCGAGCAGCTGCGGCAGGCGATCGCCTCCCGCCCGGTCATCGACCAGGCGCGCGGCATCCTGATGGCGACCCACGGCTGCACCTCCGAGGAGGCCTGGCACATCCTCCGGGAGGCGTCGCAGATGTCCAACACCAAGCTCCGCACGGTCGCCGCGGCCCTCACCGCCTCCGCCCAGGCGCAGGGCGCTCCCCCGCCCGAGGAGGTCCGCACCGCCCTGTCCCGGGCCCTGGCCCGCCGCGCGTCGCGGTGACGCCGTCCCGCACGGGGGTACCCGGCGGGCACGGCCCCGTGATCAGGGAGGAAGCACGATGAGCGAGCACACTCCGTCCCAGGCCGAGGGCGACCGGGACGACACCGAGTGGACCACCCCGGACGTACCGCACACGACCCCTTCCCAGGCGGAGGGCGAACGGGACCCGGCGGACGCCCCGACCGCGGCGGACGACGACGCCGGCGGCAGCTGAGCCGCCCGCGGCGCGCGAGACCTTGCTTTTGCCGCCCGGTTGGCCGATAACTCTGTGTGCAGGCCGGTCCCACGGACAAGAGTCGGTTGTCCCCGTCCGACGGCAGGGGAAGCACATGGCAGGCAGCAGCGACCTGAGGCGGCGCAGGGCCACCCTGGAGGACGAGTGGTCCCGCTGGGTGCCGAGGATGGGTGCCACCGGGCCG
Organism: Streptomyces capillispiralis; assembly: GCF_007829875.1. NCBI lineage: Bacteria > Bacillati > Actinomycetota > Actinomycetes > Kitasatosporales > Streptomycetaceae > Streptomyces > Streptomyces capillispiralis. The sequence goes on along the minus strand of NZ_VIWV01000001.1, from coordinate 5,387,451 downwards.
AGACCGAGCGGCGGGGCGGCGCTGCGCGAGGACGTGGCCGAGTCCTGGGTGCGCTCGCTGAGCAGCGTCGACCCGACGCAGGACAGCGCCCCGGCCGCCGACGGGGACGCCGTGCGCCGCCGCTGGAGCGCCTCGCCGCTGCGCCGGCCGGTCGACGGGCTCGCCGAGGAGCTGCGCAGCATCGCCGAGGACGCGGGATTCGTCACCGCCGTCACCGACGCGTCCGGCACCATCCTGTGGACGTGCGGCGGCCGCACCATGCGCCGGCGGGCCGAGCGCGTCAACTTCGCGCCCGGCGGCCGCTGGGACGAGCCGGCCATGGGCACCAACGCCCTGTCGCTCGCGCTGCGCACCGGCCGCCCCAGTTCCGTCTTCTCGGCGGAGCACCTGGTGACGGCCCTGCACGGCTGGGTCTGCTACTGCGCGCCGGTCCACGGCCCCGACGGGGGCCTGCTCGGCGTGCTGGACATGTCCACCACCTGGGACCGGTCGCATCCGCTGGCCATGTCCACCGTGCGCTCGCTCGCGGCGACCATCGAGGCCCGGCTGCGCGCCGAGGCCCCCCGCCGCACGCCGCGCGCGCCCGCCCCGGTGCGGCTGACCTGCCTGGGCGCGCAGCGGGCGGTGCGCGAGGGCGGCGCCGCCCTCGTCCTGCGCCCGCGCCAGCTGGAGATCCTGACCCTGCTCGCGCTGGAGCCCGAGGGTTTCCCGCCGGAGCGGCTGCGCGCGGCCCTGTACGGGGACCGGCCGGTCACCGCGTCCACGTTCAAGGCGGAGATCTCCCATCTGCGCCGGGCCCTCGACGGCGGGGTCGCCACCCGCCGCTACGCGCTGACCGCTCCCGTGTCCTGCGACGCCACCGACGTGCTGCGCGCGCTGGAGAGCGGGGACGCGGACACCGCGCTGGACCTGTACCGCGGCCCGCTGCTGCCCCGCTCGGTCGCGCCGGGCATCGAGGCGTGGCGCACCTTCCTGGAGGTGGCCGTGCGGGAGGCGGTCCTGGCGAGCGGCCGCCCGGACCACGCCCTGCGCTTCGGTGAACGCGCCCCCTACGACGCCGAGGTGCACGAGCACGCGCTGCGCCTGCTCGGCCCGGGCGACCCGCGCCGCGCCCTCGCGGCCGGCCGGCTCGCCGCGGCCCTGCGCGACTGACCCGCGCGCCGGGCGCCAACCTCGCGCCAACCTCTGAGGGCCACAGTGCGGCACAGTACGACGGCGCAGGGGCCGTCGCAGGACCGTACTCGTGACCCCTTCGAGGAGAGCCGCATGGTGTACGCGCAGCCCGGAACGGACGGAAGCATCGTCGAGTTCGCCCCGAGGTACGACAACTTCATCGGCGGCGAGTGGGTCGCCCCCGTGGAGGGCCGGTACTTCGAGAACCCGACGCCGGTGACCGGCAAGGTGTTCTGCGAGGTGGCCCGTTCCTCCGCCGCCGACGTGAAACTCGCCCTGGACGCCGCCCACGCGGCCGCTGCCCGCTGGGGGCGGACGTCCACCACGGAGCGGGCGAACATCCTCAACCGGATCGCGGACCGCATCGAGGAGAACCTGGAGAGGATCGCCGTCGCGGAGACGTGGGAGAACGGCAAGCCGGTGCGCGAGACGCTGGCCGCCGACATCCCGCTGGCCGTGGACCACTTCCGGTACTTCGCGGGCGTGGTGCGCGCGCAGGAGGGCAGCATCGCGGAGATCGACGCGGACACCGTCGCCTACCACTTCCACGAACCGCTCGGCGTGGTCGGCCAGATCATCCCGTGGAACTTCCCGATCCTGATGGCCGCCTGGAAGCTGGCGCCCGCGCTGGCCGCCGGGAACTGCGTGGTCATCAAGCCGGCCGAGCAGACCCCGGTCAGCCTGCTGTACGTGGTCGAGCTGATCGCCGACCTGCTCCCGCCGGGCGTGCTGAACGTCGTCAACGGCTTCGGCGTGGAGGCCGGCAAGCCGCTCGCGTCCAGCCCCCGGGTGGCGAAGGTGGCGTTCACCGGCGAGACCACCACGGGCCGCCTGATCATGCAGTACGCCAGCGAGAACATCATCCCGGTCACGCTGGAACTGGGCGGCAAGAGCCCGAACATCTTCCTGCCCGACGTGATGGCCGCCGACGACGACTACCTGGACAAGGCCGTCGAGGGCTTCGTGATGTTCGCGCTGAACCAGGGCGAGGTGTGCACCTGCCCGTCCCGCGCCCTGATCCACTCCTCGATCTACGACGCGTTCATGGCCCGCTGCATCGAGCGCACCGAGGCCATCGTCGGCGGCGACCCGCTCGACCCGGCCACCATGATCGGCGCGCAGGCGAGCAACGACCAGTTCGAGAAGATCCTGTCCTACATCGACATCGGCAAGCAGGAGGGCGCCCGGCTGCTGACCGGCGGCGACCGCCGCACCGTGCCCGGCCTGGAGGGCGGCTACTACATCCAGCCGACCGTCTTCCGCGGCGACAACGACATGCGGATCTTCCAGGAGGAGATCTTCGGCCCGGTGGTGTCGGTGACGACGTACGACTCGGTCGACGAGGCGTTGAAGATCGCCAACGACACGCTGTACGGCCTCGGGGCGGGCCTGTGGACCCGGGACGGCAGCACCGCCTACCGGATGGGCCGCGCGATCAAGGCGGGCCGGGTGTGGACCAACTGCTACCACGCCTACCCGGCGCACGCGGCGTTCGGCGGCTACAAGAAGTCCGGCATCGGCCGCGAGAACCACAAGATGATGCTGGACCACTACCAGCAGACCAAGAACCTGCTGGTGAGCTACTCCGGCCAGAAGCTCGGGTTCTTCTGATGGCGGCCCGCACCAGGCGCGTCGAGCTGACCCCGGCCGCCGAGGACCTGGTGCGGCTGCTGGCCGGGCGGCACGGGCCGGTGATGTTCCACCAGTCCGGCGGCTGCTGCGACGGCAGCGCCCCGATGTGCTACCCGCGCGGCGAGTTCCGCGTGGGCGCCTCGGACGTCCTGCTCGGGCACGTGGCCGGCGACACCCCGTTCTGGATGAGCGCGGACCAGTACGCGTACTGGTCGCACACGCACCTCACCGTGGACGTCGTCGCCGGCCGCGGCAGCGGCTTCTCCCTGGAGGCCCCGGAGGGCGTACGGTTCCTGATCCGCTCACGGCTGCTCACCGACACCGAGTGGCGGAGCATCGAGGCGGAGCCGCCCCTGCCCACGGGGGCGGACCCGGAAGAACGCTGAGGTGGGGCGGGTGGGACTCGAACCCACGGCCGACGGATTATGAGTCCGCTGCTCTAACCGGCTGAGCTACCGCCCCATAGCGGCGTGTCGCGTACATGTGTGCGCGCCGTCTGCCGCAGCATAGCCGCTCATACGATCTCCTGCTTCGGACGGTCGGCTGCGTACGGCTTCGTGACCATGGAGACTTCGACGAGCCCCGCACGGTTCCCCCGCACATGAAAAAGGACCCCTGCGGGGTCCTCGTTCAGCATGCTCCCCCGACTGGACTCGAACCAGTAACCTGCCGGTTAACAGCCGGCTGCTCTGCCAATTGAGCTACGGAGGACCGAGCTCCCCCGACTGGACTCGAACCAGTAACCTGCCGGTTAACAGCCGGCTGCTCTGCCAATTGAGCTACGGAGGAATGCCTCGTTGCATCGAACGCACCCACCTGGGTATTCGCCAGGGGGCGCGCGCTCGCTGCGACACATACATTAGCGCAAGCAGGGGGGTGCTCCGCCAATCGGTACTCCCCGGCGCCGTCGCCGCACCGGAGACCTACGCAACACTGGAACAACGGGAAGGGTGACCGCCATGCGATACCGGCTCACGTTCGTCGCCGGAGTCGTCCTGGGCTACGTGCTGGGCACGAAAGCCGGGCGCGAGCGCTACGAGCAGTTGAAGAGGTCCGCGCAGCAGTTCACGCAGAACCCCGCCGTCCGCAACACCGCGGAGAGCGCGGCCCAGCAGGGCCGCGAGTTCGCGGACAAGGCGTACCACGTGGTGAGTGACAAGGTCGGCGACCGTATGCCCGACTCGGTCGCCCAGCGGGTGCGCACCCTGCGCGAGCGCACCGCCCATGGTCCGGCGGAGGACGACTGGGGCACCAGCAACACTTGACGGTGCCCACGGCCCGGTCCGGGCGGCGCGTGCGGCAGAATTTCCGCATGGGGATAGTCGCCGGGCTGGACAGTGCGCCCGATTTCACTCGCATCGTCGTCTGTGACACGGACACCGGAGCGGTGCTCAGGCAGGGGTATGCCCAGCATCCTGCGCAGGGCGCCGACGGCGGCCGTTCCTCCGACGTCGACCCGCAGGCCTGGCTGCTCTCGCTCGGCGAGGCGGCGGGCGGCGGGCTGCTGGAGGGCGTGCAGGCCATCGGGGTGTCCGCGCAGCAGAACGCGCTGGTGCCGCTGGACGCGCAGGGCAACACGGTGCGGCCCGCACTGGTGGGCGGTGACAAGAGGGCGCAGGTCGCGGCGGCCGATCTGGTCGACGCGCTCGGCGGGCGCGAGGCGTGGGCGCAGGCCGTGGGCTGTGTGCCGCAGGCCGCCCAGCCGGTGACCAAGCTGCGCTGGATGGCCCGTAGCGAGCCGGAGAACGCCGCGCGCACCGCCGTGCTGCTCCAGGCGCACGACTGGCTGGTGTGGCAGCTGCTGGGCCGGCCGGTGCGGCGGACCACCGACCGGGGCGGTGCCTCGGGCACCGGGTACTGGGCGGCGGCCACCGGCGGTTACCGGCCGGATCTGGTGGAGCTGGCGCTCGGTCACCAGGCGATGCTGCCCGAGGTGATCGGCCCGTCGGACGCGGCCGGTACGACGCCGGAGGGGCTGCTGATCTCGGCCGGTACGGGCGAGACGATGGCGGCCGCGTTCGGCCTCGGCATCGGGCTGGGCGACGCGGTGGTGTCGCTGGGCGCGTCCGGGTCGGTGATGGCCGTGCATCCGGAGGCGCTCGTCGACCAGCACGGGATGATCACCTCCCTGGCCGACGCGACCGGTATGCACCTGCCCGTCGTCACCACCCTGAACGCCGTGCGCGCCCTGCGCGGGACCGCGGAGCTGCTCGGGCTGCCCGATCTGGAGAGCCTGTCCGAGCTGGCGATGAAGTCGACGCCGGGGGCGCACGGGCTGGTGCTGCTGCCGTACCTGGAGGGTGAGCGCACCCCCAACCTGCCGCACACCGCCGGGACGCTGGCGGGGCTCAGGCGCGAGTCGATGCGGCCGGAGCACCTGGCGCGGGCCGCGTTCGAGGGGATGCTGTGCGGGCTCGCGGACGCGCTGGACGTGCTGCGCGGCCGGGGCGTGGACGTGCGGCGGGTCTTCCTGCTCGGTCCGGCGGCCGAACTGCCCGCCGTGCAGGCGGCGGCGCCCGCGCTGTTCGGTGCGCAGGTGGTGGTGCCGCAGCCCGCGGACTACGCGGCGATCGGCGCGGCCCGGCAGGCCGCCTGGGCGCTCGGGGTGTCGCAGGGCGCGCTGGACCCGCGGACGCCGCCGGTCTGGCAGGGTCCGGTGGCGCAGGTGCTGGATCCCGGCGAGGAGCTGGCGGTGGGGCAGGCGGTGCGGCAGCAGTACGTGTCGGTGCGCGAGCAGACGCATCCGGCCGCTTTCCGTTCCTAGCACGGCCCCGCCGGTTAATTCGGTTGAGGTAACGCGGGTGGAGTGTTCGACGATAGGGGCCACGGGCAACCAAGCGCCCCCGTCGACCACTCCGAGAGATTCAGTGTGCTGATACGACTCCTGCGGACCCATCTCGAGCCCTACAAGAGACCCGTCGCCCTGCTGGTGCTGCTGCAGTTCCTGCAGACCTGCGCCTCGCTCTACCTGCCCACGCTCAACGCGGACATCATCGACAGCGGTGTCGTCGAGGGCGACACCGGTTACATCCTGAGCTACGGCGCCCTGATGATCGGCATCTCGCTGGCCCAGGTCGTGTGCAACATCGGTGCCGTGTACTACGGCGCCCGGACCGCCTCGGCGCTGGGGAGGGACGTCCGGGCCGCCGTGTTCGACCGGGTGCAGTCGTTCTCCGCGCGAGAGGTGGGTCACTTCGGCGCGCCCTCGCTGATCACCCGTACGACGAACGACGTCCAGCAGGTGCAGATGCTGGTGCTGATGACGTTCACCCTGATGGTGTCGGCGCCCATCATGTGCGTGGGCGGCATCGTGATGGCGCTCGGTCTCGACGTGCCGCTGTCCGGGGTGCTGGTCGCGGTGGTACCGGTGCTGGGGCTGTGCGTGACGCTGATCGTGCGCAGGCTGCGCCCGCTGTTCCGGACCATGCAGGAGCGGCTGGACACGGTGAACCGGGTGCTGCGCGAGCAGATCACCGGCAACCGCGTGATCCGCGCGTTCGTGCGGGACACCTACGAGCAGCGGCGGTTCCGGACGCACAACACGGAGCTGACCGACGTCTCGCTGGGCACCGGCAATCTGCTCGCGCTGATGTTCCCGGTGGTCATGACGGTGGTGAACCTGTCGTCGATCGCGGTGGTGTGGTTCGGCGCGCACCGGATCGACAGCGGGGGGATGCAGATCGGCGACCTGACCGCGTTCCTCGCCTATCTGATGCAGATCGTCATGTCGGTGATGATGGCCACCTTCATGTTCATGATGGTGCCGCGCGCCGAGGTGTGCGCGGAGCGCATCCAGGAGGTGCTGGACACCTCCTCCAGCGTGGTGCCGCCGGTCGCGCCGGTCACCGAGCTGCGCCGGCACGGCCATCTGGAGCTGCGGGGCGCGGGCTTCCGCTACCCGGGCGCCGAGGAGCCGGTGCTGAGGGCGGTCGACCTGGTGGCGCGGCCGGGCGAGGTCACCGCCGTGATCGGGTCGACCGGCTCCGGCAAGTCCACGCTGCTCGGTCTCGTCCCGCGGCTGTTCGACGCGACCGACGGGGAGGTGCTGGTCGACGGCGTGCCCGTGGCGGACGTCGAGCCGGCGCTGCTGGCGAGGACGGTCGGGCTGGTGCCGCAGAAGCCGTACCTGTTCGCGGGGACGGTGGCGACCAATCTGCGCTACGGCCATCCGGACGCCACCGACGAGGAGCTGTGGCACGCGCTGGAGGTGGCGCAGGGCAGGGACTTCGTGGAGCGGCTGGAGGGCGGCCTCGACGCGCCGATCGCGCAGGGCGGGACGAACGTCTCCGGCGGTCAGCGCCAGCGCCTGGCGATCGCCCGCACGCTGGTGCAGCGCCCGGAGATCTACCTCTTCGACGACTCCTTCTCCGCGCTCGACTACGCCACCGACGCGGCCCTGCGGGCGGCTCTCGCGCGGGAGACCGCCGAGGCGACCGTGGTGATCGTCGCGCAGCGGGTGGCGACCATCCGGGACGCCGACCGGATCGTGGTCCTGGACGAGGGCCGCGTCGTCGGCACCGGCCGGCACCACGAGCTGATGGCGGACAACGAGACCTACCGGGAGATCGTGCTCTCCCAGCTGACGGAAGCGGAGGCGGCCTGATGGCGGGGCCAGGAGGCCGGATGATGGCCGGGGGCGGCCCCGACCAGCGGACGATCGACTTCAAGGGGTCGAGCAGACGGCTGATCGCACAGTTCCGGCCGGAGCGCCTGACGATCTACGGGCTGCTGGCCTGTGTCGTCCTGAGCGTGGGATTCAGCGTGATCGGGCCGAAGATCCTCGGCCGGGCGACCGACCTGGTGTTCGCGGGGATCGTCGGGCGGGAGATGCCGGAGGGCGCCACCAAGGAGCAGGTGCTCGACTCGATGCGGGAGCGGGGCGAGGGCGATGTCGCCGACATGCTCCGCGGTACCGACTTCACCCCGGGCGAGGGCATCGACTTCACGGCGGTGGGGAACGTCCTGCTGTTCGCGCTGGTGGTGTTCACGGCCGCCGGTCTGCTGATGGCGGTGGCGACCCGGCTGGTGAACCGGGCGGTGAACCGCACCGTGTTCCGGATGCGCGAGGACGTGCAGACGAAGCTGTCGCGGCTGCCGCTGTCGTACTTCGACCGGCGGCAGCGCGGTGAGGTGCTGAGCCGCGCGACCAACGACATCGACAACGTCGGGCAGACGCTCCAGCAGTCGATGGGCCAGCTGATCAACTCGCTGCTCACGATCATCGGTGTGCTGGCGATGATGTTCTACGTCTCCTGGATCCTCGCGCTGGTGGCGCTGGTGACGGTGCCGCTGTCGTTCGTCGTCGCCACCCGTGTGGGCAAGCGGTCGCAGCCGCACTTCGTGCAGCAGTGGCGCACCACCGGCACCCTCAACGCGCACATCGAGGAGATGTACACCGGGCACACCCTGGTGAAGGTGTTCGGGCGGCAGGAGGAGTCGGCCGCCAAGTTCGCCGAGGAGAACGAGGCGCTGTACGAGGCCGGGTTCAAGGCGCAGTTCAACAGCGGGATCATGCAGCCGCTGATGTTCTTCGTGTCGAACATCAACTACGTGCTGGTGGCGGTCGTCGGGGGGCTGCGGGTCGCGTCCGGGTCGCTGTCCATCGGTGACGTGCAGGCGTTCATCCAGTACTCGCGGCAGTTCTCGATGCCGCTGACGCAGGTCGCCTCGATGGCGAACCTGGTGCAGTCCGGTGTCGCCTCCGCCGAGCGGATCTTCGAACTGCTGGACGCGGAGGAGCAGGAGGCCGACCCCTCGCCGGCCGAGCGGCCCCGGGAGCCGCGCGGGCGGGTGGAGCTGGAGCGGGTGTCGTTCCGGTACGACCCCGACAAGCCGCTGATCGAGGACCTGTCGCTGACGGTCGAACCGGGCCGGACGGTGGCCATCGTCGGCCCGACGGGCGCCGGCAAGACCACGCTGGTGAACCTGCTGATGCGGTTCTACGAGGTGTCCGGCGGGCGCATCACCCTCGACGGGGTGGACATCGCGCGGATGTCCCGGGACGACCTGCGGGCCGGGATCGGCATGGTGCTCCAGGACACCTGGCTGTTCGGCGGCACCATCGCGGAGAACATCGCGTACGGGGCGTCCCGGGAGGTCACCCGGGAGGAGATCGAGGAGGCGGCGCGGGCCGCCCACGCGGACCGGTTCGTGCGCACGCTGCCCGACGGGTACGACACGGTGATCGACGACGAGGGCAGCGGGGTCAGCGCGGGTGAGAAGCAGCTGATCACCATCGCGCGGGCGTTCCTGTCCGATCCGGTGATCCTGGTGCTGGACGAGGCGACGAGTTCCGTGGACACGCGGACGGAGGTGCTGATCCAGAAGGCGATGGCGCGGCTGGCGCACGGGCGTACGTCGTTCGTCATCGCGCACCGGCTGTCGACCATCCGGGACGCGGACACCATCCTGGTGATGGAGAACGGGTCCATCGTGGAGCAGGGCGCGCACGAGAAGCTGCTGGCGGCCGACGGCGCGTACGCCCGCCTCTACAAGGCGCAGTTCGCGGAGGCGGTGGCGGAGGTCGACTGACCGTCCCCGGCGGCTGACGCCCCCGCCCCCCGCTGCGGTCCGGACCGGAGCGGGGGGCGGGGGCGTCAGTCCAGGTAGCCGCGCAGCTGGTCGGCGAAGGCGTGGTCGCGGAGTTTGCTGAGCGTCTTGGACTCGATCTGGCGGATGCGTTCGCGTGTCACGCCGAAGATGCGGCCTATCTCCTCCAGCGTGCGGGGACGCCCGTCGACCAGTCCGTAGCGCAGCTGCACGACCTTGCGTTCCCGCTCCCCCAGCGTCGACAGCACCGCTTCCAGGTGCTCCCGCAGCAGCAGGAACGCCGCCGACTCCACCGGACTCGCCGCGTCGCCGTCCTCGATGAGGTCGCCGAGGGCCACCTCGTCCTCCTCGCCCACGGGGGCGTGCAGGGAGACCGGTTCCTGGGCCAGCCGCAGCACCTCGCCGACCCGCTCGGGCGGCAGGTCCAGATGGGCGGCGACCTCGGCCGGCGTCGGTTCGTAGCCGCGTTCCTGGAGCATGCGCCGCTGGACGCGGACGACGCGGTTGATGAGTTCGACGACGTGGACGGGGACGCGGATGGTGCGGGCCTGGTCGGCCAGGGCGCGGGACATGGCCTGGCGGATCCACCAGGTGGCGTAGGTGGAGAACTTGTAGCCGCGGGCGTAGTCGAACTTCTCCACCGCGCGGATCAGGCCGAGGTTGCCCTCCTGGACCAGGTCGAGCATGGTCAGGCCCCGGCCGATGTACCGCTTGGCGACGGACACGACGAGCCGCAGGTTCGCCTCGATCAGCCGGCGCTTGGCCATCCGGCCCATGACGACGAGCCGGTCCAGGTCGTGGGCGAGCCGGCTGTCCAGGTCGGGGGTCAGGCGCAGTTTCTCCTCGGCGAACAGTCCGGCCTCGACGCGGCGGGCGAGTTCGACCTCCTCGGCCGCGGTCAGCAGGGGGATGCGGCCGATCTCGCGCAGGTACTGGCGGAACAGGTCCGAGGAGGGGCTGCCGGTGTCGGGGCGGACGGGCGCGGCCGGTTCGGCGGGTTCGGCGGGTTCGGCCGGGAGGCCGGCCGGGTCCAGGGCCTCGGCGGGGGGTTCGGCCGGCTCGGGCGGGGTCTCGGGGTGGTGCGCGACGCGGCTCTGCGCGGGCATCGCGGACAGCACGCCGGCGTCCGGCTGGGTGAGGGTCTGGGTCTGCACGGGGGCGACCTCCAGGATGATCGCTGCCAAGGAGGGCGGCAGCGGTACTTCGGGAGCGGAGTCGGCGGCCTCGCCGCTGTCCGTCCCGTACGCGATGAGCGGAACCGCGGATGTCCGGGACCCGTCGGTGACGGATCGGCCGCGCTCCGAGGACTCAGGCACCGTCACCCAGTGTGGGGTACGACACATCGTCCTCACGAGGGGCGTGCGATGACTTTTTGCGTCCGGTCCGTGACGGCGTGGTGATGCCGGGCTACAGCGCCGCGGCGCCGTGCTCGCGCAGGGCCTGGTCGTACTGCTGGAGGACCCACAGCTCGTTCTGCACGGCGGTCAGTTCGGCCGGGTCGCCGTGGGCGCCGAGGCGGGTGAGGCGGCTGGTGATGTCGCGGATGCGGCGCTCGACGGCGCGGCGGCGGACGGTGACCAGCTGGGCGCCGGCGTAGGTGTCGTCGGCGTCCTTCACGCCCCGGTGCAGCATGATCGCCTCGACGGCGAGTTCGGTGACCATGGCGCGGACGGTGTCGTCGGGGGCGGCCTCGCGGACCCGGATCAGGTACTCCTGCGGGTCCTGGAGGCCGTACTCCGCGCCCCCGGCGTCGAGGATCGCCTGGCGGACGGCGGCGTAGGGCGGGGCGGTGAACTCGTCGACCCCGTAGGCGTCGAAGGCCGGGGAGACCAGTTCGGGGCGCTGGAGGGCGAGCTTGAGCAGTTCGCGTTCGGTGGCGAAGACGGGGTTGCGGAGGGTGAGGGCGGGGCCGCGCGGGGCGGGCTGCCCGGGGGCGCCGGCGTACTGCTGCGGGCCGCCGCGCTGCTGCCGGTCGGGGGCGGGGCCCTTGCCGCCGCGGTCGCGGGCCCAGCGGGCGAGCTGGGCGACCCGCTTGACGACGAACTGGGTGTCGAGGATGCCGAGCATGCCGGCGAGCTCGACGGCGACCTCGTGCTGGGCGCCGCTGTTCTTGATGCGGGCGACGATCGGGGCGGCCTCGTCGAGGGCGGCGGCACGGCCGGCCGGGGTGTCCAGGTCGTAGCGGCGCACGATCTGGCAGAGCGCGAACTCGAAGAGCGGGGTGCGGGGTTCGACCAGGTCGGCGACGGCCTCGTCGCCCTTGGCGAGGCGCAGGTCGCAGGGGTCCATGCCGTCGGGGGCGATGGCGATGTAGGTCTCGGCGGCGAACTTCTGGTCGTCCTCGAAGGCGCGCAGGGCGGCCTTCTGGCCGGCCGCGTCGCCGTCGAAGGTGAAGATCACGCGGGCGCTGCCGTTGTCCATGAGCAGCCGGCGCAGGATCTTGATGTGGTCGCCGCCGAAGGCGGTGCCGCAGGTGGCGATGGCGGTCGTCACTCCGGCGAGGTGGCAGGCCATCACGTCGGTGTAGCCCTCGACGACGACCGCGCGGGAGGACTTGGCGATGTCCTTCTTGGCCAGGTCGATGCCGTAGAGGACCTGGGACTTCTTGTAGATCGCGGTGTCGGGGGTGTTGAGGTACTTGGGCCCGTTGTCGGCCTCGTACAGCTTGCGGGCGCCGAAGCCGACGACGTCTCCGCCGATGTCGCGGATGGGCCACATCAGCCGGCCGCGGAAGCGGTCGATGGGGCCGCGGCGGCCCTCCTGGGCGAGCCCGGAGAGCAGCAGCTCCTTGTCGCTGAAGCCCTTGCCGCGCAGGAAGCGGGTGAGGTGGTCCCAGCCCTGGGGGCTGTAGCCGACGCCGAAGTGGAGGGCGGCGGCCTGGTCGAAGCCGCGCTCGGCGAGGAAGACCCGGCCGGTCTCGGCCTCGGCGGAGGAGGCGAGCTGTTCCGCGTACCACTCGGCGGCGATCTTGTGGGCCTCGACCAGGCGGATGCGCTCGCCGCGCTGGTGGGTGGGGTTGTACCCGCCCTCCTCGTAGCGCAGGGTGATGCCGGCCTGTCCGGCGAGGCGCTCGACCGCCTCCGAGAAGGAGAGGTGGTCGATCTTCATCACGAACGTGATGGTGTCGCCGCCCTCCTGGCAGCCGAAGCAGTGGAAGAGTCCCTTGCTCGGGCTGACCTGGAAGGACGGCGACTTCTCGTCGTGGAAGGGGCAGAGGCCCTTGAGGTTGCCGCCGCCCGCGTTGCGCAGCTGGAGGTACTCGGACACCACGGCGTCGATCGGGACCGCGTCCCGTACCGCCTTCACGTCCTCGTCGTTGATCCGTCCTGCCACGCGTGAATTCTACGGGGCCGGACCGACAGCACGAGGACGCGAGCGCGCTCCTCGGGGGCGCGGGGCCCCGGTCCTGTCGGCGGACGGGAGTGCGACGACAGGACCTAGGCGACCAGGCCGTCCAGCGGTACGTGCGGGTCGGCCAGGGCCTCGAGGTCCACCCGCCGGCCGGAGCGGATCAGTGCCTGGACCGGATCCGTGACGTCCCACACGTTCACGTTCATGCCCGCCAGGACGCGCCCCTCCTTCACCCAGAACGCGATGAACTCGCGCTTGCCGGCGTCACCGCGGATCACCACCTGGTCGTACGACCCCGGCGGCGCCCACCCGGAGTACTCCATGCCCAGGTCGTACTGGTCGGTGAAGAAGTAGGGGACGCGGTCGTAGACCTCCTCCCGGCCCAGCATCGAGCGGGCGGCCGCCGGACCGCCGTTCAGCGCGTTGGCCCAGTGCTCCACGCGCAGCCGGGTGCCGAGCAGGGCGTGCGGGAAGGACGCGACGTCGCCGGCCGCGTGGATGTCGGGGTCGGAGGTGCGCAGCCGTTCGTCGACTAGGATGCCGCCGCCGTCGGCGCGGGCGGCGAGCTCCAGCCCCGCCGCCTCCGCGAGGGAGACCCGCGGGGCCGCGCCGATCGCCGCGAGGACGGCGTGCGCGGGGTGCTCCTCGCCGTCGTCGGTGCGGGCGGCGAGGACCATGCCGTCCTGGCCGGTGATCTCGGTGAGGGTGGCGCCGAAGTGGAAGCGCACGCCGTGCTCGCGGTGCAGTTCGGCGAAGAGCTGGCCGAGTTCGGGGCCGAGGACCGAGTGCAGCGGGGTCGGGCCGCGGTGGACGACGGTGACCTCGGCGCCGTACTGGCGGGCCGCCGCCGCGATCTCCAGGCCGATCCAGCCGGCGCCGGCGATCACCAGGTGGCCGTTGTCCCGGCCGAGGGAGGCCAGGACGCCCTTGAGGCGTTCGGCGTGGGCCAGGCGGCGCAGGTGGTGGACGCCGGCCAGGTCCGTGCCCGGGATGTCCAGGCGGCGGGGTTCGGCGCCGGTGGCGAGCAGCAGTTTGTCGTAGCGGACGACGGTGCCGTCCTCGCCGAAGCGGACGGTCCTCGCGGCGCGGTCGACGGCGTCGACGGTCTGGCCGAGGTGCAGTTCGACATCGTGGCGCGCGTACCAGGCGGGCTCGTGCACGAAGACGCTGTCGCGTTCCTCCTTGCCGAGGAGGTAGCCCTTGGACAGGGGCGGACGCTCGTAGGGGTGGTCGCGTTCGTCGCAGATCAGTATCACCCGGCCGGTGAAGCCCTCCGCTCGCAGCGTCTCGGCCGCCTTCGCGCCGGCCAGGCCGCCTCCGACGATGACGAATGTCTGATCCGCGTCGACCACGTGATGCCTCCTCTTGGGGGTGCCGCCACCTGCGAGCGTCCCGCACCCGCGGTGTTGCCGGAAGGGGGAGTGACCCGATCAGGCCATACGGGTCATGCCTGCCCCGTGAGCCGGGCGTGCAGCGCGCGGGCCGAGGCGTCCGTGAGGGACGCGATCCGGTCGACGATCACGCGCTTGCGGGCCCGGTCGTCCGGGGCCTGTGCGAACAGGGTGCGGAACTGGGGGTCGAGCCCTTCGGGGGCGCGGGCGGTGAGGGCCTCGGCGAGTTCCAGGACGACGACGCGCTGGTCGGCGCGGAGCCGCTCCTGTTCGGCGCGCTGCATGACGTACCGGTCGGCGACCGCCTTGAGGACGGCGCACTCCATGCGGGTGCCGCGCGGGACGACCAGCTCGGCGCCGTACCGGGTGAGGCGGCCGCCCCCGTACGCCTGCCGGGTGGCGCCCTCGGCGGCGAGGCAGAAGCGGCCGATGAGCTGGCTGGTGGCGTCCTTGAGGCGGGCCTGGGCGACGGCGGTGCCGTCGTAGGCGTGCGGCCACCACTCCTGGGCGAGGAGGCGGTCGAGGGCCTCGGCGAGCTCCTCGTGGTCGGTGTCCGCGGGGACGTACCGTCCCACGGCGACGGCGAAGACCGCCCGGCGTTCCGCTTCGGCGAGCAGGCAGTTCGGGTCGATGTGACCGGCGTGCAGGCCGTCCTCCACGTCGTGCACCGAGTAGGCGACGTCGTCGGACCAGTCCATGACCTGGGCCTCGAAGCAGGTGCGGGAGCCGGGGGCGTCCCCGCGGATCCAGTCGAAGACGGGGCGGTCGTCGTCGTAGACGCCGAACTTCGCGGAGGCGGGGTCGGTGGGGTGGGCGCCGCGGGGCCAGGGGTACTTGGTGGCGGCGTCGAGGGCGGCGCGGGTCAGGTTGAGGCCGACGGAGCCCTCGGGGGTGAACCGCTTGGGTTCGATGCGGGTGAGCAGGCGCAGCGACTGGGCGTTGCCCTCGAAGCCTCCGCAGTCCTCGGCGAACTCGTTCAGCGCCTGTTCGCCGTTGTGCCCGAACGGCGGGTGCCCGAGGTCGTGGGAGAGGCAGGCGGCCTCCACCAGGTCGGGGTCGCAGCCGAGGGCGGCGCCGAGCTCCCGGCCGACCTGGGCGCATTCGAGGGAGTGGGTGAGGCGGGTGCGGGGGCTGGCGTCCCAGACGGAACTGCCCTCCCCCGGCGCGACGACCTGGGTCTTGCCGGCGAGGCGGCGCAGGGAGGCGGAGTGCAGCACGCGCGCGCGGTCGCGCTGGAAGGCGGTGCGGCCGGGACGCTTGTCGGGCTCGGCGGCCCAGCGCTCGACGGCCGACGGGTCGTACCCGGCGGGCGGGACGTGGTTCTCGTACGGCGCGGGAGGTGCGGAGGTGTCGGATGCGGTGCCTTCCATGCACCGACAGTAAACGCCGCCACCGACATCCGGGACGACGGCGGCCGTTTCACGCCGACGCGAGGGCCGGTGCGGTGAGCGGCGTGCGGGTGGTCAGGGACTGGTCGTAGCGGTGCAGCAGGAGGCGGGCCATCGCGGGGTGGGTGCCCAGGGGGGCGGCGGCGATCCCGGGTGCCGCCGCCGCGCACTGCGTGGCGAAGCGGCCGGGGGCGGTGAAGCAGGAGGCGACGGCGACACGGTGGCGGCCCCGGGCGGCGAGCGCGCGGACGGCGTCGGCCACGGTGGGGGCGGCGGCACAGGCGTAGGCGGGGACGACGGGGACACCGAGCCGTGCGGCGAGGTCGTCGGCGATGCGGGCGGTGTCGGTCCGCGACTCGGGGTCGCGGGACCCGGCGGCGGCCAGGACGACACCGCTCGCGCGGCGGGCCGCGGGGTCGGCCGGGGTGCGCCAGCCGGCCTCGGTGAGGCGGGCGTGCAGGACGTCCACGAGCAGCGGGTGCGGGCCGAGCGGGGCGGCCACGCGCGTGTGCAGCCGTGCCCCGGCGGCCGTCTCGGGGATGTCCCGCTTGACGTGGTAGCCGCGGCTGAGCAGCAGCGGCACGAGGACGGCGGCCTCCGTTCCGCGCGCGTCCAGCCCGGCGAGGGTGTCGGTGAGCAGGGGCGCGTTCAGCTCGATGTGGCCCAGGTGCACGGGCAGGCCGGGGCGCAGCGCGCGGACGCGGTCCAGGAGCTGCCGTACGGTGCTCAGCGCGCGCGGGTCGCGGCTGCCGTGGGCCACGACGACGAGAGCGGGGGGCGGGGCGACCGGGTGGTGCCGGCCGAAGAGGTTCTGGGGATACGCCGTCATGCGTCGATCGTGGCCGCGGGACGTTGCCTTCCCGTTGCGCGGGCATCACGGGTGTTTTCCGGCGGTTCACGGTGCGGCCCCCGGTGGGTGTGAGGCCGTTCGACCTGTGGTTTCCTCCGGTGCCGTGAAACCGGTCACAGGGCGTTTCGTGAACCGGGAGGCCCGCCGGGGCGTCTTGCAGGGTCGAGGAACCACCGGGGAGGGGCCCGTCCGATGCGCCGTCCGCTGCGACGTCTCAGAGTCCGTCCGCCACGTCTTCCCCGTACCCGTGCGGGCCGGCGGCGGCTGGTGCGGGTGGTGGTGGCGGGGTGCGTGCTGGCGCTGCTGCCGGCGACCTGGCTGCGGCTGACGACGGACGACCGGCTGCGCACCACCGCCGACGTGCCGCGCACCGATGTCGCGGTGGTGTTCGGCGCGGGCCTGTGGGACGGGGAGCCGTCGCCGTACCTGGCGCACCGGCTGGACGCGGCGGCCGAGCTGTACCGGGCGGGGCGGATCGAGGTGGTCCTGGTCACCGGCGACAACAGCCGCGAGGACTACGACGAGCCGGACGCGATGCGCGCCTACCTCACCCGGCACGGCGTCCCCGGCGCGCGGATCGTCAGCGACTACGCGGGCTTCGACACCTGGGACTCCTGCGTCCGCGCGAAGAAGATCTTCGGCGTGGACCGCGCGGTGCTGATCAGCCAGGGCTTCCACATCCGCCGCGCGGTGGCCCTGTGCCGGGCGGCCGGGGTCTCCTCGTACGGCGTCGGCGTCGACGAGCGGCACGACGTCACCTGGTACTACGGGGGCGCACGGGAACTCCTCGCGGCGGGCAAGGCGGCCCTGGACGCGGCCTTCCGCCCCGACCCGCGCTTCCTCGGTCCGCGGGAGCCGGGGGTGGAGCGGGCGCTGGCGGACGCGTCCGCGCGGGCCGCCGGATGACACGGGCCCGCCCCTCACCGCCGGCCGCGAGGGGCGGGGAGGTCGCCGTACCGGGCGTGTAACAGGGACCGGCGTGCCGTGTAACACCGGCGGCGCAGGCTGAGCCGCATGCAGAACACCGTGACGCCCACGCACTGCCCCTACTGCGCCCTGCAGTGCGGGATGAATCTGACGCCCGCCCCGGACGGGACCGTCGAGGTGAGCGAGCGCGCGGACTTCCCGGTGAACCGGGGCGCGCTGTGCGGGAAGGGGCGTACGGCGCCCGCCGTGCTGTCGTCGGGCGTCCGGCTGACCTCGCCGTTGGTGCGGTCCGAGGGGGGCTCGCTGGTGCCGGCGTCCTGGGAGGAGGCGCTGGGCCGGATCGCCGAGGGGCTGGGGGGCACGCGCGCGCGGTTCGGGGCGGACGCGGTCGGCGTGTTCGGCGGGGGCGGGCTGACCAACGAGAAGGCGTACTCGCTGGGGAAGTTCGCGCGGGTGGTGCTGGGCACCTCCCAGATCGACTACAACGGGCGCTTCTGCATGTCGTCGGCGGCAGCGGCGGGGGGCAGGGCGTTCGGGCTGGACCGGGGGCTGCCGTTCCCGCTGGAGGACATCCCGAGGACCGGCTGCGTGATCCTCGTCGGGTCGAACCCGGCGGAGACCATGCCGCCGTCGCTGCGCTACTTCACCGAGCTGCGCGAGAACGGCGGCACGCTGATCGTCGTCGACCCGCGCCGCACGAAGACCGCCGAGCAGGCCGATCTGCACCTGGCGCCGCGCCCCGGCACCGATCTCGCGCTGGCGCTGGGGCTGCTGCACCTGGTCGTCGCCGAGGGCCGCACCGACGAGGCGTACATCCAGGAGCGCACCACCGGCTGGGAGGAGACCCGGGCGGCCGCGATGGCGCACTGGCCGGAGTACGTGGAGCGGATCACGGGGGTGTCCGTCCCGCAGCTGCGCGAGGCGGTCCGGATGTTCTGCGCGCCGGAGGCCGCGATGGTGCTGACCGCGCGCGGACCGGAGCAGCAGGCGAAGGGCACCGACACGGTGGGCGCGTGGATCAACCTGT
The DNA here is from genome assembly GCF_007829875.1 of Streptomyces capillispiralis. NCBI lineage: Bacteria > Bacillati > Actinomycetota > Actinomycetes > Kitasatosporales > Streptomycetaceae > Streptomyces > Streptomyces capillispiralis. The sequence continues at coordinate 5,369,163 of NZ_VIWV01000001.1, read as the reverse complement.
GCCTGGCGACGGGCCGGGCGGGCCGTCCGCTGTCCGGGTACGGCTGCCTGACCGGGCAGGGCAACGGGCAGGGCGGGCGCGAACACGGCCAGAAGGCCGACCAGTTGCCCGGCTACCGCAAGCTCACCGACCCGGCGGCCCGCGCGCACGTGGCCGGGGTGTGGGGCGTGGACCCCGACAGCCTGCCCGGACCGGGGCGCAGCGCCTACGAGCTGCTGGACGCGCTCGGCACGGACATCCGCGCGCTGCTGCTGATGGGGTCCAACCCGGTCGTCTCGGCGCCGCGCGCCGCGCACGTCGAGGAGCGGATCCGCTCGCTGGACTTCCTGGCGGTGTGCGACGTGGTGCTGTCGGAGACGGCCGCGCTCGCCGACGTGGTGCTGCCGGTGACGCAGTGGGCGGAGGAGACGGGCACGACCACCAACCTGGAGGGGCGGGTGCTGCTGCGGCGCCGCGCGATCAGCCCGCCGGACGGGGTCCGCAGCGACCTGGAGGTCATGCACGAACTGGCGGCGCGGCTGGGCGGCGGGCGGGGGCTGGAGAAGAAGTTCCCGACCGACCCCGAGGAGGTCTTCGAGGAACTGCGCCGGGCCAGCGCGGGCGGTCCGGCGGACTACTCCGGGATCAGCTACCGCAGGCTGGCGGAGGAGAACGGCGTGTTCTGGCCGTGCCCGGCGCCGGGGACGGGGACGGGCACGGGGGCCCGGGTCGGGGCTGTGGAGACGGGAACGGGGGCCGGGGAGGGCACCGGAACACCGCGGGGGGAAACCGGCGCGGGCGCCTCCCACGGTGCCGGTGTGCACCCCGGTACCCCCCGGCTCTTCCTCGACCGGTTCGCCACCGAGGACGGGCGGGCCCGGTTCGTGCCGGTGTCGCACCGCGCGATCGCCGAGGAGCCCGACGAGGAGTACCCGGTGCTGCTGACCACCGGGCGGGTCGTGGCGCAGTACCAGTCCGGCGCCCAGACCCGGCGCGTGGCGGAGCTGAACGCCGCCGCCCCGGGCCCGTTCGTGGAGCTGCACCCCCGGCTCGCGGAGCGGCTCGGCGTGGCCGAGGGCGACCCGGTGGCGGTGGTCTCGCGCCGGGGCCGGGCGGTGGCGCCGGGGCGGATCACCACCGCGATCCGCCCCGACACGGTGTTCATGCCGTTCCACTGGGCCGGCGAGGGCCGCGCCAACACCCTCACCAATCCCGCCCTCGACCCGACCTCCCGCATGCCGGAGTTCAAGGCGTGCGCGGTGCGGGTGGAGGCGGTGCGGCCGTAGGGGCGCCCGGGGCG